>JAPSKX010000316.1 GCA_031181325.1 Paenibacillus sp.
GCCGCCAGATGACGGTGCTCGCGGGCGATTATTTCAGCAGCCGGTTCTACCAGCTGTTGTCGCAGGCGGAGAGCGTGCAGACGATCAAGCTCGTCTCGCAGGCGGTATGCGACGTGAACCGATTGAAGATGAACGTATATCTGAAGGCGAAGCGGCTGCTCTTAACCGCGGAGGAATACGTCCGCGCGACGGTCGAGATCAACACGCATCTGTTCGTGTCGTTCTCTTCGTGGATGGACGTCATGTACCGCAAGACGTGTCCCGCCGTCCTTCGGGCGATCGCGGAATGCGAACTGATCGCGAGCGAGCTCGGACGGATGCGGCCGGACAACGTGGAGAACGGATGGGCGTACTGGTATGTGCTCGAGCACGGTACGCTGGAAGAAGTCGACTTATTCGTCGGCGGCAAGATCGACGAATCTCGTCTGCAATCCGTATTGATCAAGTATAACTTGATCGGACGGCTCACGGATCGCTGGGAGACGAAGATCGCCGAGCTTCGCCAGCTGCTGCGCGGCATCGGTTCGGACAAGCTCGCGGAGGAGCTGCACCGGCTCGCCGAGCCGCTGCTCGCCCGGGGACAAGCTTCCAGAGCGCAAGAAATTTGAGGTGAGCACATGGTAAGGGATAAGGAGAAGCACGTGCACGCAGTATTCGAGAGCGTCGCCCCCAATTACGACATGATGAACGACGTCATCAGCTTCGGCCGTCACAAGGCATGGCGGGACGAAACGATGAAGGAGATGAACGTCGGGCCGGGGCAATCCGCGATCGACCTCTGCTGCGGCACGTGCGACTGGACGATCGCGCTCGCGAGGGCGAGCGGAACGGGCGAGGTCGTCGGTCTCGACTTCAGCCGCAATATGCTGGAGGTCGGACGAGCCAAGGTGGAGAAGGAAGGGCTCGACGGGCGGGTGGAGCTCGTTCAAGGCAATGCGATGGCGCTGCCGTTCGAGGACGCAAGATTCGACTTCGCGACGATCGGCTTCGGGCTGCGCAACGTGCCCGACATCGACGTCGTGCTGCGGGAGATGACCCGCGTCGTGAAGCCGGGCGGCAAGGTCGTCTGTCTCGAGACGTCGAAGCCTACCGCGGAGCCGTTCCGTACGGGGCATTCGCTATATTTCAATCACATCCTGCCGCGGCTCGCCAAGTGGTTCGTGCGACGGTACGAGCAATACAAGTGGCTGCCGGAATCGCTCGCGACGTTCCCGGGACGACGGGAGCTCGAGGACCGATTCCGGAGCGCGGGCCTCGCGGACGTGAAGTCACGCGCCTTCCTCTTCGGCGCCGCCGCGATGCATATCGGAACGAAGGTGTCGAACAAAGCATGAATAAAATTAAAGTGTTTCTGGAAATGATCAAGTTCGAGCATTCGATCTTCGCGCTGCCTTTCGCTTACATGGGAGCGATTCTGGCGTCGATCGCGCTGAACGATTCGCTTCCTTCCTGGCCGGATATCGGTTGGATCACGCTGGCGATGGTCGGCGCGCGCAGCGCCGCGATGGGCCTCAATCGGTTGATCGACGCCGCCATCGACGCGGAAAATCCGCGCACGGCGCTTCGCGCCATTCCCGCGGGGCTGCTGTCCAAGAAGGAAGTCCTGATCTTTATCGTCATTTCTTTCGTGTTGTTGTTTTACGCGGCTTCGCGGCTGAATCCCCTGTGCGTATGGTTGCTGCCGGTCGCCGTCTTCTTCTTGACGTTCTATTCTTACACCAAGCGCTTTACTTGGCTTTGCCATATCGTGCTCGGCCTCACGATCGGTCTGGGACCGCTCGGGGGTTGGATCGCGGTGACCGGCGCGTTCGACGCGACCGGGCTGGTGCTGTACGCGACGGTCGCCTTCTGGACGGCCGGCTTCGACATTCTGTACGCATGCCAGGATACTGAATTCGACCGGGAGAAGGGGCTGCATTCGATTCCGTCGCGGTTCGGCGTCGCCAAGGCGCTGCTGATCGCGCGCGTGTTTCACGTGATTACGGCGGCAGGGCTCGTCGCGATCTGGCGGATGGCGGAGCTCGACTGGATCTATTTGATCGGTCTCGCGATCGCATACGTCGTCCTGTTTTACGAGCATGCGCTCGTGAAGCCGAACGACTTGTCCCGCATCAATACCGCCTTCATGACGATGAACGGCATCCTCAGCATGGTGATGTTTACGTTCACGTTGATCGACGTGGCGGTGCTATGAGCGGGGCGATAACGAAGCGCGGTTGGATCGTGGGTCTGACCGGCGCAAGCGGAGCGGCGTACGGCGTACGATTGGTCGAACGTCTGACGGAGCTCGGTTTCCCCGTTCACCTGGTCGTAACGGACGCGGGGTGGCGCGTGCTCAAGGAAGAGCTCGAATGGGATGCGGCGAAGCGGCTTCAGACGATAGAAGCAAGATTCGCGGGACGGAGCGCGCCGGTGAAGTATTACCCGATTCAGGATATCGGCGCGGCGATCGCCAGCGGCACGTTCCGCGCGGAGGGGATGGTCGTCGCGCCGTGTTCCATGGGAACGCTTGCGGCGATCGCCCACGGGTTGTCCGACAACTTGCTGGAACGAGCGGCGGACGTCACGCTTAAGGAAGGCAGAAGACTTGTGCTCGTGCCGCGCGAGACGCCGCTGCATGCGATCCATCTGGAAAACATGCTGAAGCTGGCCCGGATGGGCGTACGGATCGTACCGGCGAGCCCGGGTTTCTATCATCGGCAGCAGACCGTCGAAGAGCTGATCGACTTCATGGTCGGCAAGACGCTGGACAGCATGGGCATCGAACACGAATTGTACCAGCGTTGGGGAGAGGGGGCGCCGCATGACGTGGCGGAATGACGAGACGGGACGGCAGCGGGACATTCGCCTCGGGAAGATCGTCTTTACGAACGTATGGCCCGTGTTTTACGGATTTCCGCCGGCGGGCCTCGAATCGCGGATCCAGGTGACGACGAAGACGCCCACGGAGCTGAACGCGGCATTGTCGAACGGCGAGATCGATGTCGCATCCATCTCGTCGTTCGCGTATGCGAAGCATGCGGACGAGCTGCTGCTGCTGCCGGAGCTTTCGGTCGGCGCGAAGGGAGCGGTAGGTTCGTTGTTTTTATTCACGAAGCGGCCGCTCGGCGAAGCGCTTCCGGAACGCATCGCGCTGGCGACGACTTCCGCGACGACGGTGCACCTCTTGAAGATCATTATGACGAAGCGATTCGAATTTACGCCGGCCTATGTAGATATGTCGCCGAATTT
>JAPSKX010000317.1 GCA_031181325.1 Paenibacillus sp.
GGCATCGACGTCGAACGGTTCGCCGTTCCGGCACTTGCGGACGGCTTCTTCGATTTTTTCTTCGCGGATCGCATCCAGCTTTTCGAACTCGACGAGGTGCAAGTGCTGTTTCTTCGAGTGTTCCGAGATCGACTCATGGACGTTCAAGGGGGGTCCTCCTTATTTTCAACCTATGATTCCCAATGGTACTATAGGAGGAAACGGAACTCAATCGATTCATGACTTCTAGGAGGCTGCGGAATGCAAGACGTCCTCATCGGGAGCATCGTCTCCGCTTTGGCCACGGGGCTCGGCGCATTGCCGATCGTTATGATGAAGGTCGTGACGCATCGCTGGCGGGATATTCTGCTGGCGTTCACTGCGGGCATCATGGTCGCCGCCACGGTGTTCAACCTGATTCCCGTCGCGCTCGATCATTCGAACCTGCTGACGGTGACGATCGGCATCTTGCTCGGCACGATCGTGCTGAGCGTTATGGAACGGTATATGCCGCATATCGACCTCGAGCATTCGAAGTCGTCCGCCGTTCAGTTCGACCGCAAGAGCATGCTTATCATTACCGCGATTACGCTGCATAACTTGCCGGAAGGCTTGTCCGTCGGCGTCAGCTACGCGAGCGAAAGCACCGGACTCGGTCCGCTCATCGCGCTCGCCATCGGCCTCCAGAACGCGCCGGAGGGCTTCCTCGTCGCGTTGTTCCTCGTCACGCAGAAAGTAAGGAAGTGGCAAGCGTTCGCGATCGCCACGCTCACCGGCGCCGTCGAGATCGTAACGGGCTTGCTCGGCTTCTTCTTAACATCTTATGTATCGAATTTAGTGCCGTACGGCTTGGCGTTCGCCGCGGGGGCGATGCTGTTCGTCGTCTATAAGGAGCTTATCCCGGAAAGCCATGGGGACGGGCACGAGAGCTCGTCGACGTTTTCTTTCATCTTCGGACTCATCACGATGATCGCGCTGATCGAATGGTTCGGGTAACTTAAATCCAGGCGGTGATACGGAACAATGAATCGAAGCTCGCATCGAACACCGAACCGACAGGCGGCGCATCGCCCGCCGCAGCGCGGCGCCACAGTTTTCCGCAGGTATATGCTGTTTTTCCTGATCGCGACCGGCATCCTCGGCCTTTATTTCTGGATCGCGTACCTGGCGCCGCTCGAGGCGGGGGTGGCCGATACGGCCGCAGACCCGCTCACGTTCATGAGCGAAGCGGACGCGAAGCGCGCGGCCTCGTATTCGACGATCCGCGACCTGTTGTACTTCCTTGGTTACTTCTGGGAATGGGGCATGCTGCTGTGGCTCATGACGAGCGGCTACGCACGCACGTTGTCACAGGGGCTGAAATCGCTGATCGCCGGCGTCTGGCTGCGGTTTCCGATCTATATCGCGGGCATCGCGGCGGCCTTATTCGCGCTGGGACTGCCGCTTCGTCTGCTGTCGTACGCGGTCGCGCGGAGGTACGACGTCTCGACGCTGTCGTTCGGTGGTTGGTGGCGGGATCAATGGGTGCAGTTCGGCGTCGACTACGCGCTGCTCCTCGCCGTCGGCGCCGTCGTCTTCGCGCTCGCGCGCAAGGGCGGCACGTGGTGGTTTCGGCTCTGGCTGCTCTCGATTCCGTTCCTGGTCTTCATGATGTTCATCCGGCCGGTGGCGATCGATCCGCTGTTCTACAAGTACGAGCGGCTGTCCGATCCGGCGCTCGAGCACGCCGTGCTCGAGATGACCGCGAAGGCGGGCGTGCCGGCGGAGCGCGTGTACGAAGCGAATTATTCGGAGAAGACGACCGCGATCAACGCCTACGTGGACGGCATCGGCTCGACGCTGCGCATCGTGATCTGGGATACGGCGCTCCAGCAGCTGAGCGCGGAGGAGATCGTCGTCTTGACGGCTCACGAGATCGGCCATTACGTGAAGAAGCATCTGCAGTGGAGCGCCGTCGGCGGCGTCGTCTCGATGTTCTTCTTGCTATACATCGGGAACAAGGCGTATCGCTTCGCGTTGAAGCGCTGGCGTTCGTTCCTGTTCATTCGCCATCCCGCGGATTGGCCGGGCCTGCCGCTCCTGCTGCTCGTCGTGTCCGTGCTGACGTTCCTCTCGACGCCGATCACGAGCGCGGTGTCCCGGAACGCCGAGCTCGAAGCGGACCGATACGCGTATGCGCTGACGGGCGACCCGGCCGCGGCCGTGACGCTGTATCAGAAGCTGGCCGTCTCGTCCCGGGGCACGCTGCATCCGCCGGCGCTGACGTACTGGTTCCGATATACGCACCCGACGCTCGGAGATCGCATCGCGGAGGCGCAAGCGTATGTCAGAGCATTGCCGTAAGCTGACGTTGTTCGCGCTCGCCGGCGTATTCACGGCGCCGAATTTCTTGGACGAGTTTCGTTCCGAAACGGCGCGCCGTCTCGAGCGGGACGGCTGGAGCGTCTCGTCGCATTCGCTGCTGCCTTACGGCGATTGGACGCAGTCGAGGCTTCGGCAGTCGGCGGAGATCGTCGCGGACGTATGCGCGCCGCTCGTCGGCGGCCGCCGCGCGGCGGAGGGCGTCGCGCGTCTCGGCGGCGATCCTGCGGCGTGCGGCGTCGTCGCGCTGCTCGGCCACAGCGGCGGGGGCGTCGCCGCGGCGCATGCGGCGGACGAGCTGTCTCGCCGCGGCTACCGGATCGGAGCCGTCGCGATGATCGGCTCGCCGAAGACGCCGATTCCGAAGCGCGTTCGGGAGAGGACGGCGTTCTTCTATATCGCGGACGCGAGAGGGCGGGTCGCGGACGCGATCGCGCGCGTCGGCGGATGGTTCGGGAGGCCGCCCGCCCGTCGTCGGAGCCTGCCGCTCGTCGGCGGTCATCGCGATTACTTCCGCTCGCGGCCGCCGTTCGTCGGCGCGGACGGGCGAACGAACTTGGAGACGACGTCGGAAGCGGTCGCGGCGTGGGTGAGCGAAGCGGCGTTCGGAGGGGCGGTTACGGCGGAGCAGCCGGGCCGCGGTCGGCCGCGGTCTTGAGGGCAGCCGTTCGGGGGGATGCCGGCGCCGGGGGCGGTCAGTCTTTCGCGACGAACTTGCGCAGCTGATCCCATTGGCCTTCCCGCTCCAGAATGACGGCCTGCATCTCGCCGAAGATATCGTAGTGCGGGTAGCGGTCGCGATGATGGATATACTGCGGAGGAAGCCCGTGCGACGCGGCCCAACGCCGAAGC
>JAPSKX010000100.1 GCA_031181325.1 Paenibacillus sp.
CGATCAGCATGTGCCGGTCGCGCGCTTCTTGAATGATGCGCTTGATCGGTGCCGATTCGGGACTGACGATGGAGATGATGCGATTGGCGGAGACGATGTTGCCGAATCCGATGTTGATGAGCTTGATTGCCATACTGTGGTTTCCCCCTAGCGCCTCTTAATAGGCATTGTAACCCTCGCCGAACCTCGCCATACGGCACGCTTGCGCGAGTATGTCTCTATGTATAGAAAACGAGTCACTCGATGTTTTGAGATTGTTCTCGAAGCTTCTCGAGTTCGGCCTTCAGGTCGATGACGATCGCCGCCAATCCGGCGTCGTTCGCCTTGGAGCCGATCGTGTTCGCTTCCCGGTTCATCTCTTGCAGCAGGAAATCCAGCTTCCTGCCGACCGGTTCGCCGGAGGCCAGCAGCTCGGAAAATTGCGCCGCGTGGCTCGCAAGCCGCGTCAGCTCTTCGTCGATCGCGCTTCGTTCCGCGAAATACGCGACTTCCGCGGCGAGACGCTGCTCGTCGACCGGCGCCGCGCCGGCCAGCAGCCCCGCGATACGCTCTCGCAGCCGTTCGCGGTATTCGCTCGCGACGGCCGGCGCGAGCGATCGCATGCGATCGACCATCGCGACGACGTTCGCCAGCTTGCCCGCCGCGTCCTGCGCCAAGTACTCGCCTTCCGCCTCGCGCATGGCGACGAGCTGCTCGAGCGCGCCCTCGACGCATTCGAGCAGCCGCTCCTCCGCGTCGTCCGGCGGCGCGTCCTCGGCGACCCGCCAGACGCCCGGCGCCGCGAGCAGCTCCCTCGCGGTAGGGCGTCCGTCCGCAAGGCCGAACCGCTCGGCGAGCCGTCGCGCCGCGTCGACGTACGCGGAGGCGAGCGCCCAATCGACGTCCGCTTGCCGCGGCGCGTTCGACGCGCGCTCCACCGCCGCGACGACGTCGACGCGGCCGCGCTTCACGCGAGAGAGAACGAGGCGCCGCAAGCGGTCCTCCATGTGAGCCCACTCCCGCGGCAGCCGGCAGACGACTTCCGAATATCGATGATTTACGGATTTCAAGTCGACCGTAAACGTAAGGTTACCTGCGCTTCTGGAATCGTGTCCATAGCCGGTCATGCTTCGCAACACAGCTTCGCACGCTCCGTTTCTCTATATTACTTCATTTCCCTAGTGGGTACAAGTGGAAAACGGCTCCCCGCTTTCTCCCGCACGTACTTCGTCAGCTCGACCGTCATCTCGTACGCCATGAACGGCGTAATGAGATAAATGCCGTTGAATCGCTCCATCGCGACGTCCAGCAGCTCCTTCGAAATGGCGAGCGACGCGCGCCGGCCCTCTTCCCCTTCGAGTCCCGCCATCCGGCGCCTCACGTCGTCGGACAACGTAATGCCCGGCACCTCGTTGTGCAAATACTCGGCGTTGCGGCCGCTCGTGAACGGCATGATGCCGAGGAAGATCGGGAAGTCGAGATGCTTCGTCGCCTCGTGCAGCTTCACGATCAGCTCAGGATCGTACACCGGCTGCGTCATCGCGTAGTCGGCGCCGGCCTCGATCTTCTTCTCGAGCCGCTCCACCGCCTTGTGCAAATGCTTCACGTTCGGGTTAAGCGCCGTGCCGACGAGGAAGTTCGCTTTCTCCTTCATGGGCTTCCCGGAGAAGGCGAGCCCTTCGTTCATCTGCTTGATCATCTTGATGATTTGGAAGCTCGTCACGTCGTACACCGAGCTCGCGCCGGGCAGATCGCCGAACCGCGCCGGGTCGCCCGTGATCGCGAGCACGTGATCGATGCCCGTGGCGTGCAGCCCCATCAGGTGCGACTGCGTGCCGATCAGATTGCGGTCGCGGCACGCGATATGCACGAGCGGACGCGCGCCGAGCCGTTCCTTGACGAGGAACGCGAGCGCGCTGTTGCTCATGCGCGTCATCGCGAGCGAATTGTCCGCCATCGTGATCGCGTCGGCGCCGGCGCGATGAAGCGCCTCCGCGCCCTTCATGAACTTGTCGATGTTGAGGTCCCGCGGCGGATCGAGCTCGACGATGACCGTGTGGCGCTCCTTCGCCATGTCCAGGATCGACGGCTCGCGGCGCGTCGGCTCCGCGGGCTCCCGCACGGCGACCGTCTCGCGCGCCGGCGGCGCGGCCTCCGTATCGAACGCCGGCCGGAAGCCGGCCAGCGCCTTCGCCACCGCTGCGATATGCGCCGGCGTCGTGCCGCAGCAGCCGCCGACGATGCGCGCCCCGAGCCGCGCGAGCGTCAGCGCGCTCTCGCCGAAATACTCCGGCCCCGCAGGGTACGAGAACGTGCCGTCGACATAGGCCGGCAGCCCCGCGTTCGGGAAGATCGACAGCGGATAGTCCCCGCGCCGCGCAAGCCGCTCGAGCGCCCGGATGATGCCGTACGGACCGCTGTGGCAGTTCAGTCCGACGATATCCGCCCCGGCGTCCCGCAGCCGCGCGAACGCGTCGTCGAGCGACCGCCCGTCCGGGACCGCGCCTCCCCCTTCGATCGCGAGCTGGCAGACGACGGGCGCCTCCGTCAGCCGCCGCGCGACGCGCACGGCCGCCTCCGCGTCGTCCGCGTCGGAGAACGTCTCGAGCAGCAGCGCGTCGACGCCTTCGGTCAGGAGCGCCGCCATCTGCTCCGCGTACGCCGCGTCGGCTTCCTCCTTCGTCACGGGCACGCCCGGCACCGCGCGAGCGGACCCGATCGCGCCGGCGACGTACGCGTCCGGTCCGACCGCGCTTCTGGCGAGCGCGACGCCCGCGCGGTTGAGCGCTTCGACGCGGCCTTCGAGCCCGTACCGCGACAGCTTGTACCGGTTCGCCGCGAACGTGTTCGTCTCGACGAGCCGCGCCCCCGCCTCGTAATATTGCCGATGCACGTCGCGAATAATTTCCGGCCGCGCCTCGTTCAGCTCCTCGGCGCAGACGCCGATCGGCACGCCGAGCTGATACAAATACGTCCCCATCGCGCCGTCGCCGACGATGGCTTGCTGTATTAAAATGTCGCGCAGATCCGGCTTGCCGCCGCCCCCGCGTTCGTCGAGCTTCCGCATAACATCTCTCTCCCCCGTCAAGCCCCGATAACGAAATAAGCCCCTTCAAGCAGGCATGAAATTGGTTAGCCAATATCATACCGCAAAAAGGGGCTTCGCGCACCGGTTTATTTACTTGTCTACGCCGCGGCTTTCGCGCCTCCGTCGTACCGAATCGTACGTTTCTTCTTCGGCTTCGATATCAAGCTGCCGATGCCGAAGAAGAGCGTCGGGATCGCCGCGAAGACGAGCACCAGGATCCAGTCCGCGAGGCCGAGCGCCGTCGTCTTGAAGATCGGCTGCAGCGGCTCGATGTAGAGCACGCCGAGCATGAGCAGAATCGAAGAGACGACCGCCAGCACGAGCGCTTTATTTTCGAACAGATTTCTATGGAAGATCGAACGCGAGCTCCGGCAATCGAACACGTGGATGAGCTGCGCCATGACGAGCGTCGCGAACGCGACCGTCTGCGCGTGCGTCAGCGTCGCCGCGTCGTCGCCCTGCTGCAGCACGAGCCAGAACGGCGCGAGCGTGCAGACGCCGATCAGGAAGCCGCGGGACAATATTTTCCAACCGAGCCTTCTCGCGAAGATGTTCTCCGACTTGCCGCGCGGCCGGTGCTCCATCAAATCCCGCTCCGGCTGATCGACGCCGAGCGCCATCGCCGGCAATCCGTCGGTGACGAGATTGACCCACAAAATCATGATCGGCAGGAGCGGCAGCGGCATGCCAAGCATCATCGCGATAAACATGACGAGAATTTCGCCGACGTTCGATGCGAGCAGATAACGGATGAACTTGCGAATATTTTCGTAGATGCCCCGCCCTTCCTCGATCGCCGCGACGATCGTCGCGAAGTTGTCGTCGGACAGGATGAGCGCGGACGCCTCCTTCGACACGTCGGTGCCGGAGATGCCCATCGCGATGCCGATGTCCGCCGCCTTGATCGCCGGCGCGTCGTTGACGCCGTCGCCCGTCATCGCCACGACGTGGCCCTTGTCTTGCAGCGCTTTGACGATCCGGAGCTTATGCTCCGGAGAGACGCGGGCGTACACGTAAATATCGTCGACGACCTTCGCGAGCTGCTCGTCGCTCATCGCGGCGAGCTGCAAGCCGGTCACCGTACGGCCGCCCTTCGGCAGCATCCCGAGCTGCCCCGCGATCGCTTCGGCGGTCGTCAGGTGGTCGCCGGTGATCATGACCGTCTTGATGCCCGCCTTTCGGCACTTGTGAATCGCTTCGCGCACCTCCTTGCGCGGCGGATCGATCATGCCGGCGAGTCCCGCGAACACGAGGCCGCGCTCCGCTTCCTCCGCGTCGTCCGCCGTCTCGTTCGGCTTGAGATCGCGATACGCGAGGCCGAGCACCCGCAGCGCGTCGCCCGCGAATGCCTCGTTCGCTTCCATCACCTTCTGCTTCAGCGTCGCGGTGAACGGCACAAGCTTGCCGTCCCACAATACATAGCTGCAGCGCTCGATCAGGACGTCCGGCGCGCCCTTCGCGCAGACGAGGCGCCCGCCTTGATGCTCGACGATGACGGACATGCGCTTGCGGTCCGAGTCGAACGGGAATTCGGAGATGCGGCGATACAGATCCTCAAGGCTCGAGCGGGTCACGCCGGCCTTCGCCCCGAGCACGGTAAGCGCTCCCTCCGTCGGGTCGCCCTTCACCGTCCACGCCGGCTTCGCCTGCTCTTTCGACCGCTTCTTCTTGCTCGGCGCCTCCGTCTCCTCCTGTACGAGCTCCGCGTCGTTGCACAGGACGCCGACCTGGAGCAAACGCCGCAGCGCCTGATCGTCCTTCACGCCCGTCTTCGCGCCGCGTTCTACGATGTCTCCCGTCGGCTCGTAGCCTTCGCCCGACACGTCGAGCAGCCGGCCGCCGAGCCACAGGCGCGTCACGGTCATTTTGTTTTGGGTCAGCGTGCCCGTCTTGTCGGAGCAGATGACCGACGCGCAGCCGAGCGTCTCGACCGACGGAAGCTTGCGCACGATCGCTTTGCGCTTGATCATGCGCTGCACGCCGAGCGCGAGCGCGACGGTGACGATGGCCGGCAGCCCTTCGGGAATCGCCGCGACGGCGAGCGACACGCCGGCGAGGAACATGCCGTACATCGGCTGGCCGTGCATGATGCCCGCGACGACGACGAGCACCGTAAGCGCAAGGGCGACGCCGATCAGAATTTTCCCGAATTGCTCGAGTCGGCGCTGCAGCGGCGTCTCCGCTTCTTCGGTGTTGTTGATCAGGTCCGCGATCTTGCCCATCTCCGTACGCATGCCCGTGCGAACGACGACGCCGCGGGCGGTGCCCATCGTAATCATCGTGCCGAGGAAGCCCATGTTGCGCTGGTCGCCGAGCGGCACGTCTTCCTCTCGGATCGCCGCGGACGTCTTCGAGACGGGCACCGATTCGCCCGTAAGCGCCGACTCCTCCGCGTACACGCTGTTCGCTTCGATGAAGCGGACGTCCGCCGGCACGCGATCTCCGCTCTCCAGCGCGACGATATCGCCGGGCACGAGCTCCTTCGCGGGGACGACGGTCCATGCGCCGTCGCGCAGCGTCTTCGCCGTCGGCGCCGACAGTTCTTTCAGCGCGCGCAGCGACCGCTCGGCGCGGAATTCTTGGACGAACCCGAGCACGCCGTTAATGACGATGATGGCCAGAATCGTGACCGCGTCCAAATACTCCCCGAGCAAGCCGGAAATGAGCGTCGCCCCCATCAGGACGAGCACCATGAAATCCTTGAACTGATTCAGGAACAACGTCAGCGGAGACAGCTTCGCCCCCTCGCTCAACTCGTTGGGGCCGGCCTCTTCCAGTCGCCGCTTCGCCTCATCGGCGGTCAAGCCTCGCTCCGGGTCGAGACCATGGGCTTCCAGCAGCGCATCCGTCTCCAATTGATACCACGTTTGTTGACTCATTCCCCCGTTTCCCTCCCTCGCCTCGATTTCTCGTTACATCGGTACAATGTATTCACCGTCGGACGAGAATATCCCACTTGTCCGCCGCGGGCTCGGCCGGTCGGCGCCGCCGCCCCTCGATTGCCTTCCGCCCTAAGAAAAACATATAATTTCAAAAGATGACTGATCGCGTCGCTCGATTGTCGCGTGATTCCGAGGAGAGAACAAAACCCATGGCATTCGACGGACTCGTCGTACGGGCGGTCGTGCATGAATTGCAACCGTTCGTCGGCGGCAGGATTCATAAAATTCATCAACCGAACGAGCATGATCTCGTCTTTACGATTCGCGGCCAGGGCGTCACGCGGAAGCTGCTCCTGTCGGCGAACCCGACCTACCCCCGCTTCCACTTGACCGACCGTTCGTACCAGAACCCGCTCGAGGCGCCGATGTTCTGCATGCTGCTGCGCAAATATTGCGAGAACGGCGTTATCGAGTCGATCTCGCAGCTCGGCATGGAGCGGATCGTCCATGTGACGGTCCGGCAGCGGGACGAACTCGGCGACGTCGGCGTCAAGCGGATCGTATTCGAGCTGATGGGACGCCACAGCAACATTATTTTGATGGATCCCGAGACAGGCTCCGTGCTCGAGGCGGCGCAGCGCGTCACGCCCGCCATCAGCGCGCATCGGATCGTCGCGCCCGGCAGCGCGTACGTGCCGCCGCCGGAGCAGGAGAAGCGCGATCCGCTGACGGCTTCCGCGGCGGACGTCGCCGCGGCGCTCGGCGATGCCGCAGGCGACGTGAACGCTGCCGCGAAGCGACTCGTCGAGACGTATTCGGGCATCAGCCCGCTCGCCGCGCGCGCGATTCTCGGCGGCGCGTCGGACCCTGCCGACGCGTTCGCGGCCGCGATGACGCGCATCGCTCGGCACGAATACGCGCCGAATATCGTGGAGGAAGCGGCCGGCGGCAAGTCCGCGTTTTCGGTCGTGCCGCTGCCTCTCGAAGGCGATCGCGGCGTCCGCGAGACGTTCGACAGCGTCAGCGATTGCTTGGACCGCTTCTACGGCGACAAGGCGGAGCGCGATCTCGTCAAGCAGCGGACGCACGACCTGACGCGCCTGCTCGTCAACGAGCGGAATAAAAACGAGAAGAAGCTCGAGAAGCTGCGGGAGACGATTCAAGAAGCGAAGGACGCGGACAAGTACCGCATTTTCGGAGAGCTGCTCAACGCCTACATGCACACGTTCGCGCGCGGCGACGCCTCCGTGGAGGTCGTCGACTATTACGACGAGGCGCAGCGCACCGTCGCGATTCCGCTCGATCCGCTGCTGACGCCGTCCGAGAACGCGCAGCGTTACTTCAAGAAATATCAGAAAATGAAAAACTCGCTCGGCGTCGTGGAGGAGCAGATGGCTCAGGCGCGGGACGAAATCCGATATATGGAGCTTCTGCTGCAGCAGTTGCAAGGAGCCTCGCTCGCGGATATCGAGGAAATTCGATCCGAGCTCGTCGAAGGCGGCTACGTGCGGCGCCGCGGCGGATCGGGCAAGGACGGGAAGCGCGGGAAGAAGAACGACAAGCCGACGGTTCATGCGTACCGTTCATCCGAAGACGCGCCGATCTACGTCGGGCGCAACAACCTGCAGAACGACTACATCACCAACCGGCTCGCGCTCCCGAACGATACGTGGCTGCACGCGAAGGACATGCCGGGCTCGCACGTCCTCATTCGCGCCGACGCGTTCGGGGACGCGACGCTGGCGGAAGCGGCCAACCTCGCGGCGTATTACAGCAAGGGACAGCAGTCGAGCCTCGTGCCGGTCGACTATACGCTTGTGCGGCATGTGAAGAAGCCGTCCGGCGCCAAGCCCGGCTTCGTCATTTACGACAAGCAGAAGACGCTATTCGTCACGCCGGACGAGAGCAAGATCCGCGAGCTGCGACCGCTGAAGTAACGAACGACTTCCTTCCCGCCAGCGGCCGGAATGCGGATCTTCTCGCATCTAAGCGCGAAAACGCGCTTCTTGCGCGGGGAAAGCGGCCACGCCGCGCATTTAAGCGCGAAAACGCGCTTCTTGCGCGGGGAAACGCGTTGTGAGGCTATTTCGGCGATTGGCGAGGCTCTTCGGCTCGATCTTGGGGGAATGCGGCAGGAAGCGATTCCTCGGCGTCGGGCAGTCCTCGGCAGCTGAGCCAAGGGAAATCTAGGAGTAGAAATCCACCACAAAAGGCTGTCCCGCATCCGTCGAATCGAGCGTTCGACGAGATGCGGGACAGCCTTTTTCGGTTACGTCAGTGTATCGCCGCACGGATTTTGGCGGCGGCCTTCCTTCGCGTCGCCCGCCATCAAAAAGACGATGCGCGTGCCCTGGAGCACCGCGTCCTCCCGAACCGCCCGACCGCGGACGAATACCTTCGTCCGGCGGCCCGTGGAAGAAATCCCGCAGCTCCTGCGCGGCGAGACCGATCGGCACGCCGGCGTCGACGCGGCTTCTTCGACCGGAGGAACGTGTCCATATGCGCCTTTGCATACCTGTTGGGGGTAACCGGCCGGCGGTGCACAACTTGTCCATTTCCCCCCCGTCATCTAGTCTGGACTACGATTTCCCGATCCCGTAATACGTGAATCCTCTCGCCCGCATCGAAGCGGGCTCGAAGACGTTGCGCCCGTCGAACGCGATCGGACGGCGAAGCGCCGCCTTCGCGCGGTCGAGATCGAGCGTCTTCACCTGCTCCCATTCCGTGACGATTACCATCGCGTCGGCGTCCCGAAGCGCCTCGTACGGATCGTTCGAGATCGGCACGTCCGGCAGCAGCTTCGACGCCTTCGGGCCGCTGACGGGATCGTATGCGCGGATCGATGCCCCGTACTGCCGCAGCATATTGATAATATCGAGCGACGGCGCGTCTCGCAGATCGTCCGTATTCGGCTTGAAGCTGAGTCCCAGGACGGCCAGCGTCTTCCCGGCGAGGTCGCCGTCGAACGCCGCTCGCACCTTCCGGACGAACCGCTGCCGCTGCAGCTGATTCACTTCGATGACGGCACGCATGAGCTTGAAGTCGTAGTCGACGTCTTCCGCGATGAACAGCTGCGCGCGCGTATCCTTCGGCAAGCAGAAGCCGCCGTAGCCGATGCCCGCGTTCAGGAAGGAAGGGCCGATGCGCTTGTCCATGCCCATCCCCTTCGCCACCATGTCGATATCGGCGCCCACCTTCTCGCACACGTTCGCCATCTCGTTGATGAACGAAATTTTCGTCGCGAGGAACGAATTCGAGGCGTATTTAATCAGTTCCGCGCTTTCCCGGTTCGTCAGCAGCACCGGAGCGTCGAACGGCGCAAGCGCCTTGCGGACGCGCTCTCCCGCCTCCGGGGACGCGGCGCCGATGACGATGCGGTCCATATGGAACGTATCGTGCACCGCCGTCCCTTCTCGAAGAAACTCCGGATTCGAGACGACGTCGAAGCGGACGCCGGGGCGCGCGAGCGAGCGCAACTGCGCTTCGGCCTTCGCGCCGGTGCCGACCGGCACCGTGCTCTTGATGACGACGATCATGTTCTCCCGGGCCGTCTCGGCGATGCCGGTCAGCGCCGACTTCAACTGCGACATGTCGACGTCGCCGTTGTCGAGCGACGGCGTGCCGACCGCGACGAACAACAGCTCGCTCGCGCGCACCGCGTCCGCGAGCTCCGTCGAGAACGCAAGCCGCCCTTCGGCGGCGTTGCGGTTCACGAGGTTCTCCAGCCCCTCTTCGTAGATGGGCATGACGCCGCGCCGAAGCGCGGCGATCTTCCCTTCGTCCCGGTCGACGCAGACGACGGAATGCCCGACCTCCGCGAGACAAGCGGCGGAGACGAGCCCGACGTACCCGGCGCCGAGTACGCCGATTCGCATCGGCTCGTTCAACGGCTCGGTCATCGGTTACCGCTCCTCCCACGTGCGAACGAGATCGATCAAATACGACTTGACGTCGGGACCGAGATCGGGACGCCGCAGCGCGAATTCGATCGTCGCTTCGATATAGCCGAACTTGTCGCCGACGTCGTACCGCTTGCCCTGTACGGTGTACGCCATCATCCGGTTGCTTCGATTCAATTCGCGAAGCGCGTCCGTCAATTGAATTTCGCCGCCGCGGCCCGGCGGCTGCTTCTCGAGAATGTCGAAGATGGCCGGCTCGATGACGTACCGCCCGATGACCGCCAGGTTCGAAGGCGCTTGTTCGCGATCCGGCTTCTCGACCAGGTCGACGATATGCGAGGTGTGGGGAGAGCCGGCCACGTCTCCGTCCGGCGACACGATGCCGTACTTCTCGACCTCTTCCCACGGCACCTCTTGCACCGCCAACACCGAGGACCGGTGCTTCTCGTACAGATGCAGCATCTCCCGAAGCGCAAGCGGATCCGATTCGATGATGTCGTCGCCGAGCAGTACGGCGAACGGCTCGTCGCCGACGAACGTGCGGGCGCATAACACCGCGTGTCCGAGACCGAGCGGCTGCTTCTGCCGAATATAATGAATGTCGACCATCTGCGAAATATCGCGCACCTGGCGAAGCATCTCTTCCTTGCCTTGCTCCTCCAGCATGAGCTCCAATTCGACGGATTTGTCGAAATGATCTTCGATCGCGCGCTTGTTGCGACCGGTCACGATAATAATATCGGTAATGCCCGCTTCGATAGCTTCCTCGACGATATACTGAATCGCCGGCTTATCCACGATGGGAAGCATCTCTTTCGGTTGGGCTTTCGTCGCCGGCAAGAAGCGGGTACCGAGCCCCGCCGCAGGAATAATCGCTTTACGTATCATTTCGGTTCCCTCTCTCCGCCTTGATTTGTCGAAGCCGATCGACGACGTCGATCGGCGTCGTTCTCTCTCCTAGCATCGCATGGAACGGAACGCCGTCCCGAACGCCGTGGAAATCCGATCCGCCCGTCGCCGGGAGACCGTACTTCTCTGCCAATCGTCGAAAATGCTCCTCTTGCGCCTCGGCATGATCGGCGTGAGCCGCCTCGATGCCGTCCAGCGCCCCGGCCTCCGCCAGCCGATCGATCAGCGCCTCGGCATCGCGATACAATCCTGGGTGTGCTAGGACGACCGCGCCTCCCGCTTCACGAATCCACGACGAAGCCGTCTCCGGCGACACTCGGTCTACGGCGACGTACGCCTTCCCGCCTTCGCCGATCCATTCGTCGAACGCCGCCTTGACGTCGGGGACGACGCCCTTGCGCACAAGCAGCTCCGCGATATGCGGGCGGCTGACGGTCGGATCGCCGTCGGGCCGCCGCGCGGCGGCGATCCGCTCGGCCTCGGCCAGCGTCGCGTCGATGCCGTGCCGCCGGAGCGCCTCCATCATCGCCTCGTTGCGCCCGCGCCGCACGTCCCGATTCGACGCGAGCCGAGCCGCGAACGCCTGGTCGGTCGGGTCGACCCAAAGTCCCAACACATGCACGTCTCCGCCGGCGCCTCGCGCGCTGATTTCCACGCCGGCTACGACGTCGAGACCGAGCTTCCGTCCGGCGGCGACCGCCTCGGCGGCGCCGGACGTCGTATCGTGGTCCGTCACCGCGAGGCCCGCCAGTCCCTGCCGGGCGGCAAGCGCGACGCTCTCCGCCGGCGCGAGCAAGCCGTCGGAAGCCGTCGTGTGCGTATGAAGGTCGTAGCCTCCTCTTCCCGTCACAGCCATTGGCTCAGATCCTTTTCCCGTAAGAAGGATAAGAAGGTGACCGCCGAGATCGGCAGCAGGTTCGACTTCGAGTACGTCGCGTAGAACTGACGCTCGAATCGGATGCCGCGGATCGGCACGAGCCGCAGCACGCCGAGCGTCAGCTCGTGCTTCACCGACGTCTGCGAGAGGAACGTAATGCCGAGTCCGGCCTCGACCGCCGACTTGACGGCGCCCGTGCTGCCGAGCTCCATGACGATCTTCATATCCTCCTCGTTGATGCCTTTGCGCGACAGCTCTTCCTCCATCACCTGCCTCGTGCCGGAGCCTCGCTCCCGCAAGATGAACGGGTACTTCATCACTTCGTCCATCGTGACGTCCTCCAGCTCCGTCAGCGGATGGCCGTTCGGAACGATCAGCTTCAGTTCGTCGCTGAGCACCGGCTCCGTGTGGACGTCGGGATGCACCACCTGCGCTTCGATCAACCCGAACGTCAGCTGGTGCTTTAAGATTTCATCCAAAATTTGCGTCGAGTTCATGACCTTCAGCTGAATGGCGATGTTCGGATATTGTTGATTGAACGGTCCGAGCAGACGCGGCAATATGTATTCCCCGACCGTCAGGCTTGCGCCCAGCAGCAGACGTCCCTGGAGCATGTGGGTAAACCGCGACATCGCTTGATCGGTTTCCTTAACTAATTCTATGCTCCGCTTCGCGTAAACCATGAGCGCTTTGCCGGCTTCGGTCAGTTCGATTTTTTTCGTCGAGCGGACGAAGAGCTTCGTGCCGAAATACTCCTCGAGCGACTGGATTTGCATCGTCACCGCGGGCTGCGTCATGTGAAGCGCCTGCGCCGCAGCGGAAAAACTCCCGCGGTCCGCTACCGTGTAGAAAATATGCAGCTGGTGAAAGCTTAACGCCATCTCGAGGAACCCCCGTGCCATGAATTCAATCTTTTCCCATTATACACGAAAAGAGCGCGGCGCACCTAAGCACGCCCCGCTCCGTCTTCCCGTATACGATTATCGGCGCTTCCGGCTGTTCTTGATGAGCGTCATCCGACGCGAATGCCGCAGCCAAGAGTAGTACGTTCTCAGATCGCGGAGCTCCATCGTCTCCGACATGCGGCCGAGGAACGTCACGACGATCATCTTGTGCAGCGGATTGCCGACGAGGTCCCGATGCTTATCGGATTGCGAAAATTCGGCGACGAACACCAGATCGTCCTCCACCGTATAGACGTCCTGTTCGTTCCGGTAATACGATTTCACCGTGCCGTTTTTCAGATGTTCCCAAAGAAACGCGCAGATGTCGTCGGTGCCTGTTTTTTCGGACTCGACACGATCCAGCCAACGAGCCTTGGCATGGTTGGTGACGATGATATCCGCGACTTTTTTATCCGCCAGCTGTACGTAGAACGATTCATAAGTGCTGTAACGATCCATCTTTTTGTCTTTCATCCGTCATTCCCTCCATTCCTTGGACCGCCGCGTAAATGTTAACGACGTTTATATCTTTATATTACAGTTCTTAACGGGAATTTCCAGACATTTTGAAACGCACGAAAAAATGCCCCCCTATACGGATGAGGGCATTGCAAATTCCCCGGAAATATGTCTAGTAAGAGTAAAACCTCGTTTTATCCGGCATATTACTGTTGTATTCCGTCCGAATCTCGCTCCGGTACGACCGCTCCACTTTTTTTACGTACGGCAGACGTTGTATACTTTTCATCGTCTCCTCCGCGCGATCGCTATTGACGTAGAGTACCGCGTAGTTCATTTTGCGAGATACATAGTGGAGCGAGCCGTATTTATCCAAATTTCGGGCCGGCTTCGCGTCATGAAGCCAGACGATATATCCAGTGCGTTCCGCGATCAATAGGATCCCTCTTTCCCAAGGAGAATTGACGTATGCGACAATCATCGATACCGCTTGTCACCGTTACCCGCTGCAGCCTGGTCGAAAGCGTCCACCGCGGACATATCGCCGTCGTCGACGACGGCGGCCGCCTGCTCCGATCGGCGGGCGACCCGCGATGCGCGACGTACGCGCGTTCCTCCGCCAAGCTGCTGCAAGCGATTCCGGTCGTGGCCTCCGGCGCCGCCTCCCGCTTCCGGCTCGACGCGCCGGAGATCGCGCTCCTCTGCGCTTCGCACAGCGGCGAGGAACGGCATGTGGAGGCGGTCTTCCGCATCCTGAGAAAACTCGGTCTCGAGGAGGACGCGCTGCAATGCGGAGCGCACCCGCCCTACCATAAGCCATCCGCGGACGCGCTGCGCCGCGCCGGCGAATCGCCCCGCGCGTCTCACAACAACTGCTCCGGCAAGCATGCCGGCATGTTAACGCTTGCGAAGCATCTCGGCGCGACGCTGCACGATTACAAGCTGCCGGAGCATCCCGTACAGCAAGCGATGCTCGCCGCGTACGCGGCGTTCGCCGGCGTCCCCGCCGCTGACGTGACGCTGGGCGTCGACGGCTGCGGCGTGCCGGTGTACGGGGCGCCGTTGTCGGCGCTTGCGCTCGCGTATGCGCGGCTCGCCGCCCCGTTCGACGACGGCTCGCCGGACGCCGACGCGCGCCGCACGGTCGTCGAAGCCGTCCGGTCGCACCCGGAGATGCTGGCGGGAGAAGGCCGGTACGATACTGCGCTCATCCGCGCGACGAACGGCCGCGTGATCGGCAAGATGGGCGCCGAGGGCGTGTTCGCCGCCGCCGTGCCCGGCGAGGGACTCGGCTTCGCCCTCAAGATCGAGGACGGCTCGCAGCGCGCCTTGTACCCGGCCGTCACCGAAGCGCTGCTGCAGCTCGGCTGGATCGACGCCGCGGCCGAGCGCGCGCTCGCCGAGTTTCATAAGCCGGCGATTCGCAACTGGAGCGGCGACGTCGTCGGCGCGGTGCTGCCTTCGTTCCGCATGGCATGACCCCGCTCCCGCGGCTCGCTTTCGGTTCGATCAACCGCAGCCGCAGCTGCCGCCCGAGCCGCACCCGCCGCCGTGCTTCGGCAGCGGGTCGTTGCTCGGCACCTTGATCGAATCCGACACGGCGTGGGCGACGACGACGGAGACGTCGTAAAGCAGCGTATCGAGCGCCTTCTCGGCCCGCTTGAATTCGCGCGCCGACTCGATTTCCTCCATCTCCGCTTCGACCGTTCGCACGGCGTCGAGCGCTTCGTGGTAGTTCGGGTGATAATGCCCGAACCGCTCGCATTCCTCGAACCGTTCCTTGGCGCGCGCCATCTTCTTCAGCAGCGCTTTCACCTCGGGATCCTGCTCCATGCGTTCTTTCCAATATAGAAAATCGGCCATCTCGACGGAGCGCAGCATCGCGTCCGCCAGATCGCACGTCTTGGACAGCAGCAAGGAAAAATCCAGTGCCTCGCGTTCCATTACACTCACGGATTTCCACCTCGTCTATATTTAAATGTTATCGCGAGTTCTATCATATCATGAACCCGCTTCTCGGACTAGGCTTGTTCGGGCACGAGCAGCTGCGCTTCGCCGCAATCCCCCGCGGCGACGGTCGTCTCCCGGCCGTCGACGTATCCTTGCACGACCCAATCGGAGTCGCCCGTCGAGGCGACCCGCTTCGGCACGAGCTCGACTTCCCGGCCGCCGACGACGAGCCGGACCGAGGTGCGCGCCTCGATCGCGGTTTCCACCAAATCCCGCACGGTGGAGGCGTGGTACTTGCGCATCGAGCGCAGCCAAGACGGCGGGGCCGCGGACAGCCGCTCGCGAAGCGGCTTCGTGCCGGCCGGCGACGGATCAAGCGGGAACAGCGCGGCGTTGCGGCGCGAGTGCACGATGCCTCCCGCGGCGGCGGCCATCGGAGCCGAATCGCGAGCGGTCTGTGCGGCGTCGCCCGACGCGTCCGCATCGCCGCCGTGCCCGACGCGCAGCGAGAAGCCTTGGCGCTTCAGCGCGTCCGCCAGCGTCTTCGCTTTTCCGCGCCGCACGATGAAGTCGAGCTCGCCGAGCTGCGCGGCGAAGCAATCGGCGAAGGAAGGCTCCCCCTTCAGGTACGCGGCGTCCGCAGCGTTCCGGCAGCGCAGCAGCGTCACGTCCTCGATCGAGATCGCGCCGTAGGCGTCGCTCCACTGCCGCAGCGCCGCTTCCACCGGCTCCGGCACGCCGTACCTCGCCGCGTCCCGCACGACCGCGAGCAGCGTCTCGCCGTCCCGTCCGGCGGCGAGCGCCCGCTCCCAGCTCGCCTTCGTAATCTTGTAGCGGTCGACGGCGTCGCCGCCGACATAGTCCGCGCACGCCTCCAGCTCCCATCGCGCGCGGTACGGCGCCGTCGGCGGCACGATGATTTCGAAATCCGGCTGGACGTACCACCTCGCTTCTTCCGCTTCGACCTCGAGCGGCGCCGTCGTTCTCGCGGCGAGCCCGCCTTCGGCTTGCCCGAGCTCGGCCAGTCCGAAAGCGGCCATCGGCGTCAGCCAGTAGGCGACGAGCGCCTCTCGCGATTCTTCCGGCGTTCTCCCGCCCGTCGTCACGCCCGCCTCGCGAAGCGCGTCGGCCACGCGGTCGATCGCGAACCAGCGACCCGCCGGCAGGCGCCGCAGCGCCGCGCCGCCGTGCTGCAGCCATACGTCGGGCGGCGTATACACGTCCCACCACAGCGCGCGCAGCTCCCGCTCGATGTCCGGCAGCGGCGTCGACAGCCACGCCTCGAGGCGGCCGCGCTCGAGCTCGAGCGACGTCGCGCCGGCGCGGACGAGTCCGAGCCGCAGCGCGGCGTCGTACAGCACCGCGAGCGGCTTGCCGAGCTTGTCCTGGTGCAGATACGCTATTTCGAGGCCCGCGATCGCCGCCTCGTCGACGTCGATGCGCGCCGTAAGTCGCTGGACATCCTTCTTCGCGAACGTCCCCTTCTGCGTCAGCGAGACGCCGACGTTGGCGATGTCCGCGAGGAAAAACAGCAGCAGCTTCGCGAAGCCGGCCTTCGGCTCGTAATTCGGCTCGACCGCCGCATCCTCCAGCAGACACGGCTCGCCGAGCGCCGGCACGTACGGACCCTGCCAATCCGCGAACAACCCCGGAGCGAGCGCGTGGATCGTCTCCCCCCACGATTTGCGCCGCGTCTCGACGATGCCGCGCGCGCGAAGCCGCTCGAGGCCGAGCTCCGCCTCGAAGCCCGTCAACCGCCCCGGGAACGCTCGCTCGAGCGCCTCCGCGCTGAACGGTTCCTCCGCGTATCGCAGCACGATCGCCTCTAACGTCTTCCGCTCG
>JAPSKX010000101.1 GCA_031181325.1 Paenibacillus sp.
TTCTAGTGGGTCATCGTAGGGGGCGTCGTGCTGACGTTGTTCTCGCAGGAGTCGGGGAGCTTGAACGTGCTGCTGGAACGATGGTTCGGCGTCACGCATTCCTTCCTATACGAAGTCCCGTCTTGGGTGACCATCTACCTCGGATCGGGGATTTGGAAGGAAGCGGGATTCAGCGCCATTATTTACTTGGCCGCGCTCGCCGCGATCGACCCGGCCCTGTACGAGGCCGCCGCGATCGACGGCGCGGGCAAGTGGCGGCAAATCTGGCATATCACGCTTCCGGGCATCGGCACGGTCGCGGCGATGATGCTGATTTTGTCGATGGGGAGCATTATGGAGGTGTCGTTCGACCAGATTTACATGTTGGGCAATCCCGCGGTATCCAGCGTCTCCGAAGTCATCAGCATCTGGGTGTACCAGCTCGGGCTGCAGGGAGGGCAATTCAGCCTGACGACGGCCATGGGATTGTTCGAATCGTTGGTAGGGCTGCTGTTGATTGTGACGGCGAACCAGATCGCCCGTCGCATGGGGAAGGAATTGTGGTGAGAGGAGGAGCGGCTCGATGCGCGCATCCGCAGGGGAGAAGCTGTTCTACGCGGCGAATTATTTCATATTGACGATCGCGGGGATGCTTTGTCTATTCCCGTTGCTTCACATCTTCGCAACCTCGTTCAGCGACCCCGGGATGATTCTCGCGGGGCGGGTTACGCTGTGGCCGGTGCAGTGGAACGCGGATTCTTACAAAGCGTTATTTCTCGGCACTCGAGTCGTAGATGCGTTCGGGAACAGCATCGCGATTACGCTGGTGGGGGTGCTGCTCAGCATGGCGGCGTCGATCGCCGTGGCGTACCCGTTGTCCAAGGAGTATTTCTATTGCCGCCGGTTGTTCTCGCTCGCGATCATCTTCACGATGATCTTCGGCGGGGGGCTGATCCCCAACTACTTGCTGATCAAGTCGCTCGGGTTGATCGACACGTATTGGGCGCTGTGGCTGCCCGGACTGATCAGCACCTATAACATGTGGGTCATGAAGACGTTCTTCCAGAACGTCCCGCGGGAGCTGGAGGACGCGGCCCGCATCGACGGCTGCGGCGAGCTTCGGTTGATCGGGCGCATCGTGCTGCCCGTCTCGCTGCCGATGATCGTCGCGATCTCCTTGTTTTACGGCGTCGCGTATTGGAACAACTTCTTCAACGTCCTGATTTACGTGAACGACACGAGTAAATACAATCTCGCCGTACTCGTGCAGCAGATGATCTTCTCCGCATCGAACCCGCAGCTCGCCATCGAAGCGGACTTGCAGCAAGCGATCACGCCGGAGGGCGTGAAGGCGGCGGGCGTCCTGGTGATGGTCGCGCCGATCTTGATCGTCTACCCTTTCGTCCAGAAGCATTTCGTGAAAGGGGTGATGATCGGGTCGTTGAAGGGCTGACGTCGGGATCGAGGCAGGGTCCGTTCATAGGGTCATATGTTAGGAAAACGAAAAGGGAGGCGCTTCGCTTGGAAAATGAGAAACGCCGTCGCGGTCCGCTCGCGGCCGCCGGCATCGCTTTGTTTAGTGTATCGGTACTGGGATGCTCCACCGCCCCGTCCGGAGAGCCCGCCGCGGAATCGGGCAGGAACGAGCCCGCGGCGAAGGGCAAGTTGTCGGCGGCCGTGTACGATCGGGGGAACGTCCCGCCCGATCAGGGCACCATTCAGGACAACTGGGCGACCCGATGGATCAACGAGACGGCGCCGGTCGAGGTCGAGTTCGTGCCGATCCCACGCTCCTCGGATACGGACAAATACAATACGTTGTTCGCGGCGGGCAGCGCTCCCGACATTGTATGGTCGTACGGCGCCGAGTTCAAGGGCCAATTGATCACCCAACGTCAAGCGATGCCGCTGGAGAATCTCATCGACGAGTCCAGCACGACATATAAGAAGCTGCTCGAGGACAATCCGGGTCTGAAGAAGCTGACGACCGCGCCGGACGGACATATCTATCAGGTCGGCCGCATGAACGGCCTGCAGCCCAACGACGCGTTGTTCATCCGCACGGACTGGTTGAAGGCGTTGAATTTGGCCGTGCCCCAGACGACGGAGGAGCTATTCGAGGTCGCGAAGGCGTTCGCGTCGCAGGATCCGGATGGCAACGGCGCGAACGATACGTACGGCATCGCGCTCAGCTCCGTGACGCACGCCCTGATCGACGCGATGTTCGGCAATATCAGCCCCGTCGTGGAGAACGACGAGCTCGTGAACGCCTGGGATCGCAAGCAGGACGCATTGGATTTCAAGAAGCGGCTGTTCGACGAGGGCATCGTCGATAAAGACTTCTTGAACGATAAGGACGGCTCCAAGGCGAAGGAGCACTGGGTGACGGGCAAGTTAGGCATCTATGGGGGCTCGATCGACGGAATCGATGAGATGCAGGTGTTCGCGACGTTCATGGACAATAATTCGAACGCGGAGGTGCTGTGCATTCCGCTGCCCGCGAGCCGATTCGGCCAGTTCAGCGGCAGCATGATTCCGCCGATCCAGGTGGTGGGCATCGTCAACGCCAATGCGAAGGACCCAGCGGCCGTTATGAAATATATCGACTTCCTATCCGATAAGGCGAACATGACGAAGCTCGCGTACGGCGACGAGGGGATCGATCATACGCTGACGGACGAGGGGTTTCCCGCGCTGAAGCAGACGGACAATCCGAAGTTTTCCTGGACGAACGACGTCAACTTGTTATACTCGCCGGCGTTCTTCGGGGGCCGCGCCGCCTATATCAATTCCCTGAACCTTGACAACCCGATCGAGAAGGCGTGGCTGGAGCTGTACGAGCAAGCATCGGAAAATTACTTGAACCCGGATCGTCCGTATCCGGGGTTCACGTTCCTCGAGTTCCGGCCGGTCATGCCGAAGGAGCTGTCGATGATCGCTTCGACCGTGAACGGGCAAATCGACAACATCCTGAAGAAAGCGATCGTCAGCGGCGCTTCCTACACGGCGGAGCAGGCGATCGCCGAAGCGCAGCAGGCATGGAAGCAAGCCGGCGGCGAACAAATCGACGCATGGTGGAAGGATTGGTATAATGCCAATAAAGATACGGCTTATCTAACGAAAGACTTATATTCGAAGTAAGATTCCGAACGGAAACCGCGAAAGAGGGGGGATCGGGTGAAATGGAATAACTGGTTTTACCGGATGTTATTCTCCTATCTCCCGATCTTCCTCTTCGTCGCGTCGGGCTTAATCCTATCCTGCTTCCTGTTCATCGTGAATTTGTCGCAGGAAGAGGCGCGACGCGCCAATGCGCTGTTCGCGCAGACGGTGATGGAATCGGTGGACCAGTCGCTGCGCACGATCGACAGCGTCGTCATGCAAGGGATTCAAACGGACGAGGTGTTCGCGACGTTCTTCGCCGAGCGGGAAGGCGTGAACACGTATTTCCTGAATTACGAGGTAGGCGAGAAGCTGAGGGGGTGGATGGATTCCAACCTCCTTATCTCCTCCGTCTACGTTGTGCGTTGGTCCGACCGGCTGCTGCTCGCCCAGGACGGCTTGGCCGGCCTGGATGAATTTACGGACGGCGCGTTCATGAAGGACGTGCAGCATTCCGCGCACCCCGTCAATTGGATCGGCAGACCCGATCCGTTCCGGCCGCGCGATCCGTCGAACAAGGTGGTCACGCTGGTACGGAAGGTACCCTTGGAGCACGGCAGCCAAGGGATGGTCGTCGTCAACGTCCGGACGCAGGCGATCGCCCGATCCATCGAGGAGAAGACGGCGTTAACGTTAGGGTTTATCGCGATTTACGGGCAAGGGGAGCTGCTGCTCGATACGAGCGATCGGACGGAGCAGCCGGCCGGGGATCGCCACGAGACGTTGGCCAGCGTCTCCTCCCCCTACACCGGATGGACATTTGAAAGCGGAATCAAACAGGGCACGATGTTCCGTTACGCCGCCACCCTCTCCTATATATGGATCGTCGTAGGGTCGGTCGTCACGGTACTGGGCGTCGTGTGGGTGGTGTATGCGACGCGCAGAAATTATAGGCCCATCGAGTCGATTCTGGCCCGCATCCGCATGAACGCGCCGAGCAAGAAAGACGAGCTCCCGGACGCCAAGCATATGGACGAATTCGTCTTCATCGAATCGATGCTCGGCGACATGGCGGAGGAACTCGGCAAGTTCCGGGAGCAATCGGCGAAGGACGATATGATCCGGCGCAGGCATGTATTTCAGAAAATTATGAACGAGGACGTCACGGGCGAGGTCGAGCAATTGCTGTCGGAATGGAAGGACGGGGACCTCCTGATTCAGTCCAAGCAGTTCCAATGCTCCATCGCCGAGATCGACCGCTTCCACCAGTTCAACCGGCGCTATTCCGCGTCGGATCAGATGCTGCTGCGGTACGCCGTTACGAAGGCGGTTCAGGAAATCGCGGAATATTATCCGTTCGGCATCCATTGCGAATGGATGTCGCAATCTCGTCTGATTGTCTTGCTCAGTCTCGGCGAATCCGAGTCGTGCGACATGGCGGACACGGCGAACGGATTTTGGCGGGAAGTGCTGAATTGGATGGAACGGTATATGAAATTCAGCATTACCGTCGGGATCGGGTGCGAGGTGTTCGAGCTGCATGACCTGCATCGTTCTTACCGGGATGCCGAGGAAGCGCTGCGGTACAAGTGGCTGCTCGAGGATCGCAACATGATTTCCCGGGCGCATGTCGCGGGGAAGTCGGGCAAGGAATTCTTCGAGTACCAGCATCACGTCCATGCCCTCGCCGACGCGTTCCGCGTGGGAGATCCGAAGTGGGAAGCCGTCTTCGAGCGGCTGTTCAGCGAAGTGAAGGGAGCCGTATTAACCTCGGAAGATATGGTGAACCTGCTGAATTACTTGCTCTTCGCGCTGGATCGGGAGTTGTCGCATCTGGATTTCGGTTCGATCGAGTCGGTGAAGGAGAACAGTTTATCCCGAATTCGCGAAGAAATCTACATCGTCGAATCGGTAACGGATACGCAGGAAAATCTGAAGCGCCTGCTCGCGAAGCTGTTCGACGATATCCGGTCGATGCGGGAGAATCACAGGAATCACGAGACGCTCCGCGAAATAAAGTGCTATATCGAGATGAATTATTACGATTCTAATTTGTCTCTCACTTCGATCAGCGAGAAGTTCGGGATGAGCGGAAATTACATCAGTCGTTTATTTAAGGAAGAGTTCGGGGAAAGCTTCGTCAGTTATTTAATTCGTTACCGCATCGAGAAAGCCAAGCAATATTTGAGGACGACCGCGGAGCCGATTCAGCATATCGCCACGTTGGTCGGGTACACCCATTCCGTCTCCTTCAACCGCGTGTTTAAGAAGCTGGTGGGGAAGACGCCCGGGGAATACCGCAGCATGAACGGGGAGTCGTAAAGCATACTTATGTCTAAAAACGAGGGAGCGGGATAAGCATGAACGTAGGGGAGATCGCGAACGATTGGGTTATCGAAAAGGTCGAATTCGCCAAGCTGCGCGGGGAGCGGGCGCGCAGCGCCGGGGCGAACGCCAGATTGGGCGTGCACGGCAAAGCCTGCGAAGTAAGCTTGGTCCGCGTCACGATCGACGGCGCAACCGCGTACGGCGCCTCGCGGATGACGGCGGAACAGGCGAAGCCGCTGATCGGGAAGAGGGTTCGCGACCTCTTCGACGACAACGGCAAGGTCGTCGAGCCTTATCGGCTGGCTCTCGAATATCCGCTGTTGGATTGGTTGGGGCGCCGCTGGAATCGGCCGGTATACGAGCTTGCGACGGGGAAGAGCGCTCCTGACGGATTGGCGGTCCCCTGCTACGATACTTCGCTCTATTTCGACGACATGCACCTAGCCGACGACAAGGCGGCGGTCGCTCTCCTGCAAGAAGAAGCGAGAGAAGGGTACGCGAAGGGTCACCGCAACTTCAAGATCAAGGTCGGCCGCGGCGGGATGCATATGCCGCTGATGGAAGGCACGAGGCGGGACATCGCGATCGTGGAGGGCGTCAGAGAAGTCGCCGGTCCGGACGGCAAGCTGATGATCGACGCGAACAACGGGTATAACCTGAACCTGACGAAGCAGGTGCTGACCGAGTTGGCGGACGCGAAGCTGTATTGGATCGAAGAGATGTTCCACGAGGACAACGAGTTGTATAAAGACTTGAAGTCGTGGCTGCAGGAGCGGGACCAGCAGGTGTTGATCGCGGACGGAGAAGGCTATGCCGCCCCGCGCCTCGTCGAATGGGCGACGCAGGGATACGTCGACGTGCTGCAATACGACATTATCCACCCGGGCTTCACTCATTGGCTCGAGCTCGGCGCGAAGCTGGATGAACACGGCTTGTTCACGGCGCCGCATTGCTACGGGAACGCCTACGGCATCTATGCGACGGGGCATCTGTCGGCCGCCGTCAAGGGATTCCAATTCGTCGAGTGGGACGATATCGCGATTCAAGGGATGGACGCCGGCGCGTATTCGGTGAAGGATGGACTGTTTTACGTCCCGCCGAAAGCGGGCTTCGGGCTCGACTTCGACGACGATCATTTCGCGTATCAGGTTTCGCAGGGCGGTTGGAAGGTCGAATAAAGCGCGACGGTCGGACGGAATGAACTCCTTCGAGCCGCCATCTTCGCCGTCGTTGCGGGGATGGCGGCTTCTTTCCCGTGGAAGGATAAGGGGCAGAAGGAGGCGGTGCGAGATGTACGAATCGTTGGCGGCGGAGCTCCGGGCGTTCGTCGCCGAGCTGGAGCGGAAGGCGACGACGGTCGTGTACGCCGTTCCCGAGGAGACGTTGAAGGCGGTGCGACGCGCGAAGGGGCAGGGCATGGAAGGCTTCCTGCACGAGGCGTTCGCGGAAGCGATCGGGAGCGGCGGCATCTCGCTGGCCGGGGCGCTGCGTCGAGAGTTCGGCGTTGACGGCGACTTGCTCGCGCGGCTGCATCAATGGGCGCCGTACGCGAAGGACGAGTTCGTGGAGGCGCTGCACGAGGCGATCGATCGAGCCAACATTCGGGCCGGCAATCAAGGGGTGTTCTTCCGCGGCACGCCGAGCAAGAGCGAGTCGGAGGAAGCGCTGCGGCTGCTGCGGACAATCGCGCATGCGGCCGTCGCGATCCGGTTCGCCTCGGGGGCGGCCGACTCGGAGGCTTACGTTCGGCTCTTGGAGGGGGTCTTCGCCTTCTACGCGCTGCCGAACACGTATCCGGAAGGCACGACGGTCGACTATCGAAATTTGATAGCGGCGGTGCGTCTCGCCGCGATGGCGGGCGGCGACGCGCGGGCGACCGCGGCGCTCAAGGAGGCGGCTCGGAGCTGGTACGCGCGGTCGGGCCGGACGTTCCTTGAGGAACCGGACACCTACTTCACGTACGAGAGCGTGGAGCAATATGTATACTTGATCGACGAGGCAGGGTTGGAGCGATTGCGCGCCGCGTACGTCGCCTCGATCCGCGAGCAATTCGATCGGCTGCGGAGAAAGCCGGACCTGGACCGCGCGCGGCGGCTGTCCGCGATGCTCGGCGACGTCATGTCGTGGTCCGTCTGCGGCTGCAAGACCGAATAAACGGGAGCAGGCCGCCGAGCGCGAACTCGACGGCCTATCGCTTTAGCGGTCGCCGCAGACGTTCGCCAAGATCTCGAACGAACGCAGCCGGGCCGCATGGTCGTAAATTTGTCCGGTGACGATGAGCTCGTCCGCCTTCGTCATCTCGGCGATTCTCGCGACGCCCTCGCGTACGGTATCCGGGTCGCCCGTCACCGAATATTGCAGCGTGTTCTTGACGATCGCCTTCTCGTGCTCGCTCCAGTGCGAATCCATCGAGTCGACGGGCGGAGCGAGCAGGCCGGTACGGCCGCGGATAATGTTCAGGAACGAAAGCTGGTGCGATGTGGCGAGCCGCTCCGCCTCCTCGTTCTTATCGGCGGCGACGACGTTCAAGCCGACCATCGCGTACGGTTTGTCGAGCGCTTCCGACGGGCGGAAGCTGCTGCGGTACAGCTCCAGCGCGGGCAACAGATAATCCGGCGCGAAATGGCTGGCGAACGCGAACGGCAGCCCGAGCTCGCCGGCGAGCCGCGCGCTGAAGCCGCTCGAGCCGAGCAGCCAGATCGGGATGTCGAGCCCTTCGCCCGGGTGCGCGCGGACGCGCTTCGCGCCGGGGCCCGGCGCGAAGTACTCGCGCAGCTCCGCGAGCAGCTGCGGGAAATCCTCGCCGCCCTGATGCAGTCCTCTGCGCAGCGCATGCGCCGTCGCCTGATCGGAGCCGGGCGCGCGGCCGAGGCCGAGATCGATGCGCCCGGGATACATCGATTCCAGCGTGCCGAACTGCTCGGCGATGACGAGCGGAGCGTGATTGGGCAGCATAATGCCGCCGGAGCCGACGCGAATCGTCGACGTGCCGGCCGCAACGTAGCCGATGACGACCGACGTCGCCGAGCTGGCGATGCCGGGCATGTTATGGTGCTCCGCCAGCCAATAGCGGCGGTAGCCCCAGCGCTCCGCATGGCGAGCGAGATCGAGCGTATTCCGGAACGTGTCGGCCGGCGTACCGCCTTGGACGACAGGCGCCAGATCCAGCACGGATAATATGGTCATGAAGGACTCCTCCTCGAATCGGCGAACAGGTTGATCTAACTGTAATTATTAATGTAACAGATGCGGCGCGGGAATTGCAAACGCGGTTCCCGGAACCGTTGCCGACAGCCCGGTTTACGGATAGAATGAAAGCCGAAGGGAGCGAGCGCGCGTATGGAGAAGAATTGGTACAATCGACTGCTGTTATCCTATATGCCCATTTTCATCATCGTTCCCTTAGTGCTTATTATTATATTCCTGCTCGGCGCGGCGGAGATGACGAGGAAGGAGACGGTCCGGGCGAACGAGGTGTTCTCGGGCCAGGCGACCCAATCGTTGGAGTATTCGCTGCGCGCGATCAACGAGATGATGAATCGGGAGATTATATCCAACGGGTTTACTCCGTTCTTTACGAAATCGGGCAATCCGTATATCGCGGCGAACGAGGTATCCCGCAAGCTGAACGAAATCAAGCTGTCCAATCCGCTGATCGATTCGCTTTACCTGTACCGTCATCAGGACGGCGTCGTCCTGGGGCACCAGTCGATGCAGACGGCGGACCGGTTCCCGGATCGGGCGTTCCTGACGCAGATGCTCGAGCAGCCTGGCAGGACGGGCTGGTCCGACCCAAGAACGCTGGGGACGGACGGGAAGGTCGTCGTCAGCCTGACGCGTTCGGTGCCGCTCCTCACCGGCGAGTACGGGCTGATGGTCGTGAACGTATCGCAGAGCGCGCTGCGGGATTTCCTTCGCGGCATGATCGGCAGCGACTTCAGCTTCATTCACCTCTACGACAGTCAGGGGAGACTGTGGTTCGGCACGGAAAGCGAAGACCTCGAGACCGTGTCCGCGAGCGTCGGCCGCGAAATGTCCGATGTCGAGTCCGGCTACACCGGCTGGCGCATCCGCAGCGGGATGCTCGGCGGGTCGCCGTTCCGGGCGTTCGCGGAGCTGTCCGACGTGTGGATCGTGGCGATCATGGCGACGCTCGCGGTCGGGCTGGCGTGGTTGATTCTCGTGTCCCGGCGCCACTATCGGCCGGTCGTCAGCCTGATGAAGCGAATTCGCGACCTATCGAGCGCGAGCCCGGAGACCGCTCCGGAGGAGGCGCCGCCGGCCAAAGACGAGTTTACGCTCATCGAGTCCGCGCTCAGCAAGATCGCGCAGCAGTCGGCGGAATACCGGAAGCAGCACGAGGCGGATATCGTGTACAAGCGCCGTCACTTCTTCCACGAGCTGATGGAAGGCGGCCGAACGATCGAGCCGGAGGAATGGCGGAAGGAGCTGCGGCGGTTCGGCATGGAGCCCGCGTTCGACGAAGCGGCCGTCGGACTGCTGGAGATCGACAAATACGCCGCCTTCGAGCGGTCGTACTCCGGCAACGGCAAGGAGCTGTTCCGGTACGCGCTCACGAACGTGATCGTCGAGATCGCCGCGATGCGGTCCGTGCAGGCGTGGCCGGAGTGGATCTCGAGTCAGCAGCTGGGCTTGCTCTTCCGGTCGAAGCGGGACGGTACGGAGCAAGACTTCGAGGACCGGCTGCGAGAGCTGTGCGAGCATATGGTCCGATGGACGGCGGACAACCTGAAATTTTCGGTCACGCTCTCGATCGGCAGCCGGACGACGTCGTTGTCGGAGCTGCACCTCAGTTACGACGACGCCTTGGAGTCCATGAAATACAAGTCCGTGCTGGGGAACGGCCGGGTGATCGGCCTGCAGGATATTCGTTCAAGGTCGGAGGGCGAAGTCTATAAGGGGCTTCAGATGGTTCGCGGCATCGCGCAGTCGTATCGGATGGGCGAGGAGCAATGGGCGGAGCAGCTGAAGGAGATGTTCGACGACTTCCGCAGCCGCATCATCTCGAAGGACGACCTGATCAACGTCATGAACTACTTGATCTACCACCTGTTCCGGGAGATGATGGAGCTTCCGGGCGAGATCCAAGACATCTGGAAGGACGAGGTCGTTCCCGCGCTGAACGAGGCGTTGGAGCGGTTCGAGACGGTGGACGAGCTGTACGAAGACGTGCGCCGGCTGTTAGAAGAGAACGCTCAGAAGCTGAAGCTGCTGCGGGAAGGCAAGAGCAACCACCAAGTCGTCCAGGACATACGCAGGTTTATCGAGGAGCAGGCGAGCAACCCGAATCTGTCGCTATCGCTGATCGGGGAACGGTTCCAGATGAGCAACAGCTACGTCAGCCGATTGTTTAAGGACGAATTCGGGGAAAATTTCGTCGATTACGTCGCGAAGGTTCGCATCGAGCATGCGAAGCGATTGCTCCGAGACACCGGAGAATCGATTCACCATATCGCGACGACGATCGGATATACGAACTATATGACGTTCAATCGGGTATTCAAGAAGGTGACGGCGACGACGCCGAGCGAATACCGAAGCCGTCATCAAGCGACGTGAACGAAGCATCGGGCGGGGCCCGCGGACGAACATCCGCGGGCCTTTTTTTTCGCGTCTCCGCAAGAAATGCAGGGCGTTCAAAAATTGTTAGACGGCCGTCGGGGCTGGCGCGGGGGCTATTTACGCAAAATGTGTTAGGGGGTTCAAAACTGAGAATTGTCGCCTTCGCGGCGCATCGGGTACAGTGGGTGCAGTCGAACGGACGCTGCCCGGCGGGCGGACCGGGCGGCTTACAAACAACCAGAGGTGGACGTATGCAAACTATGGGGAAAACTTCCGCGGGCGGAGGCGCCGCGCTTCGGAACGGGTCGCTGCATCGAAGAAGAAGATGGAATCAGAATAAGCCGCTCCTCGTCATGTTCCTGCCGGTGGCCGCGTTCTTCCTATTGTTCAAATACGCGCCGATGCTGGGCCTCGCGATCGCGTTCAAGGACTACAACTTCGCGGACGGCATCTGGGGAAGTCCTTGGGTCGGCTTCGCGAATTACGAGTATTTGTTCAACAATCCGAAGACGCTCAACATTATTCGCAATACGCTGGTGCTCAGCGCGCTGACGGTGTTCGTCGGCTTCCCGTTCCCGGTCGTGCTGGCGATTCTCCTGAACGAGGTGCGGAGGGCGTGGTTCAAGAAGTGGGTGCAGACGTTGGTGTTCCTGCCTCACTTCCTGAATTGGGTCATCGTCGGCGGTCTGGTGCTGATGGTGTTCGCCTTAGAGACCGGATTCGTCAACAATGCGCTGCATGCGCTGACCGGCCAGAAGTTCCCGTTCCTGTTCCACGAGACGTCATGGATCGCGATCTTCGTCGGCTCGGGGATCTGGAAGGGGGCCGGATGGGCGGCCATCATCTACCTCGCGGCGCTGACGTCGATCGACCCGAGCCTCTACGAGGCGGCGAACATGGACGGCGCGAACAAGTGGAAGCAGCTCTGGAACATTACGATCCCGGGCATCCAGCCGACGATCGTGCTGATGTTTATTCTGAACATCGGCAACGTCATGGACGTGGGCTTCGATCAGGTGTACGTACTGCAAAATCCGGTCGTCGTCAATGTCGGCGAGGTCATCAGCACGTGGAACTTCAAGGTCGGCCTCGGCGCGGGACAGTTCAGCAACGCGACGGCCATGGGGCTGTTCGAATCGTTGATCGGACTCGTCCTGGTGCTGACGGTGAACCAAATCGCACGCAAATTCGATAGAGGCTTGTGGTAAGGGGGGGATGGGCATGAAGCACTCTTGGGGCGAAAAGGTATTCTACGGCGTGAACTATGTCATCTTGTCGTTGGCGGCGCTCAGCTGCCTGCTCCCGCTGATCCATCTCGTCGCGCTGAGCCTCAGCAGCGGCGAAGCGATCACGCTCGGGAAGGTCGGACTGTGGCCCGTCGAGCCGACTTGGGAAGCTTACCGCAAGCTGATTCAAGGAACGGACATCGTGAACGCGCTTCGGAACAGCCTCGTGATTACGGTCGTCGGGACGGCGTTGAATATGGCGTTCACGGTGCTGGCGGCGTATCCGCTTGCGAAGAAGCATTTCTACGCGCGGAAGGGACTGACGCTGGCGATCGTATTTACGATGCTGTTCACGGCCGGGCTCATTCCGAACTATATGCTCGCCAAGGAGCTGGGCCTCGTGAATACGTACGGCGCGCTGTGGCTGCCCGGCCTCGTCAGCGCCTACAATATGCTGATTTTGCGGTCGTTCTTCGAGAACATCCCGGAGGAGCTCGAGGAGGCCGCGCGCATCGACGGCTGCGGGGAATGGCGGATTATCGGGCAGATCGTGCTTCCGTTATCGCTGCCGGCGATCGCGACCGTCTCGTTGTTCTACGGCGTCAACCACTGGAACTCGTTCTTTAACGTCTTGATGTACATCAACGATTCAACGAAGTTCAACTTGTCCGTGCTCGTGCAAAACATGATCCAAAGCCAGTCGCTGCTCGCGGAGATGGCGCAGCTCGATCCGGAGGCGTTCACGCAGCTGACGCCGGAGTCGATCAAGTCGGCGGGCGTTCTCGTCATGGTCGTTCCGATGCTGCTCGTCTACCCGTTCTTGCAGAAGTATTTCGTCAAGGGCGCGCTCATCGGCTCGATCAAAGGTTAGCGCGATAGAAGCACAGGGAAAGGGGGGATGCCGGGCGGCTCGGCTGAAACTTGCGGGTGTACATGGTAAGCTAAGTGCAACATATGATCCGAATGGACGAAAAAAAAGGGAGGCTTTACGCATGGAGAAGCATCGGGGGAAGAAAACGATCGCGCTGTCGACGGCGGCGGTCATGACATTGTCGCTCCTCGCGGCTTGCGGCAGCGCGGCGAACGAGCCGGCGGCGGAAACGCCGGCGAAGGCGCCGGAGGCCGGCGGAGACGCGCCGGCGGCGGAAGCGAGAGGGAAGATCACGGTTTCGATCTACGACCGCGGGCAAATTCCGAAAGAAGAAGGAACGTATACGGATAACCGCTGGACGCGCTGGATCAACGAGAACGGTCCGGTCGACGTCGAGTTCGTGCCGATCCCGCGGAACGAATCGCAGCAGAAGTACAGTATGCTCTTCGCGTCCGGAGAGGCGCCGGATCTCGTTCTCGAGTATGACAACGCTTTCGTGAATACGCTGTGGGCCCAGAAGCAGCTGCTGCCGCTGGACGACTTGATCGCGGAGCACAGCACGGAATACAAGAAGCTGCTCGAGAAGTTCCCGGAGCTGAAGAAGCTGGCGACGAAGCCGGACGGCAAGATGTACGAGGTCGCCCGCATCATGAAGCCGGAAATTCTCGGCATGATGGTCATCCGGAAGGACTGGCTGGATAAGCTGGGCCTCGAGACGCCGAAGACGGTCGAAGAGCTGTACGCCGTCGCCGACGCGTTCGCGAACGGAGATCCGGACGGGAACGGAACGAAGGATACGTTCGGCATCAACTTGAGCCAATTCGCGACGTATTACGTGGACGCGATGTTCCAGAACGAGATGTTCATTCTCGAGAACGGCGAACTGATTCGCCAGTTCGACCGGATCAAGCCGGCGTACGAATTCAAGCGCCGTCTGTTCGAGAACAACATCGTGGATAAAGACTTCCTTACCGACACGAACGGCCAGAAGGCGGAGCAGGACTTCGCGAGCGGCAAGCTGGGCATCTACTTGGCGTACGCCTCCGTCATCAGCAAAAACTACGATACGCTGAAGAACAGCGTGCCCGACGCCGAAATCGTGGCGATCCCGTTCCCGGCGTCGGAGTTCGGCCAGTTCGGCCCGGACTTCAACCCGCCGTTCCAGTTGACGGGCTCGGTGAACGCGAACGCCAAGGACCCGGCCGCGGTCATGAAATATATCGACTTTATGGTGTCCGAACCGACGGTCCAATACTTCGCCAACGGCGAGGAAGGCGTGCACTACACCAAATCCGCGAACGGCTGCCCGCAGCCGATCGACCGCGAGAAGAACAAGACCGAAATGGGGTATACGGGCGATTATAAGATGTTCATGCCTACGTATTTGCTGCAAACTTGCGCGGTCAACGAACGCTCGCTCGAATCGACGAATCCGGTCGATCAGGAATGGATCGCGATCGCGGAGGAAGCGAAGAAGCTCTACTTGGATCCGAATCGCCCGCATCCGGGCTTCACGCACGCGAAGTTCCGTCCGGCGCTCGACAAGGACCTCAATACGATCTTCAACGACGGCTGGAACACGATGAACGAGATCATGGCGAAGACGGTCGTCAGCGGCAGCGCGTACACGGTCGATCAAGGCGTCGCCGACGTCATCGGCGCGTGGGATGCATCGGGCGGCAAGAAGCTCGAAGAATGGTATAAGAATTGGTACCAAGAGAACAAGGACAGCTGGCTGTTCATGGAAGACCTGTACCGGATGGAATTCGAATAAGGCATCGCGTCGGGATCGCGGCGGGACGGAGGCTCCGCCCGCGGCCCGGCTGCTTTCATAACCTGGATTGAAAGGGGTTACATAATGAGAAATCGGAAACGGTCAGTGGCGTTGTTGCTCTCGCTTTCTCTACTGGCAGGCGCGGCGGTTCCCGGCGCGGGAGCGGCGACGGCTTCGACGGACGTCGAGGGCTCGGCGCCCGAACCGGCGACGTACCGGGCATCCGCGGGCTTCTCGGACGAGCAGGGCGGGAACGGTTGGCATTATTGGAAGCAGCGGGACGGCGCGCTGTCCGACCTCGTGTTCGTCGAGACGCCGACCGGCAATCCGATCGTCCCGCGGTGGAAGGACGCAACGACGAATACGCCGTGGATCTCGGCGACGGCGATGCACCCGGGCGCATCCGACGATGTCGTGCGCGCGTGGACGGCGCCGGGCAGCGGGACGATCGCCGTCGGCGGCACCGTGCGCAAGGGCGACAATCTCGGCGACGGCGTGATCGCCTCCGTGCGGAAGAACGGCGAGCCGCTGTGGAGCGCGCATCTGACGACGACGGAGCCGACGGCGCCGACGGGCGTGGACGCGGTAGGGGTCGCCCCCGGCGACGTCATCGCCTTCGTCGTGCGGAAGCACGTCACGCTCAACAACGATCATACGAATTGGGACCCCGTTATTACGTATACGCCTTCCGGCGAACCCGGCGAGGAGCCGGGCGAGGAACCGGGCGAGGCGGAGCCTGTCGTCATTCCGGTCGCCGCCGCGGTGAATACGCAGGGCGGCGCGCAAGCGGACGTCAATCAGGAGACGCTCGTCGCGGGCGGGGCGGAATTCTTGATCAAGCACTTCTTGAAGAACGGCGCCACCGACGCGCCGACGCATCGGGAGGCGTACCTGAAGGCGGACTTCGGTCCGCTGTCCGGCGCAGCCGAGGACATCGGGACCGTGACGCTTAACGTCTATCTCGCGGCTTCGCTGAGCAAGGACGTTCCGATTACGGTTCGCGGCCTCGAGAGCGTCGGTTGGGAAGAGACGGAGATTACGTATAACAACGCGCCCGCGGAAGCGGGAGTCGTCCTGGATACGGTCGTCGTGCGCGAAGCCGGCTGGTACCGCTTCGACGTCTCGTCCTACGTCCGAGACCGAATCGGGACGGGGACGACGCTCGCGTCGTTCCGCATGACGGACGACAGCGCGGCCGATACGCTGGCGCGCTTCCGCTCCGACGATGCGCCCGAGCCGGAGCTCCGTCCGTACTTCCTCGCGGAAGCCGCCGACGGAGGATCGCCGGGCCCGCTCACCCGCGGCGCCGTAGCGAATCTGCCGGACAGCTTCTATGCGCGCCCGGGGTTGGAGTCGATGCCGCGCATCGATTACGCGTCCATGTACGTCGCCGACGTCACGAAGTTCGGCGCGGCGGGCGACGGCGAGACGAACGACCGCGAGGCGTTCGATCGGGCGATCGCCGCGCTCGAGGAAGTCGGGGGCGGCATCGTCTACATGCCTGCGGGACGCTATTATTTCGCGGCGACGCCTGCGCCGGACGCGACCCCGGCGGACCGCCGGTTCTGGGATCGGACCGGCGAACGGGCGCTCGAAAACATCCACTTCGTCGGAGACGGCGAAGCCACCACGATCGTGTTCCGGAATCCGGGGCTCGCTGCGCTGCCGGAAGGGCGTCTTTACCACACCGCGAACGGCGTCTACAACGGTCGCCCGTACGGCTGGCGGATCGACGGCAAGAATGTATCGTTCCGGAGCTTCGGCACGTCCTGGTCGCCTCGGATGGATATGCGCTCGATCAACGGGCCGTACAATATCGGATTAAGCGGGGAGAACCTGCAGGCGGTCGATCTCAATATCGATCAAGGCGCGATCGGCATCGTCTTCTGGCAAGGCACGAAGAACGTCTGGGCCGTCGATAACGAGGTGCGGAACACGGGCGCGGACGGCATCCACTTCGCCAA
>JAPSKX010000102.1 GCA_031181325.1 Paenibacillus sp.
TCGAGCTCGACCGCCAGATCGATCGATTCGAACGGTTCGTCCTCCAGATCGGGCTTGGACACATGCAGGAGGTTCTGGAGGATGCCGATGGCGTTATCCAATTCGTTCTGCGCGATATCGATATATTGCTTCTCGTTTTTCTCCTTAAGCAGCTGCAAGAAGCCTTTGACCGCGGTTAGCGGGTTTTTCACTTCGTGCGCGATGCCTGCCGCGATTTGCCCGACGGAGGCCAACTGACTAAGATGCGTAACCTTTACTCCTTTGGAATCCGTACCTTCGGCGTTCATGTCCTATTCATCCTGTTCTAGGTTATGTTCCTATGTAATAGATATATAGCCAATTAATAAACATGTTCTCGTTTCGAGAACTCGTACTCATTATAGATTCGATAGATTCGGTTTTCAAACCTTTTTTAGGAGTGGAATAAGTAAATAGAAGCTGTATGCGTTGTCCTTCCCGACGAAGGAATCATACCGAAACCGTGGGCTCGAGCACGGTCAACGTCCCGTTCGTCGCGTCCAGCGGGACGTTCGCTCCGATCGGCATCGCCGCTTTATACAGTCCGTGTCCCGAGGCGAGGTTCGTCAGCAGCGGTTTACCGAGCGGAACGATCACCACTTCGATTATGGCTTCATAAGAAGCGCCGTACGCGAGCTGGCAGTTCGTGCCCGGCACCCTGCCGACCAAGGGCCATCCCTCCGGGCGTACGCGTACCGTCCAAGCTCCACGCGGAAGTCCATGGACTGCAGCGTCGCGATGCCGGCGTTGATCGTTGCGGCGCCGAGCGGGCTGTCGAGCGTCACGATTCCGATCGCGTCTCCCGCTCGAAGCATCGGGGTTTCGTTGCCATCGATTCGTCCCTCCATCGCCATTGTTTTGTTTTGATATATGTGTAGATAAGAAAAAAATAACGCATAAGGTTTCCCTTACGCGTTATCCTCTGCTTATTCCTCGGTCTCTACGTTGTGATACACCTGCTGCACGTCCTCCAGATCCTCGAGCGTATCGACGATCTTCTCGAATTGCGCGAGCGCGTCGCCGGACAACGAGACGTCGTTCTGCGCCAACATCGTAATTTCCGCGACCGTGAATTCGGTCACGCCCGATTGCTTCAATGCGTCCTGCACCGCGTAGAATTGCTCCGGATCGGCATACACGATGACGGAATCCCCTTCCTCGACCACGTCGCGAACGTCGACGTCCGCTTCGATCAACAGCTCGATCACGTCTTCGGCCGTCTTCCCTTCGATGCCGAGCACCGCCGTGGCGTCGAACATGTACGATACCGAGCCGGTTACGCCGAGATTGCCGCCGTTCTTGCTGAATGCGGCCCGCACGGCGGACGCCGTCCGATTGACGTTATTCGTGAGGGCGTCGACGATGATCATCGATCCGTTCGGACCGAAGCCTTCGTATCGCAGCTCCTCGTAATTTTCCTCTGCGCCCCGCTTCGCCTTGTCGATCGCTCGGTCGATGATCGCCTTCGGCACGTTGTACGTCTTCGCGCGTTCCAGCACGACCTTCAGCGCGCGGTTGGACTCGGGGTCCGGCTCGCCTTTGCGGGCTGCAACGTAAATTTCCAATCCGAATTTAGCGTATACCCGACTTGTATTCGCGTCCTTAGAAGCTTTCTTTTCTTTAATATTATTCCACTTACGACCCATGACGCTCCCGCTTTCTCGTTTTGATTCGCAGTATCCAATAATACCTTGTCCATTATATCCTTAACGATCGGGCTTGGACAAGGTGTTCCCGGAGCGTTCTTATTCCCACGACTGCCATTGCCGGTCGAGCGTTCCCGGGTCGAGCTTCGACTTCTGCATCGAATAATGCGGGACGAGCGCATTGTAGCGGGCGATCTTGGCGTTGATCTCCTGCAGCGTATGCTCGGCGTTCGCGGCTGCGCCGCTATCGATCGTCACCCGCAAGACGCGGATCGAATCGCGAATGTCGTGTTGCAGCTCCAGCCACGCGGGCTTCACGTTCGCCGTCTTCAGTACGCCGTTGATCGGATCTCCCGTCTCGAGCTGCAGCGGCTTCCCCTTGCCCTTCACATGCTCCATGCCGCCCTTCGCTTCGAAGTCGTGCACCGCCTCGTCGAGCCAATCGTTCACTTGACGGTCCAGCCGCTCCTTCGCCTCCTCGAATTCCAATCGCGCCTTCAGACGGCTCCACGAGCGCGGTTCGTCCTTCATAGGTTGCCTCCCTCCGCCGGGGTTCCGAACCGCTTCGCGTTCCTTGCCCGCGCCCGCTCCCGCTCGACCTCGCGGCTCTTCGGCTCCGCATTCGTCACGAGCGATTCGAGCAAGCGGCTCGCGGCGGCGGCGACCTCCTCGACGGCGGCGTTGAACGCTTCGGCGTTCGCCTTCGACGGCTCGTTGAAGCCGGACACCTTCCGCACGAATTGAAGCGAAGCCGCTCGGATCTCCGCTTCGGTCGCCGGTGGGTCGAAGTTGAATAACGGCTTGATGTTACGGCACATGCGCGTCCCCTCTTTCCTGCGCGAGCGAGTCGTCGCGACGGCTCGCTCGTCGATCTGATTGCTACAATTATACCAGATCGGCGTAAGGGAAAATAACAAAAAGACCGCACGCATCAGCGTTCGGCCTTGCTTAAGTACAGGGCGCGATACCGCCGCAACTCGATCATCGCGATCGCGTCCACCGCTGTAAGCGAATTTCGCTTTATTATTGGCCGCAACAGGCGCGGATTACCCGCGCCAACGATACGTTCGTCTCGACGTCTCGTCCTCGCGCGCCGGCACCTCGTATCGCGTCGTCGGAACTTCGTTCGGATGCGGCGACGGCTCGTCGACGACCTCGATCGTCGTGCCGAGCGGCGCAAGGGCGAACAGCTCCTCGACGTCCTCGTTCGTCATTCGTACGCAGCCGTTGCTGATCGACTCCCCGACGGAGGCCGGGTCGTTCGTCCCGTGGATCGCGTATTCTCCGAACGCGAACGACAGCGCCCTCGTTCCGAACAATCGGGTGGACGAGACCGGCTCGTTCACGCGCAGTTCCACCTGATACGATCCATTCGGCGTAGGCGTGCCGGGCTTTCCGATCGTAACCGGATACTCCCGGAGGACGTCTCTCCCGCTTTCCGCCGCGAGGCGGGAAGACCCCTTATACAGCTTCAGCGTAATCGGCGCTTCGAATGCATAGGTTTCGGGGGCGCCGTCAAGCGCCAGCACTTCCTCGAGGCTCGCCCACATCGCATGCTTGCGGAACCGTTCCGGGCGATAGACGAGGTCGTCGCCGCCGAAATCCGGCACTTGCGAAATATAATTGCCGGGGAACGCGCGAGTCAAGGCGTCGAGCGACGCCGGCAGCGCGAACTCGTGATCCTCGGCGTACCTGTATAAGGCGCTGCGCAGCACGAGCAGCGATAACGCGCGGTCCTCCTGCGACGGAAGCGAATCGACCAGCGGCGTCGTCGCGCCGGTCGGATCGCAGCGGCAAGCCGGATCGTAAGGCACGATATTATGTCCGGCGTTCGTCGCGACGAATCGAATCGGACGCCCGTTCCGAAACGGGACGGGGCGGTACGCTTCCTCCTCGTCTCTCGCCGCAACGGCGACGACCGCCGGAGCCGGCCCTTCCGGATAGCGGGCGCGAAGATACGCTGCGATCCCCGTCAGGGCGTCCTCCGGCGCGACGTCGGGAACCGGCACGAGCTCGACGAACGGGGCCTCGACGGCCGAGGCCGGCGGTTGTTCCCCTTCCGCTTTCGCTTCGGCTTCGAGCGACGGCGGCGGCGCGACGGCCTCCTCCGCGATTTCCGCGGGATCGAGTGTAGCGAATGCGGCGACGATCATCGCGAAGACGACCGCCGCCTTGAAAGACGTTCTCCTCCCGATCAACGAACTCCCCCCTGCCCTTCCATTTCTTACTAATGATATCGGCAGGATCGCTCGTGGTTTTGACCGTTCGTTTTATTTTTTCGTCAGCTTCGCGACTCTTCCGTCGACCGTCCATTCCGCCACGTACAGATTGCCGGCTTGATCCGCGCAGACGCCGTGCGGCGAGCTGAAGCGATTGTCGCGGAAATACGATGCCGGCAAGTTCGGCCAGCCCTGCTGCTTGTACGCCTGCTGGTCCTCCCCGAGATGCGTAACGAACTCGTCGTTCCCGTCGAAGATCGTCACGCGGCTGTGCAGATCGGGGAAGATCATCTCGTCTCCGTGAAAGAAGAAGCTGCACGGCATGTCCATATTTTCGTCGACGATCCGCTTCGGCTCGCCTTCGAGCGACAGGACTTGAATCCGGTGATTGCCCCGGTCGGCGACGTACAGCTCCGGCTCGCCGCGCCGAACGTCGACGGAGATGCCGTGCGGACACTTAAAGCGTCCCGGTTCGCTGCCGGTCCCGCCGAACGAGCCGACATAGTCCCCGTTCGCCCGGTACCGGTGCACCCAGTTTTGACCGTAGCCGTCGGCGACATAGATGTCGCCGTTCGGCGCGACGGCGACGTCGGTCGGGACGTACTTCCGCTCCGCGTCATACGCGCCCGGCAAGTCCGGAAAGCCGAGCTCCATCACCTTCTCGCCCGAGAGCGTCGTCTTCGCGACGATGCCGCGAGCCGTATCCGTGATATAGAGGTATTCCCGGCCGTCCTCGGCGTGCAAATAAAACCCGTGCGCCCCTCCGGCGAATTCGTCTCCCCACGACTCGAGGTATCGCCCCACGGGGTCGAACTTAACGACGCACGGCGCATTCGTATGGAAGACGTACACATTCCCCACTTGATCTGCGACGATGCCGTGACAGTACCCGAAGCGAATGTCTTCCGGCAGCTGCGCCCAATTCGGATTCATCTCGTAGCGGTGCGTTCCGGATCCGATCATCATAATGCCATGCCTCCCGTTCATCGTATCGAACATTCCATAGATTTCTACCCTATTGTATCGAATCGAGAAGAGAGAGAACAGTCGGAAATAACGACGAGCGCCTTGCGAGCGCCGTCCGCCGGCAATCGCAAGGCGCGTCTCGATCCGTTACCACGGCAAGGGGCCGTTCTCGTCGAACAATCCGCCCGTCGGTCCGTCCGGAGGCAACGTCGCGAGACGTACCGCCGCGCGCGCGCCTTGCGAAGGAGATCGCGGACCGGAATGTCCGTTCATATCGGTCGAGCAATATCCGGGATCGGCGGCGTTCACCTTGATCGTCGTAGCGGACAGCTCCTTCGCGAAGTGAACCGTCATCGCGTTGACGGCCGTCTTCGAAGAATTGTAGCCCAACGCGACGATGCCGCCGAGCTCGAAGCTCGGATCGCCGTGCAGGCCGAGCGACCCGAGCGAGCTCGACAGATTGACGATGCGTCCGGCATGCGAGCGGCGCAGCAGCGGCAGCATCGCGACGGTGACGCGGAAGACGCCGAACACGTTCGTCTCGTAGACGGTCTTGAACGTTCCGACGTCCAGCGCGCTCGGCTCCGGCTCCTGCAGGAAGACGCCCGCGTTGTTCACGAGGATGTCCAGCTTGCCGTAGGTCTCCCCGATGTAAGCTGCGGCCCGCTCGACGGACGCCGCGTCGACGACGTCGAGCGGGATCCATTCGCTGCGGATTCCCTCCGAAGCGAGGCGGTCGACCGCCTTCGCGCCTCGTTCCCGGCTACGCGCCCCGATCAGCACCGTAATGCCTCGTTCCCCGAGCTGACGGCAAATTTCGAATCCGATCCCTTTGTTGCCGCCCGTGACGAGCGCCGCTTGCCTATTCTCAATCAATGATGGTTCCTCCCCGCGACATAAGTCCGACTCTCCCTCATCATAGGAGAGTTCCTTGCGGGGGTTTGTGACAGATTGTCACAATTTCCGTCATAAATATCGCAAGATTCACGTTACTCCCATACTTTATTTCGAGGCTCGCCATGCTTTGAACTGGCGCTCGTATTCCGCGACGACCGCCTGCAGTCCGGCGGCGTTCATCCGCTTCAGCGCATCGGGGAAGGCGGCGTCGTAGTCGACGAGGCCCAGCTTGATCGGATAGATGCTCGTCTTCAGCTCCGAAAGCGCATTGGCGTATTCGACGCCGACCTTCGTCGCGTCGAAGTTGAAGCCGACCGTTACGCTGTTGACGGCGTCTTCGGCCACGACCGTCTTCGTCGCGAGCACGGACGGATGCGTATCCGGCGTCCAACGGCCCAATGCGACGTTACCTGCCATCCAATAAGGGAGCTCGTAAGCCGGACCGCCTTGCTCGGTTTTCTTCAGACGTTCGATTTGGTTCGGACCAAGATCCTTCCAATGCACGTCCGGAATGCCGTACATGACGAGGTCGAAATTTTCCTGTTTTCCGTACATCCAGTTGAAGAACTGAATCGCCGCTTCCGGATGCTTGCTCGTCGCCGAGATGCCGTTCGAATTCCGGAGTCCGTAGGATCGAAGCTTGGGCTTGTCGGTCAAATAATAGATTTCCGTCTCGGCGTCCGGCACCGACTTCTTCAAGTTTTCCAGCGAGCTTAAGCCTTCGCCCTCGCGGTACAAATACCGTCCGTCCACCTGATCCCGGTCCATGACCTCCTTCGGCACGGTCAACACGTCGGGATTGACGAGTCCCTTCTTGTACGCTTCGCGGAAAAACGCGGCGTCCGCCTTGAATTCCTCGGTTTCGATCCACGGCTTGACGTTCCCTTGCTGATCGACGTACACGAGATCTTGGAACACGATGAACGGGTACGAGTCGTAAGTCGCGTGCAAATACGCGGGCGTCTCGACGTTCAAGACGTAAATGTAGACGTTCTTATTCGCCTCCGGCCAGTTCGCCTTCAGCTTCTCGGCGGCGGCCATCAGCTCGGCGGGCGACCGCGGCGGCGCGATGCCGTTCTTCTCGAGCAGGTCCTTCCGCATTGTCACCATGCCCTCCGCGTACGCGGTGTCGAGCCAGAAGTCGGGCACGAAATACGTCTCGCCGTTAATCTTCGACGACTCCCAAATCCAGTCCGGCATCGCCTTCTTCAAGTCGCTTCCGTGCTCCTCGAGCAAGTCGTCGATCGGAATGATGCCGCCGTTCGCCGCCAGAATGTTGGGACCCTTCAAATCGTGCATAATGTGGATCATCTCGAATTGTTCGCCCGTCGACATCATCAGATTGGTGCGTTGATCCCAGACGTCCCATGGCACGTAGATCGCCTCGTACGCGAGATTCAAGCCGTCCGCCTTCAGCTTCTCGTTAATCGCTTGCTCGACCGTCTTCTGATCCTCCGGGGCCGTGCCCGGCAATACCCAGCGAACCGGCAGCGCCGGTCCGTCGTTCGACGCCGGCGTCCCCCCGGACGGCGCGTCGGCCGTCGGCGCGGGCGTCCCCGTCTCGTTCCCGATCGGCTCCTCGCCTTCGGTCGCTCCCGTGCAGGCGGCCAGCATCGAGCACGCCAACCCGAACGCGAGCGCCAATCGCCCTATTCGCTTCCCCGCCATCTTCAATGTTACCCTCTCCTTCGGCTTCGAGAAATTCGTTCGGATCGATCATAGCCTCCGATCGAGGAGCGGCACGAGTTCGAATACTTGCAATCCGTTCATTCCCGGGCGATCGCCGCCCTTCGAAAATCGATAATTGCTTCAATATGACTCCTTCGTCGCGTTCGGGACGTCTTGCAGCAGCCTGCCTTTGATCGCTTCCGTCCGGTATTGCGCCGGCGACATGCCGTACTTTTTCTTAAAGACCGTATAGAAATACGTCGAATTGAGGATGCCGACCCTTTCGCTGATGACGTTCGCCGGTTCCCGGGTATGCAGCAGCAGCTCGCAAGCCTTCTCCATTCGCACCTGCTTTAGATAGTCCGTGAAGGAGACCCCGCATGCCGTCTTGAACAGCTTCCCTAGATACCCCGGGGTAATATGGAAGTGATCGGCCAAGCCTTCGAGCGACAGCTCGTGCTTCGCGAAATTCGAGAGAACGTAAGCCTTGATTTCCTCGATGACTTCAAGATGCTTATGCCTTGCCTTCGCTTCGAGCGCTTCCGCGATCGCGAGGCAAGCCTGCTCGATGCGCTCCGCGAGCTCGTCGACCCCCTCGAACGAGAACAAGGCGGAAGCGAGCTGGAAAAATCGGCGAGCCTCCTCCTTCGCGCCCGGCGCCGCGGCGTCGAAGTGGCGGTACAGCGACACCAGCAATTGGTGGAGCCCCAGCATCGCGTGATCGTATGGCAGGCGCTTCGCCGCTTCGACGAGCGACCGAACTTCCGGCCCGATATCCGCGCGGCGCTGCAGCTGGATCAGCTCGATCAGCTTCCGCTCCGAGAGGACGGCAGCTTCCCCCTCGGCGGCCTTGGAATCGAGCCGATCCTCGGCTCGGTAGATGCGTCCGCCGCCTTCGAAGAAGCGCCGCTGCAGCAGCTCGGCGGCCGCAAGGTAGGAGGCGCGCAGCTCCTTAGCGCCGCGGGCGACCGGACCGATCGCGACCGACAGCGACAATCGGAAATATTCGCGAACGTACCGCTGCACCTCTTGCAGCGAGGCGGTCAGGTCCGTCGGGAACGCCGCGGCGTCCGGTCGTCCGACGATGCCGATCTCGTCCTCCTCGGTAATGACCGCGTCCATCCCGGTCAGCTCATGCGCGATATTGCACACCGCGAACCGGATGAGCGACTGCGTCTTCTCGTCGTGCTCCGCCCGGAACGACCGCATGCCGTCGAGCTTCAGCAGGACGACGATATAGTCGTGCGCGTCGAGCGGCTCGACGAACCGGTTCGCCGGGTCCGCGCTGCTCCCTTTCATATATTGAAGCAGATGGCTGCGCTGCATGACCGACATGGCGGGCTCCAGCATCGTCGCTTTCTCGGACACCGCATGGAACGCTTCGGCCAGCATCAGAAACTCGTTCGCGCGCTTGGACGCCGTCGCGCCGTTCTTCTGCAGCCCTGCGATCCGCTTCATCAGGTGTTCCAAGGGATTGTACATATGGTTCGTCAGCCAATAAGAGAGCAGTACGCCCAGAACGCACATCACGAGCGCGAGCGATAGCACGATCTGCCGCATCTTGTTCAAGTTGAACAGCAGCTTGTCGTAGTCGTTGACGCTGACGAAATTCCATCGAAGCGCCTCCGACTTGACGTAGCTGACGAGCCGCTTCTCCCCTTCGACCTCGGCGAGGAAGCTGCCGCCGGACGACGCCGACGCCAGAATCGAGCGGATGTACGGTTCGTTCGCGGCGTTATTCAGAAAATGCTCCTCGTTCGTACGGGATAAAATCGTGCCGTTCTCGTCCGTCACGATGAGGAACCCCGTCTTCTCGTTCATAAGCGGCACCAATAACTCTTTAATGTATTGTTCGTCTACATTGATGACGATGCCGCCGTTCTTCGGGAAGTACGACGTATAGCCCGGCGAAAGCACGAACGTCAGCACGTTCACCTCGCGGTTGCTGACCGGGTCCAACACCTTCCGCGGCACGAACCGGCTGTACTCCTTCGCAGGCTCCCCGACGACCGACTCGAGCAGGGCGCGTTCGTCGTCGTACGCGATGCCCTTGTTGTTCATGTACCGTTCCGTCGTGCCGTTGAAGATGCCGATGTATTTAATGAACGGATACGTCGACTGCATCGCGGACAGCGCAGAGACGACATGATATTCCTGGATGCGATCGACCTCTTTATTAAACATCGCCGACGCCATGTAAGGATTGTTGATCAGATGATTGCCGATATCGTATACCTGCGTGTGGATGATATCCGCGACATAGCTCGTCTGCGCAAGCATCGATTCCGAGACGTTGCCGACTTCTTGCAGCGCGCTCTTCGAGAAATACGCGTACACCGCGACGCAGAACACGCAGACGACCAAGCAGGTGAGGAAGAAAAAGCTTAAAAACATATTGCGGTACACCGGGTACCGGATCAGCTTCTCCTTCAAGCGCATGACGGTCCCCCCTCCACGCGGTTTTCCCCCATTATAATGCATCGCCCGCGCGGAAGAGTCAAAATGCATAAAAACGAACGGATTGTAAAAAAGTGTAGCTCCGAAACCGCGGCGAAACAGGCATATTTCGAATTATCGAAGTAGGAACTGCATCCTCTCTCCGGTATGGTGAAGGTACGATAACGGAAAGCGAGGAGTTCCGACATGACATCGAATCGACGTCGACGAGCAAGCTTCCGGCAAGAGCTTCGCGGCAACGCTTGGGGGTATGCGCTCGTCTTGCCGGCCGCCGTCTACACGTTCTTGTTCGGCTACATTACGCTGCCCTATTTGATCATCTCGTTCCAGAAGTACAACTACCGGCACGGCCTGCTCGGGTCCGAATGGGTAGGTCTCGCCAACTTCAAGTTTTTCTTCCTGTCCAACCAAGCGTGGCAGGTCACGTTCAACACGATCCGACTGAATTTCCTCTTTATCGTCTTCGGAACGCTCGCGGCGCTCGTATTGGCGCTTCTGTTCAACGAGCTCAAGTCGCGTTGGTTCGCCCGGGTCACGCAATCGACGATTCTGTTCCCCCACTTCCTGTCCTGGGTCGTCGTCAGTTACATGCTGTACAGCTTTTTCGCAACCGATTTCGGCATCGTGAATAACGTACTGGAAGGGCTCGGCGGGGCGAAGGTGAATTGGTACGCTTCTCCGCAGTACTGGGTGCAAATTCTGGTCGGAACGAACGTCTGGAAGGATATCGGCATCTCGCTCGTCATCTATCTTGCGGCCATAACCGGAATCGACGGCACCTTGTTCGAAGCGGCTCGCATCGACGGGGCGAACCGGTGGAAGCAAATTCGTTACATTACGCTGCCGCTGCTGCTGCCGACCGTGTCGATCCTGTCGCTGCTCGCGCTCGGCCGCATCATGTACGGCAGCTTCGACATGATTTACGCGATCATTAAGGATAACGGCATGCTCTTCTCCACGGTCGACGTCATCGATACGTATATGTTCCGGGCGCTGCGCACGATCGGCAATCCGTCGCAGGCGATGGCCATCGGCTTGTACCAGTCGATCGTCGGCTTTCTGCTCGTGTTCGGCGCGAACTTCGTCGTCTGGAAATTCAACAAGGATCATTCTTTATTTTAGCGAAGGAGGCAAGGGTGTATGAGATCGAAGCTGTTCGACGCCGTTAACGTGTTTATCATTACGATCGTCTCGATCGCCAGCCTTCTTCCTCTCGTACTCGTCCTGATCGTCTCGTTCACGGAAGAGAGCGCCATCAAGGCGAACGGATACAGCTTCTTCCCGGAAGGGGTTACCGCGGCGGCGTATCGGATGCTGTTCAGCGAAAATTCGTTGCTGCTGCAGAGCTATCTGGTATCGATCGTCGTTACCGTCGTCGGCACGACGCTCGCCGTCGCCATCACCGGCATGGCGGGGTATACGCTGTCGGCGAACCATATCCGGTATCGGAACGCGCTGGCGTTGTTCTTCTTCGTGACGATGGTGTTCAACGCGGGACTCGTGCCGTGGTATCTGGTCAGCACCGGACTCGGGCTTCGGAACAACCTCTGGGCGCTCATCGTGCCATCGCTGCTGTTCAATCCGTTCAATTTGTTTCTCGTCCGCAATTATATGAAGCAAATCCCGGATTCCCTGATCGAAGCGGCGCGAATCGACGGCGCGAACGACCTGTTTATCGCCTTCCGCGTCTTCTTCCCGCTGTCGCTGCCGGTCATGGCGACGATTACGCTGTTCTACGGCATCGGCTATTGGAACAACTGGTTTAACGCGATCATGCTGGTCGACGATCAGAAGCTGTACCCTTTGCAATATTTATTGTTTAAGCTGAACTCGGAAATCAACATGATTTCCCAGATGCAGTCGATATCGGGCAGCGCGGTAAGCGCGGATCTGTTGCCGACGGAATCGGTGAAGATGGCCACCGCGATCATGACGATCGGCCCCATCGTCTTCTTCTACCCGTTCCTGCAGAAGTACTTCATTCGGGGCTTGTTGATCGGTTCCGTGAAGGAGTAAGACGGTTTTTCGAAAACGAAGGGGCTGTCCCGCAGTGGACAGCCCCCGTCGATGCGTCGATATTCGATTGGATCGTCTTGCGTCCCGGTTACGCTTCGGCTCCGAGCGCCTTCAGATTGCGAAGGCTGATCGCGAGGCTCTCGAACGGATCGCGGCCGTAACAATCGTCCTGCTCTACCGCCGCCCATTCGACGCCGATATCGAGACAGGCTTGAAGAATTCCCTTGAAATTCATATTCCCTTCGCCGATTTCGGCGAACCGCTGCTGACGGCTCGGCGTAATGATCATATCCTTGAAGTGGACGACCTTCATGCGTCCTTCGACCTTGCGGATCCATTCGATCGGGTCGGCGCCGCCGGCTTGCACCCAATAGACGTCTAACTCGAAGTCGACCGCGCTCGGATCCGTCTCCTCGAATAAGATGTCCATCCCCGTCTTCCCCTCGTACTTCGCGAATTCGAAGTCGTGGTTGTGATAGATGAACGTCTGCCCCGCTTCTTTCAGGCGTCGGCCGATCTCCGTCGCCGTCTTCGCGAACGCGGAATAGCCTTCGCCGTTCACGCGGTTTTCGGCGGGCAAGCCGCCTAAGCCGACATACTTGCAGTCCCACAGCCGATGCTGCTCGATAACCTCATCCGGGCGGTTCTGCAGCGCGTCGAAGCCGACATGCGTCGCGCAGATCGTCAATCCCGCTTCGTCCGCGAGCCGGCGGAACGCCGCGTGGTCGATCGGTCCGACCCCCGACGCTTGCACCGCGTTGTAGCCGATCGCTTTAATCTTGCGCAAGCTTTCCGCGATATCCTCCGGCGTCTTCAGAAAATCCCGTACCGTATACAATTGCGCCGCCAACTTCATCGTCGAACACCCTCCGTCGTATATGGTGATCCGTGCTCTCTCGTATTCTACCACGCGCAGTTGGAAGATCCTACCTCATTTTCTCGCAAAAAAATCCCCGACCGGAATTGCGGTCGGGGACGGCACGGCATCGCCTGCCGGTTACTTGTTGACGAAGTCGTTCCAAATCCCGTTGTAAGCCGCTTCGTATTGTTCCAGTCCGATCTTCGCGGCCTCATCGCGGAATGCCGCGACCTGCGCATCGAAGTCCGCGGCGTCCTTCGACATGACGATGCTCGGGATCGCCTTGCGGCGCAGATCGTCGAGCTGCTGCTCGATCCGTTTGAACTCGTCGTCGGTCGGCGGCTGGAGCTGCCACAAGTAGCCGGTTACCTTCTTCACCGGCGGTAGCAGGTCCGCCCACGTCTGGATCCCGTATTTCCCGAGCACCTCGAGCGTCTTCTCGTCGTAATTTTTCCGTACGGATTCCGGCGTGACAGGCGTCGCGAGATCGCCGTCGCCGAGCAAGGCGCCGTGGCCTACGCCGAACCAGCTTGTCGGGCCGCCCGTGGATTCGGATTGCATGCCTTCCTTGTACTGAAGATCCGGGTCGGCCGTCTTCTTGTCGATCCAATCTTGGCGCTGTTGGCGCTTGCCGTCCACGATGTCGTAGTGAACCCCTTCGATCCCCCACTGCGTCAAGATTTGACCTTCGTCGGAGAACAGGAAGTCGATGAATTGGATGATGCGTTCCGGGTTTTTCGCCTTTTCCGTAATGACCCACTCCGCCGTGCCGCCGTTCGCCGCCGTCATTGCGTTGCTGCGGTCGACGACGTTCTCGTTCACGTGAATCGGAAGATGCGCGTATTGACGATCCAGCATGCCCGCTGCGCGGAGCGACGCCTGCGGGCCGCTTACGAACCAACTCGGCGCATATGCGGCGAGTACGCGCCCTTGCGCCATCTTCGCTTGCAGCGCTTGATCCGTCAAGGTGAACGATTCCTTGTCCAGCAATCCTTCGTTGAACAACTTATTCAGGAACTTATAATACACGACGGCATTGTCGGACGTGATGTTCCATTTCACTTGGTTGTTTTCGTCGATGACGAAGTTGCCGTGGTCGGGATGTCCTGCCGCGTACACCGACGCGTTATTGAAGAAGATGTTCATCGTCCACGTATCCGCGGCGGCGCCGAAGCCGATCGTCGGGTTGCCGTCGACTTCCGGATGCTTCGCGGCATAATCTTTGATCAACGTGTACAATTGGTCCAGCGTCTTGATTTGGGGGAAGCCCGCTTCCTCGAGCACCGCGTATTGAACGACGAATTGCGCCGTGGAGTCCGCCGGTGCTTCTTCGGCGAGGTTCACCGAGTACAACGAATAGATGTTGCCGTCCGGGTGACGGAGCAAATCCAGGTTTGCTCCCCACTTCTCCTTGATATTAGAGCCGTATTGATCGATCAAGTCGTTCAATGGAATGATCGCTCCCGCATCCCGGTACTTGCTCACATACTCCGCGTCTAGACGAACGATGTCCGGATAATCGCCGGACGCGAGCCACAAATCCCACTTCTGGAATTGGTCGCCGACGATATTTTCGTATTTTAGCGACACGCCCGTCTTCTCTGTCATGACCTGGTTGATCGGACCGCCCCATTGCGCCTTGCTGTCGCTGGCGCCGAACGTATACACGCTCGGCTCTAATGTCTTGAGCTCCTCCGGCGCCGGCGTCTCCGTCCGCCCGGTCGATTCGCCGCCGGCTGCCTCCGGCTCCTCGGACGTCCCGCCGCCTCCTCCGCCGGAACAAGCCGTAATCGCGGAGACGAGACATGCCGCGAGCATGAGATGAAGCCAAGCTTTATTGCTTTTCATTTTCCATCTGCCCCTTGTTTGAATAATTTTATATCAAAGGCTTGAGCCTCGGATACGCGCGGCGAGCTTATTCCTTCATCGCTCCGACGGTCATTCCCTTGACGAAATATCGCTGCAGGAACGGATACACGAGCAGGATGGGCACCGTCACGATAATCGTCATCGCGGAACGCACCGATTGGGGATTCACGACGTTCACCGTGCTTGCGTCGATATGCGCTTGTCGGCCGGCCGATTGATTCATGGCGCTGAGCAATATTTTCATTAATTCGTATTGGAGCAAGCTTAGGCTCTGTTCGCGGCTGGTGTACAAGAAATTGTCGAACCAGGAGTTCCAATGCAGCACGGCGACGAATAACGTGATCGTGGCGAGCACCGGCAAACTGACCGGGATGACGATCCGAAACAACGTTTGGAAGTGGCCGGCCCCGTCGATCTTCGCGGACTCGATCAAGCCATCCGGAAGCGTCTCGAAATAACTGCGCATAATGATGACGTAGAACCCGCTGACGAGCAGCGGAAGGATATACACCCAGAAGGTGTTCATCAACTCCAAATTCTTGATAAGCAGGTACGTCGGGATCAGTCCGCCGTTCACGTACAACGTTAGGACGAGGAGCCCGTTCAACGCTTTACGGTACATGAACTCCCTCATGCTCAACGCGTACGCGAACAAGGCGGTGCACAGAATGCCGAGCGCCGTCCCGACGACCGTCCGCAGCACGGACATGAGGAATGCGCCGAGCAGGTTCGGATTCGCGAAGATTTCCGAGAAATTGTCCGTCGTCCAGACGCGCGGCCATATGTAAATGCCGCCGCGGATCGTGTCGAGCTTATCGTTAAGCGAGACCGCGAGTATGTTGATGAACGGGTACAGCGTAAACAGGCTGAACAGCGCGAGCCCCGCGTACAGCACCGCCGACAGCGCGGCGTCGCCGAGTTTGATCGTTTTCATATCGTTGCCCCCTTAGAACAAGCCGCCGTTGCCGGTTTTCTTCGCGAAATAGTTGACGGACAACACCATGAGGATACTGACGACCGATTTGAAAATGCTGATCGCCGCCCCGGCGCCGTAATCGCCGATCTGGAACGAATATCGAAGCGCGTATAAGTCAAGCACTTCCGAATAATCGATGACCATCGAGTTGCCTAATAAATATTGCGATTCATACCCGCTCTGGATGACCCAGCCGAGCGACATCGTCAGCATAATGATCGCGACCGGCATAAGCGACGGAATCGAAATATGCCATATTTTCCGAATGCGACCCGCGCCGTCGACGTCGGCCGCCTCGTACAAATCCGGATGGACGCCCGCCAGCACCGCAAGGTAGATGATCGCGTTCCAACCGACTTCCTTCCAGAAATAGAAAAACGTGTTGAGGCCCCAGAACCAATCTGGCTGCGCCATGAAGTAGAACGGTTCGTCGAGCAGGCCGATGCCGGTCAATACGTCGTTCACGAGACCGCCGTCCGGCGACAACAGCACTTGCGCGATCGTACCGATCACGACCCAAGAGACGAAGTGAGGAATGTACGTGATCGTCTGCACGGTTCGCTGAAACCAGCGAAGGCGGATTTCGTTCAACGCGACCGCGAGACCGACCGCGCCGAGGAAACCGAAAATCATATTCAGGAATCCCATAGCAAGGGTATTACGCAGCACACGGAAGAAATGAGGATCCTTGAACAGCTGTTCGAAGTTATCGAAGCCTACGAACGGACTGCCGCCGATGCCTCGGGCGACCTTGAAATCTTGAAATGCGATGAGCCACCCGTACAGCGGCATGTAGTTGAATACGATCACAAGTCCGATCAAGGGCAACGTCATCAGCAGCAGCTCGCGCTGCGCGATCGACTTTAGCGCCCATGCGCGGAACGCGGAAGGCCGACCGCCGGTTCGGATCGGGTTCGGGTTTGTTTCCATGTACGGCTCTCCTCCGTTTTTCTCTTGTTCGCAGCGTTCTCGGTTTCTATCTCGATTATAGAATCGATTGGAAGCGCTTTTAACCGGGGAAAGCATACGGAAACACCTTAGTAAAAAAAGAAAAGAACCCCGAAGGGTTCTTACTAAGGGTACTTGCAAGACTACCGTTGGTACCCGCGCGTCTCGCCCGGCTGGGATGCAAAAGACGCCGACTCAGGAATGAGCCGGCGTCTCGCTACCAACGATTGGACTGCTTCGATGCGATCGGCAGATGAAGCGGATCGC
>JAPSKX010000103.1 GCA_031181325.1 Paenibacillus sp.
TTACTAAGGGTACTTGCAAGACTACCGTTGGTACCCGCGCGTCTCGCCCGGCTGGGATGCAAAAGACGCCGACTCAGGAATGAGCCGGCGTCTCGCTACCAACGATTGGACTGCTTCGATGCGATCCGCTTCATCTGCCGATCGATCCTCGCGTATAAAGCTCGGTCTTCATGATGCCTGAACAGCTCATAGAACGGGTTCGTGTTCACCTCGATGAACCAAATCCGCTTCTCCCGATCGAGTCCGATGTCGATCCCGAGTCTCCGGCAATGCTTGTGTCGCCGACCGAAGCGCTCGGCCGCGACGAGACTCAACCGCTCGATGCCCTTCTTCGCCCGTCGGATTTCCTCCCGAGTCCACCCGGCACGGTGCAGCGCTTCGCCGAAACGAACCGCCCGCCCGCCGTGGTGATAATTCGTCACGACGCGGTTCCCCGTCGCGGCTTTCCCCATAATGCCCATCACGTTCCACTTGGAATCCGTTCGGAGCACAAGTACGCGGAAGTCTACCGGACGACCGCCCAGCTTCACGAGACGAATGCCTCGCTGAATGTGATAGGGACGCGAACGAGCATGCCGAAATACGCGCTTCATTACCTTCTTGCGGCTGGAATATCGTTTCGACTTGTTTTCGTAATGAAGCACGTATTCGTCGCCTTGCCTCGCGATGCGTAGAATCCGGTTGCCGAACGAGCCGTATACCGGCTTCACATAGACGACGTCGTATTTTTTCAGGAATTTCCGAAGGGTACTGCGGCGAAGCAGGCGCGTCGGCGGCAGATGAGGTCGCAGGACCGGATCTCCGGTTAAGCTCAGATGCCGCCTCCATTTGTTCTTGACATGCCAATACCGCTTCCTCAGCAACGCATTGAAACCTCCCGTCTTCCCTCGATGAATGAAGTCCGTATATCCTATTCATCGGGGAAAGCCGGGGATGGGTATATCGTCCATGGGGAAACGTCTATCTTTGGCGACGTCCTTAACGCAGCTCCTTAACGATGCAAGCGCCGTCGTCGCCGCGCAGCGAGGCGACGAGGTTGCGCGCGGCCGTCATCGCCATGTCGAACCGCGTCTTCGCGGTCGCCGAGCCGATGTGCGGCAGCGTCACGACGTTCGGCATGCGCAGCAGCGGGTGCTCCGGATCGACGGGCTCCTGCGCGTAGACGTCGAGCCCCGCGCCGCGGATGCGGCCCTGTCGCAGCGCTTCGACCAACGCGTCCTCGTCGACCGTTCGCCCCCGCGAGGCGTTGATGAAGAAGGCGGACGTCTTCATCCGGTCGAAGTGCTCCTTCCGGAAGAACCGCTCGGTCTTCGGCGTCAGCGGCGTCATGAGCACGACGAAATCCGACTTGGCCAGCAATTCGTCCATTGTCGCATATTGCGCGCCGTACCGCTCCTCCGCCTCCGGATTGCGGCTCCGGTTATGATACAGCAGCTCCATCCCGAATCCGTGCACCGCGCGCTGCGCGATGCGCTCTCCGATCCGGCCGAGACCGACGATGCCGAGCGTCGCATGATGCACGTCCATGCCGAACCATTCGTTCTCCGGCATGCCGCGCACCCACTTCCCGGCTTTGACATTGGCGTCGAGCTCCGTCACGCGGCGCGCGGCGGCCAGCATCAACGCCATCACTAAGTCCGCGACCGTATCGTCGAGCACATAAGGCGTATGCGTACCTGCGACGCCTCGGCGGCGCATCGCTTCGAGATCGAAGTGATTGTAGCCGACCGAAACGGTGCTGACCGCCCGAAGCTTCGGCGCGCGGGCGAGCAGCTCGTCGTCGATCGCGTCGCTCGACGTAAGCAGACCTTCCGCGTCGCCGAGCTCGGACAACAATCTGTCGCGCGGAATGGCTCCCTCTCCGTCCCATAGGCGCACGTCGCAGTATTGCTCCAAGTAGGCGATCGCTTCCGGCGGCAAGCGTTTGGCCGCGTATACCTTCGGTTTTGTTGGATTCATGACGTTCCCCTCTCCCGATTTCGATCACGCATGGATCGCATTCTGCTACTATCGTAAAACAAGCGCTCGGGATGAGCAACCACGCGTCTCCGTTCTCAGCGAAGCGGCGCGAAAAACCGCCGTCCGATCGGACGGCGGCGAGGCTCGTCAGGTTGTCGCGATTCAGCGGGGCTTCGACGCGAAGGCGATGGATTGCCTTGCTTTCAACACCTCTATCAGCTTGTCCTTAAGGGAAGCGGGACAGGTCACTTCGATCAACACTTCGCTTTTCCGTCCCGCGAGCAGTTTGATTTTCTTCTTGCTGAGCGCGATCTCTACGGCTAATCCCAGGATGAAGCCGCCCGCAAGGCCGATCAAGCCCCAGATGACCGGCCCCCAGTCCCATATGAATCCGTAAATGACGCCGAGCACCGAGAAGATCGTTCCTCCCATCATCGCTCCGTCGATATAGCTCCTTCCGTCGACCCGATGGATCGAATCGAGGATGTGCGTTTGCGAATCCAAGTTTTCCAGCGGCAAAGCGACGATCTGCTGAGGCGGGATTCCCAATTTCACTAAGTCGTGGATCGTCATCTCTACGAAGGGGGAATGATCGAATGTCGCGATGATGCGAATGTTGTCGTCGTCGGTCGGGTGTTGCTCCGCCAAAGTCGCAGCCCTCACTCTCAGGTATCGAATTTGCTCGATATCGAACAAAGTATTGTTTTCCGTCACAGAGACGTATGCGTGATAGATCGCGAACGCGTACATGGAGGGCAGGAATAAGCTCCATTGCCAGTCGACGATCGCGGCCGCTCCTTGAAAATCGCCGAGGAACGAATACAACAAAGCTCGAACCGCCTCGGCTTTATAACATATGAAGATCCACCACGCCAAGACGAAGGTGCCGACGATCATGCTGCCGCCGTAAAGCTGCCCCAATCCGGGCGTTAAGATCGACCATGCCATGCCTACCCACGGTTTCTTCTTGTCAAGGATGTTAATATCGAAGAAACTAACGTCCGAAGGAGCGACGGGCGCGTCCTCCACTTCGGCCAAAATGTGATTTTTTTTGATTTCGACCGCGCAGCGATAACTGTCCCATATGCTATATACATAGACCGCCACATAGAGCAGGCCCCAATCTTTGTCGATTTGCGCTTTCGCTTCCTCGAATCGACCGAGGAACGACAAAGCGATCCCCATATTCAGATTCGACTGCCCGTTGACTACCAGCTCCCATACGATCAACACGAGACCATGGAGATACTTCCCGATAAACATATGGCCGAACCCCGGGAACGCGGCCGCCCACCACGCCGCGATCCATGGCGTGCGAGGATATACCGAATTGATCCCCCATACGGAGATCTGCCCCTTGGAATAACGCGGTCTGATGTCGGCGGATTGGAACTTCCGATGCGGCATGGTCGATCTACTCCTGCGGCTTGACGTCTCCGCATATCATACCCATGTTCTTCCTGTTTTATGAAACATTCCCATAATCCGCATTCTACTCGAAAGGCCGCTCCCTCATCGACGAAAGAAGAAGCGGCCCCTTCGGCAGTTTTCTGCCGTTAGGACCGCCCTTTCCCGAAAGCGATGATTACCTATGGATGTAAATCGCCTTCTCGTCGGCGGCGATCGTTGCCTCCGACGCGCGCAAGATGTCCGAATGCGTCACCCCGGCTTCCCCGCCGGCGAAGGCGTGCCGCAGGAACTGCTCGACGATGCCGAGCGCCGGCGCTGTCGCCTGCTCCATCGTATAGCCTGTCTCGTCGGTAATGCTGATATACGCGTTCCGATCGTTCGCGGCGAGTCCGGGGTCTCCTTCGAGCCGCAGCTCCGCCGTGCCTCTCGTGCCGACGATGAAGATGCGGCCGTCGCCCCACGTCCAGCTGCGAGCCGGCGTATGCCAGTCCGAATACAGCTGGCAAGCGATGCCGCCTTCCAAGACCGCATGCGCCGTCACGACATCGTAGAAGCTGGGGTGCTCCGGATGCAGCTTCTTCGACATCGTACAGGCGACGTCGACGATCTCGCGGCCCGTCAGGTACCGAAGCAGATCGAAGTCATGAATGAGCAGATCGATCGCGATGCCCCCGTGAAGCGATTTATCGAAAAACCACGCCGGCCGGCGATCGGAAGATAAGCGATGGGGCTTGCGCATCGAGATGCTGACGATCTCCCCGAACTTCCCGGCGGCGATATCTCGGCGCAGCGTATAGATCGACGGCTTGTAACGCGATGTCAACATCATCCCGATCCGGGCGCCGGGCATCGCCATCGCCCGCTCGAGCCGTCGGAGGCCGTCGCGTGTCGTCACGATCGGCTTATCGACCATGATCGGTTTCCCTTGCGCCGCGCACCGCTCCACCGCTTCGATCTTGCGGACGTTGATCGCCGCGCAGCCGATCGCGTCCGCCGCATCCAGGGACTCGATGCGTTCGAACAACGGAACGCTATGCTTCTCGGCGGTTTCATGCGTCAACGGAATCGGGCGTTCGTCGTAAATCCCGATGAATTCGTGGCCGAGCCTCTTCATCGCTTGAATGAACGTTTCGATATGCCCATGCTGGCAGCCGTGAACGGCGAATCGGATCGGCGGGACCTGATTTTCATGCATCGCAGAGATGACCTCCCTCGCATTACGTATTCCGCTTCGCGCGCCGGTCGGCGCGCCTCTACGTTCGATAAGGCAGCGTCAGCTGCAGCAGCGAGCCCTCCGGCTCGTTCGTCGCCGACAGCTCGACCGTGCCGCCCCACGACTCGACGCGTTCTCGCATGGCGGCGAGGCCGATGCCCGGCGCGCTGCCGCCGTCGTACGGACGGCCGTCGTTCCAGAGCGACAGCTTGAACCCGTTCTCGTCCTGCTGCAGCCGGAAGAGGAACCGCGTCGCTCCGCCGTGCCGCAGCCCGTTCGTTACGCCTTCCTTCACGGCATGCAGCGCCGTCTTCGCGAAGGAGGAATCCACCGCCGCCGCTTCCGTCTCGAAGGAGGCGCTCACCGCGACGCCCGTAAGACGCTCGGCGTCGGCAAGGAACGAACGCAGCGTCTCTACGAGATCCGACTCCTTTCCGCCTTGCTGCACCGTTCGAACGGCTTGGCGAATCGTCAGCATGCCGCCGCGCAGCAGCTCGCTCGATTGTTCCAGCCGGTCGAGGCCCTCTTCGCGATTGGATGCAAGCAGCATCTTCGCCGCCTCCAAGTTCATCAGCGTACTCGTTAACGTAAAGCCGAGAATGTCGTGCAAATCGTGCCCGATCCGCCTTCGCTCTTCCGCCGCGATCCGCTCCTGCCGCGCGTCGGCCGCTCGACGTTCCGCAAGCCGGGCCGTAATCGCGCGTATCGACGGGAGCAGTTCTTCCTCGCGCACCGGCTTCAGCAAGTAATTCACCGCTTGCAGCTCGATCGCTTGCTTGGCGTATTGGAAATCCGCGTATCCGGTCAACAAGATGCATTCGATGTCTAGCTGCCGATCGCGAATCGCGCCGATCAGCTCCAGACCGGACATCTCCGGCATCCGGATGTCGGTGAGCAAAATATCGACGTCCTGCTCCATTATGAGCTGCAGCGCCTGTTTCCCGTTATATGCCTTATGGATGCGCGTAATTCCGTAATCGTCCCAAGGCACCGTCGCCGCCAAGCTCTCCACCAAATGCTTATGGTCGTCGACGATCAGCATGGAATACATCGGCGGCCGCCCCCTTTCCGCATTCGACTTGCTCTGAACAATGCATCGGCACCGCGACGGGAAATTGTAATAGCCGCGCGCGGCGCAAACAAGAAATCCTGCGCGGAGGCCCGCCGAAAGTCCGGGTGTCGCTCGAACCGCAGACGGTACTTTCGGCACCCGATTCGAGGTAAGATATCCCGGTACATTCCAATTCGAGGAGATACGATTCCTATGCAAATGCGTCCATTCGCGCCTTCGGCGCCCGGGAAACCCGCAATCGCTCCTGCGGCATACGTGCTGCTATCTTTCCCGCTCGGCATCCTGTACTTCGTCTTTATCGTAGCGGGACTGACGTTGTCTGCCGGCTTGCTGCCGATCTTCGTAGGCCTCCCGATTCTGCTCGTCGTGCTGACGATCGCCTTCGGCATCGCCGGCTTCGAGAGATCGCTCGCCCGTTCGGTGCTCGGTCTGGCCGATCCGGAGCCTGCCGCGGCCGGCACGGTTTCCGAAGCCGGACTGTTCCGACGGCTCGGCCGCGCCGTCACGGATCCCGCTTCGTACATGAATATTCTGATGTGCTTCCTGAAGCTGCCGATCGGCATCTTCAACTTCGTCGTATCGGTGACGTTCGTGTGCGTCAGCGTCGGATTGATCGCCGCTCCCGCGGTATATGTCGTACTGGAGCGTACGCTCGGCATCGACATCTTCGATAGATCCTCCTGGCTCGTCGTCTTCTTGCCGGACGTCACGTCGCTGCAGCTGAGCTTCGTCTGCACGGCCGTCGGCTTCGTGCTGCTGTTCGTCTCCATCGCGCTGATCCGCGGCTTGGCGTCATGGACCGCGAATTTTACGCTGTCCATCGCAAGAGAAGCGGGATGAGATGAACCGACTCCGCCGTCCGGATGAACGGAGTCCGTTTCCCGAGACGATTCGGTCGGCAGAGCCGCACGATTTTATTTCTCTGCATCGGTAACGCGAACAGCCGCGCGAGCGGCCTGCCGTAACGGCGGGCCGGACTCGCGCGGCTTCTTCATGCCGACTCCGTTCCGAAGTCGATTAATAGCGTATGCTGGCAGGCCGTCTGCAGATCGCGCCATATCCGGTTCACGGCGGCGTCCTCCATCAGTGCGCCGATGCCGAGGGAACGGAAGACGTCCTGCCCCGTCCGCAGCGCTTCGTCCGCCGCCGCCTTGCTCTCCCGACCGACGGCGGCCCAATCCGCTTCGAGCGCATCGCCTCGCACATGGCGCGTCCAAGCGCGTTCGACGGCTTCGTAGTAGCCTGCCGCCCGCTCGTCCAGCCGCGTCTCCGCCCGACGGATTCGCGCGGCGACCGCCCCGTACCGCGCGGCGCCTCCCTTGCTCCATGCGTCGCGGCTGCCCTCCGCCGTTGCGACGGCTTCCTCGAGCAGATGACGCGCGATGCCGATCGCCACCGCCGCGAACGAGCTCTCCGCGAACGGTCGGAACGGCACCGAATACACCGGCTCGCTCCGGCGGTCGTTCCGATCGACCCGGAACGCGCGCGAATCCGGCACGAACGCGTCCTTCGCCGCGATCGTGTGGCTCGCCGTCGCCCGTAGGCCGAACGACCGCCAGTCCGGCACGATCTCCGCCTGCTCCGGGCGCAGCGCGAAGGCGAGCGCTTCCGGCTCGCCCGTCCCGCCGCTCTCCACGATCGCCGTCGCCGTGAACGTCGTCGCGTACGTAGATCCGCTGCAGTACTTCCAGCTTCCGTTCAGTACGTACCCGCCTTCGACGCGGACGGCCCGCCCCGTCGGCAATCCGCTGCCCGCGATAACCGCCCGCGGATCGGAATAGATCGACGCGGCGACCTCGGGCGGCAAGCAGGCGGCGAAGTAGCCGCCGCCGGAGCCGATCGTCGCCGCCCACCCGAAGCTGCCCTCGACGCGGGACGCCGCCTCGAACAGCCGAAGCGCCTCCGGCAGCGGCTCCATGCGCCCGCCGTATTCCTGCGGGACGAACAGCTTAAACAATCCCATCTCGTATAGGAGCGAGAGCGCGATCTCGCTCAGCCCGCCTTGTCGCTCCATGGCGCCGGCCGTCTCGCGCACCGCTTCGACGCGTTCATTCGTAAACCCGCTGTCCAACCGAATCCCTCCTCCAATGTCTCCCGGCTCATTCTACCATTGTATCCCGATCCGAGAGAGTTGGAAAGCCGGCGGCAAGCTAGACCGAATGAATCCGCGGCCACTCCAGCTCCACGCCTTGCTCGCGAAGACGGCCTTGGAACGCGGCCAACAGCTCGTCGTTCGCTTGCACGGACTTCGGCTCCTCGCCGCGTTCGAGACAGTACGCCGCCAAGGAGCCCGCGGCTTCCCCGACGTTCCACTCGACTGGGTGCAGACGATAGCAGCCGTTCGTAATATGCGTCGTGCCGATGTTCTTCCCCGCCGCGATCAGATTGCCGATCCGGACCGGCAGCAGGCTCCCGAGCGGAATATGGAACGGCAAGCTCGAGACGTCGACGTACGAGCGCTGCGCCGTGCTCGGATGCAGATCGATCCGGTAGCAGCCGATGCCGACCGAATCGCGGTACCGGAGCGACGCGCCGTCCGGGCGGCATGCCGGACTCAGATCCTGCTCCAATACGGTCGTCACCGCGCGAATGCGGCGCGATTCGCGGATATACGGCTTCTTCGCCAGCCCATCCGTCGTGCCGGTGACGTCGCCGCGCAGCCGCAGCCCCGGATAACCCGCCTTCCCGTCCGGACGAGGCGCTTCGGTCTGCATCCAATACAGCAGCGACAGGCTGAGCTGCCGCGCGCTCTCGAGCCGCTGCGCCCGCACGTCCGCGGGCACGTCGATGATCGGGCCGAGCCAATAATCGTTCTGCGGCCAGTTCACGACCGTGATGTCGCTCTCGAACGCGCCTTCCGCGAACAACGTTCGGTCGATCAAGCGGCGGTATTTCCAGAGCGAGAACGAATGCCCGTCGTCCGGGAAGAAGCCGTAGCGGATCGGAGCAAGCGAATGCGGCACGACGCCCATCCAGCTGAGCAGTCGGTCCGGCCAGAAGTCCGCCTTATACGAACGCCAGAAATCGTATTCCGCCGGCTTCGGGATCGTGTAGTCCGCCCCTTCGATATGGTCTATCGCGAAGCACCACGTAATCGCCTGCATATCGGCCGGGTCGGCCTCGCCAGGCAGCGCGTTCGGCTCGCCCGTCTCCGAGGCGGATTCCGCTCCCGTCACGTATTCCGCGCCGGCCAGCGGCAGCAAGTCGCCCTCCTCCGTCGCGTCGAGGAAATACGAACCCGTCAACACGATATCGTCGCCGGTCTCCTCCGAACGGACGGTCACGGACGCGATTCGGTCCCCGTCCGTCTCGGCGCCGACGAGCGCATGCCGCTCGAGAATGAGCAAGCGTCCGCTGTGCACGTACGGCGCCAGCATGTCGCGCAGCGCGGCCAGCGCCGCGCGCGGCTCATGGGAGATACGGCTGACGATCGCGTTCCCGGGATTGAATTCCCGATTCGCGCGGGCTTCGGCGGTTACCGGGAAGTTCCGTAAATAATACGCCCTTACCTCGTCCCGGAATCGGCGATATGAAGCGGTGCAGCCGAACCGTTCGATCCATGGATGCTCGTCCGGGGGTACCGCCTGACTGGTGAACTGCCCGCCGATCCAGTCGGAATCCTCGGTCATGACGACGCGCTTCCCCGCCTGGGCTGCGGCGAGCGCCGCGGCGACCCCGCCGACGCCCCCGCCTACGATGATGATATCGGCTTGTCGATGCGATGCTGTTGACATCTTTCCTCGCTCCTCATGCGAATGGCTGCCGGTCTGTACAAGGCAGCCATCCGATTAATATTGAATTAATGTGCCGATGACGTTCGCACGTCGTTCTTCGTACGGTCGATACGCTTCTGCGGCTCGATCCAGCGGGTAGACGTCCGTAATGAGCGGCGCCAAGGAAATTCGCTTCAGGGCTAACAACCTGACGTATTCGCCGATATTCCGCCCCTCCGTCCAGCGAACGTAGCCGATCGGATAATCCCGATTGTCGCGCTCGTAAGACGCATCGTATCTTCCGGGACCGCCGGCGCGGGAAATGAGCACCTGCGCTTCCTTGCCGAACATAGCGCTCCTGGAAAATTCCGTCGTCACGTCGCCGACGATAACGATCTTCCCTCGGTCTCTAAGCCAAGACATCGATCGGTTGATGAGCGCTTCCCCCGGGCCGCTCGCGCAAATCAAGACGGCGTCGACCCCGTGCGGGCCGACGTCGGCGAACAGCCGCGCCTCGAGCGCTTCCGGCGAGTCGTACGCATGCGTCACGCCGAGCCGCCGAAGCGCTTCGACGCGGCCGGCGTCCAGGTCCAGGCCGACCGTGCGATAAGCGGCGGCGTTCGCGATCTGGGCGATCAGGTTGCCGAGAATGCCGAGACCGACGACCGCCGTCGATTCGCCGAACGACAGATTCGCCGTCCGCAGCGCGTGGATCGCGATCGCGCCGAGCCCCGCGAAGGCGGCTTCCTTCGGATCGACGCCGTCCGGCACCGCCGCCGTTAAGTTGGACGGCATCGACAACAGCTCCGCATGCCGGGCGTACGGCGCGCCGTAACACGCCACGCGCTGACCGACGGACAGCTCCGTCACGCCTTCGCCGACCGCTTCCACGATGCCGACGGCGCTGTAGCCAAGGACGATAGGCTTCTCGGAGCGCTGTCTGACGAAGGACATCTCGGTGCCCGGGCTGATCGCCGAATATTCGGTACGTACGATTACGTGCCCCGCCGTCGGCGTCGGATCCGCCGTTTCGACGAGGATGATACTCCCTTGCTGTGCGGCGATCGCTTTCATCGTCGTTGCTCCTCCAATGCCGATCTATAGTTTATTACATTAATATTTTGTGACGTTAACTAACCTGACGCTTCCGATACTCGCTCGGCGAGATGCCGTAATACTTCTTGAACGTCGTCGTGAAGGTCGAAGAGTTCAAGTATCCCGTCCGTTCCCCGATTTCGGCGACGGACAAACTTGAATCCTTCAAGAGCTCCTTCGCGTGCGACAAGCGCACCTTATTCAAATACTCGACGTAATTGACGCCGAACGTCTTCTTGAAGTAGTTCGAGAAATACTTCGGCGTCGTCTCGAGCACCTCGGCCATGTGATCGAGGTACAAATTTTCCATATAATGCAGATCGATGTATTGCGATATGAACGACGGATTCAGCTTGCTTCGCTGCTCGCTCTGACTCTGGCTCGCGACGGACGCCGCGAGTCGAACGAGCGCCTGTTCGATGTCCGCGACGCCGGTCGCCCCCTCCCACGTCCGCTGGAAGTCGAGCTCGAGCCGGTACAACGCTTGGCGGTCGTTCCCGTTCCCTTCAGCCACCTGCAACATCGAGAAGAAGATCGCGTTCGCGACGTGACGGAACTGATTGCGGTGCACGTTCCGTTCCATGTTTTCCCGAAGCGTCTCTTGGATAATCTCCACCGCTTCGTCCCGGCGTCCGTTAAGGAGCAGATTGGACAGCTTCTCCACGCGCTCGAACGGGAAGTACACATTCCATTCGTAGCGGATCGTCTCGACGTCGAGCAGTACGGCGTCCTTCATCTTGCGGTACGGCGCCGCAAGCACGATGTCGTCGTGCGCCGCAGGACAGTTCGACACTTGCGATTCGTACGTGCGGCTGACGCAGCCGCGCAGCGAGCAGCCCGGGAGCTCCTTCTCGAGTCGAACGATCAAGTTGCCGAGACGTCGAATCAGAGTCTCGCGTCCCGTCGATTGGTCGAGTCCGATCATCGCGAGGAATCGTAGGTTGCCTTGGTGGAACACCTCCGCCTGCATCCGTTCGGTCGTGAGCGTCTCCCGGACGCGCGCGACGAACGCTTCGATCGACTCCAGCGGCAAGCGATCCCGCTGCTCGAGCACGGCCTCGATGGAAAGCATGACGAAGTATTTCTTCCGGAAGAAATCCGGATAATGGCGCCGAAGCAGCGCGTCCTGCTCTTCCGCATGCGGATAAGCGTCCAGCGATTGGAAAAAGACGACCTTCCGCATCTCGCCGTCCACCAACTCGAGCTGCTTCCGGTAGGACTCGTTCTCCAGCTGAATCCGTAAGATGCCGCTGTGAATTTTCCGAAAATCGTTCCCCTTGACATGCCCTTCGCCGAACAGCTTCAAGATGTCTTTAATCGGCTTATACAGATAGATGCTGAGCGAACCGGCCAGCAATAACGCGCAAACAATGGCCGTCACCATAATGAATCGGTTCGCTTTGTTGACAGAGTCGATGTTTTGGAACTGATACGGCACCTTGTCGATATAGATGAATGAATTGTAATCGGACTTATAGAAATTGTATTCGAAGTCTTCTCTCGTTACGCTCGTTTCGCTGCCGGCCTTGAAATAGACGTCGTCCAAAATTTCCATCAAGCCGAAGCTGTCCTCGGTGCTGAGGAGAATATTCCGATCCGCGTCCATGACGATCAGGGATGCGCCCGGCAGCATCGCCTTCTGATCGACATGCTTCATGAGCGCGTCCACGTTCACGAGCATGACGATGTTCTTCGACGAAAGTCGAAACTTATTGCCGGCCACGATCGCCATCAAGCGCTTGTTCTTGTACTGCACGCCGTCCGAATACACGCGATAATCGACGGCCGGGAACGTCTTCAGGTCGTGCTTGGTCGACGACAGCGACCGCCAATAGTCTGCGTCATACAATTCGTGCCGGTATTTGGTCGTGAACAACGTCCCTAAATCGCTGGTCCCCCTCGACGTTACGGCGAGGTTCGACCGATCGTAAAATACGATGATATCCTCCAGGTAATCGATATTCGATACGAGCGAGGCCAGCTGTTCCTGCATCATATAAATTTCGCTCATCCGCATGCGGCCGTCCGATTGAATCGAATCGTCGTACCGCAGCCCGTGTACGGCATGAATCACATTGTTCACCGTTCTGAAGCTTTCGTCGAACGATTGGATGAGCGAACGCACGATCAGCGCGTTGTTTTGCGTGACTTTGTCGTAGATGCCCGAGATGGAGTTTTTATAGACGATGTAGTTGGATACGAACATGACGGTAATGACGAGCAATAACGCAAAGAAGATTTGGAGCAATCCTGCATTGGTTACGATTCGTTTCATTGTGATCTTCTCCCGACGCCGTGTTGTGTATCCTTAGTATTCTACATCGCCGACGCTCATCCCTTCTCCGAACCGAGCATGACGCCTTTCGCGAAGTACTTCTGCGCGAACGGATAAATCATGAGAACCGGAATCATAGATAGGACGATGGTCGCATTCTTAAGCGACTGCGGCGCAAGCGCGGCCGCATCGACCAATCCGGCGTTGTTTCCTTCGCTGAAGATGAGCATCCCTCGCAGCACGACTTGCAGCGGATGCATCGTCTGATCGGTCAAATAAATCATCGGCAGGAAGAAACTGTTCCAATGCCCCATGAAGTAGAACAATCCGATCGACGCCAGAGCCGGCTTCGACAGCGGAATGACCATGTTGAACAAGATACGGAATTCGGAAGCGCCGTCGATCAGCGCGGCTTCTCGAATTTGCGTCGACATGTTCTCGTAGAAGCTCTTCAGGATGATCAATTCGAACGTCCAGATCGCGTTCGGGATCACAAGCGCCCATACGGTGTCCAGCAAGCCCAGTTCCTTCACGATCATGTAGTTCGGAATGATGCCGGGGTTTAGGAACATCGTCAGCACGATCGCGAACATGAAGTATTTGCGGCCGAAAAATCCCCGCTGCGAGAGCGGATAAGCCGCGACCGCGGTAAACAGCAGGTTGATGAATGTGCCGAGCGCCGTATAAAAGATTGTGTTCAAATACGCGCGAGGAATGCGATTGTCGGATAGTACCTCGGCATAGGCGTCGAAATTTAAACCGCGCGGCCATAGCCAGACCTTCCCTTGCGTAACCAAGGCGGTATCGCTAAGCGAGACGGCCAAGATGTACACGACGGGGTATACCGTGGAGATGGCCAGGAGCGTCAACAGTACGGCGTTGATCGCGTCGAAGAAAGAAAATCTGCGTTGTCCTACCATAACCCGCCGCCTCCCATTCTCCGGCTGATCAGATTCGCCCCGAGCAGCATAATCATCGCGACGACCGCTTCGAACATGCCGACGGCCGCTGCGTAGCTATAGTTCGCTTCCAGCAAGCCTTTGCGGTAGACGAACGTAGAAAATACATCCGCGACATCGTACGTCGTAGGGTTGTACAACAGTAGTACTTTCTCGTATCCGACGCGAATCATCGAGCCTGTTTTTAAGATAAACATAATGATGATCGTCGGCATCAGACCCGGCAGCGTAATATGACGCATCGTCTGCCAGCGGTTGGCGCCGTCGACGCGGGCGGCTTCGTATAACGTCGGACTGATGCCCGCGATCGCCGCCAGGAACACGATCGCTTCGTAGCCGATGCCGGCCCAGATATCGGAGATGACGTAGATCGGTCGGAACCATTCCGCCTCGACCAAGAAATAGATCTTCTCGAACCCGAGCCATGCGATGACCCGGTTGATGATGCCGTTCGAAGGCGACAAGAAATCGATGATCATGCTGCTGATAATGACGACGGACAAGAACGCCGGCAAGTAGCTCAGCGTCTGAATCGTCTTCTTGAACGCCGCGACGCGAACCTCGTTGAGCATGATCGCGAGGATGATCGGGAACGGAAACCCGAAAATCAGCGAGAAAAATCCGAGCGCCAGCGTATTGCCGAACAGCTGCCAGAAGTCGGGGCTCGCGAAAAACTTCTCGAAATGCTTGAATCCGACCCAAGGGCTTTCGACAATGCCTTGGAACACGCTGTAATCCTTAAACGAAATGATTAAGCCGTATAAAGGTCCGTAGCGGAAAATCAAATAAAACAATATGCACGGAATGAAGAGGAGCAAAAGCTGCCGATCCCGCTTCATATGTTTCCACGTTGCTGCCAGCCATGCGCCGAACGACGGACCCGACGAGCCCGGAAGAGGCTTCGTGCCTGGGTGCTCCATGTTGCGCTCCCTCCTGTTTTATGATCAACGGCACCCGAGCCGCGAGTGCGTCCGAGTGCCGCCGACCGATCTTATGATGCGATTATTGCGCGTCGAAGCGTTGTTGCGCCGCGTTGAAGACGTCGGTCAACTGCGTTGCGCCGGCCTTCTCCGCGTCTTGCTGCCATTGGGTCCATTGCGCCTCGCCGAAGCCCTTATCGAGAATGTACTTCGCGCTGAATTCCGCCGCTTCCTTCATGAGCGTCACTTGGAGCTCCGCGATCGCCGCGTTTTCGTCGTCGGTGAAGTTCAATACCGGATCGAGCGGTTCGAATTTGTTTTGCGAGACGATCTTGTCCTGCGCTTCTTGCTCTTTCTCCGTGTAGTTGTAGTACACGCTGCGGCGGTCGGGATTCAGATACATGCCTTCGAGCCACAGACCGTATTTGTCTTCCAATACCTTAATGTCGATGAGCGGCACGTCGGCGAGCTCCGGATACACCGGCTTGCCGTCCGCGTCGAAGTTGAACGTCTCGCCTTCCACGCCGAGCGTGACGAGCGCCGCGCCGGACGGGCTGGTCAGGTAATCGAGCAGCTTCATCGCGATTTCTTTCTTGTCGTTGTTCGCGACCGCGATGCCGAAGTTGACGTCGATCTTCGGAAGCGTGCGCACGTTGCCCGTCGGTCCGACCGGATTCGCGTAACGCATGTCGTACGTCGGATATTGATCCTTCACTTGGTTGTAGAACAAATCCAGACGGCCGATCCAGTCCCAAGTGACGAACGCCTTGTCCGTCGTCAGCTTCGCGGTCCAGGAGTCCGGCGTATCCGTCAAAAATTCCGGATCGAGCAAGCCTTCGTTATACAGCTTCTTCATGAAGTCGAGCATGTCCTTATAGCCCGCTTGCGTCGGCGCGAATTTCCAAGTGTTCGCCGCTTCGTCGAAGTACATCGGGTAGCTGGCTCCGCTGACGCCCCAGCCGTAACCCCAGTCGCGGAAAATAACGTCTTTCGTCTTCGATGCGATCGGGAACGAGTCCGGGTACGCTTCTTTCAATTTCTTCATCGCTTCGTAGAACTCGTCCGTATTCGTCCACTCCGGAATGCCGAGCTTGTCGAAGATGTCCTTGCGGTACATCCAGCCGTGGTTGACGTCGCGGTTCATGTTGTAGATCGGCCAAGTGTACAATTTGCCCGCTTCGTCGCCGTACGACTTCACGACCCACGGATTTTCGTCGACATAGAGCTTCTTGAAGTTCGGCAGCATGTCCGCGTATTCGTTGATCGCGACGACCGCGCCTTGCTGCCCGATCTTCTTCAGCTCCGGGAACGGAAGGCCGTGGAAGATGTCCGGCAGCTGACCGGAAGCGACGACGACGCGCAAGCGATCTTGGTATGTCGTGCTCGAGTACGTCTGAAGATCCAGCGTAATGCCCGTGCGCTTCTCGATTTCTTTCGCGATCAGTTTATCGTTGGCCGGATTTTCGCTGACCAACATCCACTTCAATGTCGTCGGCTCGGTGACGATCGGAAGCTTGATGCCTCCCGTATCTCCGTATTGCGAAGTCGCGTCTTCCTCCGCCGCAGGAGCTTCCGCCGAAGGCTGCTCGGCCGCCGGCGTTCCCGTCCCCGAGTCCGCAGGCGCTTCGCTCGAACCGCCGCCGCATGCGGCAAGAATCGAGGTTAATAAGGTTAGTACAAGTGCGCTGCTCAAACCTTTGCGATTCATTCTGTCTTCCTCCCTTTTCTGCTCACCCAACATATAGTCTGCGGGGTTTCGAATGTCATCATTACTGACGCTCCGCCGCTTCCCCTGCAGCCAAAATTATCGTAATCGGCAACGCGAATTTCGTAAACTTCGTTTTCTCGCCGAGTTTGACGCAAATCTCAGGAATCGCTTTCAAAGCGAAAATTCGTTGTTATTACGACATTTTTTCGATGTGGAATTTGCTAAATCGAATGAAATCCGGGAAATTTCTCGCATAACATAAATATAACTTCACGTGTTACGTTAATGATGTATTTACATGACGCGACTTATGTCATGCCTAGGAAATCGGTATAAATACTTTTCTCTCTCCCGCGTCCGATTTCCTTGTTACATATATTAGAAGCGCTTACAGCGTGACGATACGATTCGAATGCCGGCTTCTCGTCCTCCGGTCGCCGATTCG
>JAPSKX010000104.1 GCA_031181325.1 Paenibacillus sp.
CAGCTGCTCGCCGGAGAATTCGGCGTCGAAGTCGAAGTGAAGATCGCGGAAGAAATCGACAATTACGACGAAATCGTGGAGACGGACGACGATGCGGACTTGGAAGAGCGCCCGCCGGTCGTCACGATCATGGGTCACGTCGACCACGGCAAGACGACGCTGCTCGACGCGATTCGCGAAGCGAACGTCGTCGAAGGCGAAGCCGGCGGCATCACGCAGCATATCGGCGCGTACCAGGTTGAAGTCAACAGCCGGAAAATTACGTTCCTCGATACGCCGGGTCACGAAGCGTTCACGTCGATGCGCGCCCGCGGCGCCCAAGTGACGGACATTACGATTCTCGTCGTCGCGGCCGACGACGGCGTTATGCCGCAGACGAAAGAGGCGATCTCGCACGCGAAAGCGGCGAACGTGCCGATCATCGTCGCGGTGAACAAGATCGACAAGCCGGACGCGGATCCGGATAAGATCAAGCAAGCGTTGACGGAGTTCGAGCTCGTCCCGGAAGAGTGGGGCGGCGACACGATCTTCGTGAACATCTCGGCGAAGCAACGCCAGAATCTCGATACGCTGTTGGAAATGATTCTCCTTGTAGCGGACGTGCAAGAATACAAGGCGAACCCGAACAAACGGGCGCGCGGTACGGTCATCGAGGCCGAGCTCGACAAGGGCAAGGGCGCAGTAGCGCGCGTGCTCGTTCAGAACGGTACGCTGAAGGTCGGCGACGCGCTCGTCATCGGCAATAACTTCGGCCGCGTCCGGGCGATGGTCAACGACAAGGGCCGCCGCGTGAAGGAAGCCGGTCCGTCGACGCCGGTCGAGATTACCGGTTTGACGGAAGTGCCGCTCGCCGGCGATCCGTTCATGGTGTTCGAGGACGAACGGAAGGCGCGCGAAATCGCGGAATCCCGGACGTCCAAGCAGCGCCAAGCGGATTTCGGCGCCAACACGAAGGTGACGCTCGACGACTTGTTCAGCAAGATCAAGGAAGGCGATCTGAAGGAACTGAACGTCATCATCAAGGGCGACGTTCAGGGCTCCGTAGAAGCGCTCAAGGGCTCGCTCGCGAAGATCGACGTGGAAGGCGCGCGCGTGCGCATCTTACACACGGGCGTCGGCGCGATCACGGAATCCGACGTTACGTTCGCTTCGGCTTCGAACGCGATCATCATCGGCTTTAACGTCCGTCCGGAGCCGGCCGCGAAGGCGACGGCCGATCAGGAAGGCGTCGATATCCGACTCCATCGGATCATCTACAACGTCATCGACGAAATCGAGTCCGCGATGAAAGGTCTGCTCGACCCGATCTTCAAGGAGGTCGTCATCGGTCAGGCGGAGGTCCGCAACGTATTCAAAATTACGAAAGTGGGCACCATTGCAGGATGTATGGTCACGCAGGGCAAGATCGCCCGGAACGCGGAAGTTCGCGTCATTCGGGACAGCGTGGTCGTACACGAAGGCAAGCTCGACTCCCTTAAGCGATTCAAGGACGATGCGAAGGAAGTGGCGCAAGGCTACGAGTGCGGCATCGGCATCGACAAGTACAACGATGTGAAAGAGGGAGACATCATCGAAGCGTTCGTGATGGAAACCGTAGAGAGGTGATGACGCATGGCCAAGGTGCGTGTCGGACGGGTGGGCGAGCAGCTGAAGAAGGAGCTTAGCCATATCATCCAATTCGAATGGAAGGACCCGGGCATCGGCTTCGTGACGGTGACCGGCGTGGACGTGACGAACGACCTATCGCAAGCCAAGGTGTTCATCAGCGTGCTCGGGAACGAAGAGCAGAAGGAGACGACGCTCAAGTCGCTCTCCCGCGGCAAGGGCTTCCTGCGCACCGAACTCGGCAAGCGGATGCGGCTTCGGCACGTTCCGGACCTCCTGTTTCACTTCGACAGTTCGATCGAATACGGCAGCAAGATCGAGAAGCTGCTGGGCACGATCAACCAAGAGGCGGATCGTCCATGAGCGTAACGTTTCGGGAGAAGAGCTACCGCGAAGAGCTCCGTCGAGCGGCGGAATTCCTACGGGAGGGAGACGACTTCTTGGTCGTCTCTCATCTGTCGCCGGACGGCGACGCGATCAGCTCGACCGGCGCGATCGGGTTCATCCTGCAGGCGCTCGGCAAGACCTATACGTTAATTAACGAAGGCAGAACGCCGGATAAGTATGCGGCGCTGCTGGGCGGACAGCCGATCGTCGATTACGGACGATCGGCGCCTTCCCGGCGGTTCGACCGCATCGTTGCCGTCGATTGCGCGGATTTCGCGCGGATCGGCGGGGTACATACTCTTTTTTCGGAACATAGACAGCTTCTGAATATCGATCATCATCCGACGAACGACGGCTTCGGCACGCATAACCTGGTCAAGCCCTCGGCCGCCGCGACGGTGGAGATCATCCACGACTTGGCGGAGACGCTCGAAGTCGCATGGACGAAGCCGCTCGCGACATGTATCTACGCAGGACTGCTGACGGATACGGGCGGCTTCCGGTATTCGAACACGACCCCTGACGTCATGGCGGTCGCCGAGCGGATGCTGCGGCACGGCGCGGAAGGCGCGGTCCTCGCGGAGCAGCTGCTCGAGACGATGACGTTCGCGCAGATGCTGCTGCTGAAGGAGGCGCTCTCGACGCTGTCGTTTTCCGAGGATCGGAAGATCGGCTGGCTGTCGGTGACGCGCGCGACGCTGGACCGAGTCGGCGCGGCGGACGAAGATACCGAAGGTCTCGTGAATCTGCCGAGGAACGTGGCGGGCGTCGAGGTCGGCATATTGTTCAAGGAGAAAGCGCCCGGCACGGTGAAGGTGAGCCTGCGCTCCGCGGGCAAGGTCGACGTGTCGAGTCTCGCGAAGACGCTCGGCGGCGGCGGCCATGTGCGCGCGGCGGGGTGCACGATCAACGGAACGCTGGACGAAGCGGTCCGGCGCGTAGTGGAAGCGGTGAAGGAACGGTTATGACGGAATGGGAAGGCGTATTTCCGCTCTGGAAGGACGCCGGCATGACATCGCACGATTGCGTGTCGAAAGCGAGAAAGCTGTTTCGCATGAAGCGCATCGGTCATACGGGCACGCTGGATCCTGAAGTGTCCGGCGTGCTTCCGCTTTGTTTAGGGCGGGCGACGCGGATCGTCGAGTACTTGCAGGAGCTGCCGAAGACGTACGAGGCCGAGATGACGATCGGCTATGCGACCGATACCGAGGACGCGACCGGCAGCGTCGTGGAGCGCGTCGACGCCGTCGATGTGACGGAAGCGGACATCCGTGCCGCGGCGGAGCGGTTCGTCGGCGAGATCGAGCAGACGCCGCCGATGTACTCGGCCGTCAAGATCGACGGGAAGCGATTGTACGAGCTCGCCCGCGCGGGCATCGAGGTCGAGCGCAAGTCGCGGGTCGTCACGATCCACCGAATCGATGTCACGTCAATTCGGCGAGACGGACCGTATATGAAGGCGGCGATGACCGTCGTCTGCTCCAAGGGGACGTACATCCGGACGTTGTGCGTCGATCTCGGACGCGCGTTGGGCTTTCCGGCCGTCATGTCGGCGCTCGTTCGCACCGGCTCGGGCCCGATTCGGCGCGAGCAATGCGTCACGCTGGCGGAAGCGGCGCTTCTCTCGGAGGAGGATCGTCTCGGCGAGGCGCTGCTCCCGATCGGCGAAGCGCTGTCGTTCCTGCCCCGGGGCGACGTCTCGGAGGGGGCCGTCCTTCCCGCGCTGCAAGGCCGGAAGCTGTATGCGAAAGCGGTGCGCCTGTCTACCGAAAGAACGGGCGAGCCGCCTTCGTCGGGGGCGACGTACCGGCTGCACGGGGGCGACAGGCTCATCGGGTTGTACCGTTGGGATGCGGACGAGTCGTTGTACGTCCCGCAAAAATTGTTTACTTAAATCAAGCGTGGTTTGGTCAGGTGGAGGAGTGGCGACATGAATATCGTGAATCTCGAATATCCGCTCTCGCAGAGCGTCTTGGACGAGGTGCCGAAGGACGGCCAGACGCTCGCCATCGGCGGCTTCGACGGCGTCCATCTCGGGCACCGCGAAGTGATCGGGCGCGCCGTGAGCGAAGGGCGGAGCCGCGGCCTTCGGACGTCCGTAATGACGTTCCACCCGCATCCGCGGGAGGTGCTCGGCGCGAAGACGGATTCGTCGGCGATTACGCCGCTCGACCGGAAGCTGGAGCTATTCCGAGAGGTCGGAGTCGATACGGTGTACGTGGTCTCCTTCACGCCGGCGCTCGCGGCGCTCACGCCGGAGAAATTCGTGAACGAGGTGCTCGCGCCGCTCCGGATTCGAGTCGTGTCCGTCGGCTTTAACTTCACGTTCGGCCATCGGGGACTCGGCACCTCGCCGATGCTCAAGCAGCTCGGGGAAGGGCGCTTCGACGTGGAGATCGCCTTGCCGTTCCGCGTCGGCGGCGAACGCGTGAGTTCGACGCTCATTCGTGAGGCGCTCGCGCAGGGCGACGTCGAACGGGCCGCGACGCTGCTGGGCCGACCGTATAACGTGTCCGGCGCCGTCGTCGCCGGCGAAGGACGCGGCCGAACGATCGGCGTGCCGACGGCGAATATCGCGGTGGAGGCGGGATCGCTGAAGCCGGCGAACGGCGTATATGCGGTAAGCGCGAAGATCGAGACGGGGCCGTACGCCGGCCGGACGCTGTCCGGCGTCATGAACGTCGGCTTCAAGCCGACGTTCCACAGCGCGCTGCCGGTACCGACCTGGGAAGTACATCTGTTCGAATTCGAGGGAGTTCTCTATGGCGAGCGGCTTGCGGTCTCGTTCCTCTCTCGCATTCGGGACGAGCGGAAATTCGACTCGGTCGCGGCGCTGATCGAACAGATCGGGCTCGATATACAAGAAGCGAAGCGGCGAATCGGCGCCTAAGCATAAAGACGTTGAAACTAGGCTATCATGTATGATATACTACGAGACGTTGTTCGAATCGCGAGCGTACCGACGCAGCTTCGACGACGCACGAACCGTTGCTTGGCGTTCCGACTCACCGACGGACGGCTAGGCAATCGGGGATCATACGAAGGAGGTGACGAAGGATGGCATTGACGCAAGAGCGCAAGACGCAACTGATCGAAGAGCACAAGGTTCATAACACGGACACGGGCTCTCCGGAGGTACAAGTCGCTATCCTTACCGAGAACATCAACAACTTGACGCAACATCTTCGGGAGCATAAGAAGGACCACCACTCCCGCCGCGGGTTGCTCAAGATGGTAGGCCAGCGCCGCAAGCTGCTCGCATACCTGAAGAACAAAGATGTGAAACGGTACAGCGCTTTGATCGAAAAGCTCGGCTTGAGACGCTAAGGTCAAGACGCACTGCCGAAAGCAACCGTCTCATCGCGATGAACCGGACTTCCGGGGATCGCGAGGATGCGGTTGCTTTTCTTTTTCCGCCGAGCCGGGCAGGCCGCGACTTGCGCGCTACCTCCATGAAATGATTTGGCTGAAGAAGGAAATAATACATACGATGCAGAATGTATGATAGATCGATAAGAAGGAGGCAATGTATGGAATCCAGTAACGTAAAGCAAGTGAAGATGGACCTCGCCGGCCGGCCGCTGACGCTGGAAACCGGTCGCCTCGCGAAGCAGGCGAACGGCGCCGTGTTCGTCCGATACGGGGAGACGGTCGTCCTCTCCACGGTCACGGCTTCCACCGAGCCGAAGGATCTCGATTTCTTCCCGCTCACCGTCAACTATGAAGAGCGGCTCTATTCCGTCGGGAAAATTCCGGGCGGCTTCATCAAGCGCGAAGGCCGCCCGAGCGAAAAGGCGATCCTCGCCAGCCGTCTGACCGACCGGCCGATCCGTCCGTTGTTCCCGGAAGGCTTCCGGAACGACGTGCAGATCGTCTCGCTCGTCATGAGCGTCGATCAAGACTGCTCGCCGGAAATCGCGGCGATGATCGGTACCTCCGCGGCGCTCGCCATCTCCGACGTTCCGTTCGACGGCCCGATCGGCGGCGTCATCGTCGGTCGCGTAGACGGCAAGTTCGTCATTAACCCGACGGTCGAGCAAGAGGACAAGTCCGACATCTACCTCGTCGTGGCGGGCACGAAGGACGCCATCATGATGGTCGAGGCCGAAGCGAACGAAGTGCCGGAAGAGGACATGCTGGAAGCGATCATGTTCGGGCACGAAGAAATCAAGAAGATCGTAGCGCTGCAAGAAGAATTCGTGAGCCTCGCCGGCCGCGAGAAGATGGAAGTGAAGCTGCGCCAGGTCGACGCGGACATCAACGCCGCCGTTCGCGCCTACGCTTCCGAGCGCCTCGTCGCCGCGGTGAAAATCCAGGAGAAGCACGAGCGCAGCGACGCCATCGCCGCGATCAACGCGGAGACGGAAGCGCATTTCGCCGAGCAGTACGCAGGCGACGGCGCCAAGATGAAAGACGTCAAGGAAGTGCTGTACGACATCGTGAAAGAGGAAGTACGCCGTCTCATCACGGTCGATAAGGTGCGCCCGGACGGACGGAAAATCAACGAAATTCGCCCGATCGATTGCGATGTCGCCATTCTGCCGCGAACGCACGGCTCCGGCTTGTTCACCCGCGGCCAAACGCAAGCGCTCAGCGTCTGCACGCTCGGCGCGCTCGGCGACGAGCAAATTCTCGACGGCCTCGACCTCGAAGATCGCAAGCGGTTCATGCACCACTATAACTTCCCGCCGTTCTCCGTCGGGGAAGCGCGGCCGCTTCGTCCGCCGGGACGCCGCGAGATCGGCCACGGGGCGCTCGGCGAGCGCGCATTGTCGAAGGTGATCCCGTCCGAAGAGAAGTTCCCGTACACGATCCGTCTCGTCTCCGAGTGCCTCGAGTCCAATGGGTCCACGTCGCAGGCGAGCATCTGCGCGAGCACGATGGCGCTCATGGACGCGGGCGTTCCGATCAAGGCGCCGGTCGCGGGCATCGCGATGGGTCTGATCAAGAACGGCGAGCATTACACCGTGCTGACGGACATTCAAGGCATGGAAGACCACCTCGGCGACATGGACTTCAAGGTAGCCGGAACGGCGGAAGGCGTGACGGCGATCCAGATGGACATCAAGATCGACGGCATCAACCGCAGCATTCTCAGCGAAGCGCTCGCGCAAGCGAAGGAAGGCCGCATGTTCATTTTGAACAAGATGCTCGCCGCGATCTCCGAGCCGCGCAAGCAGTTGTCTCCCTATGCACCGAAGATTACGGTCATGCAGATCAACCCGGACAAGATCCGCGACGTCATCGGCGCGGGCGGCAAAGTCATCAACAAGATCATCGAGGAAACCGGCGTCAAGATCGACATCGAACAGGACGGACGCGTCTTTATCGCCTCGCCGAACGCGGAAGCGAACGAGAAAGCGAAAGCGATCATCGAAGGCATCGTGAAGGAAGTCGTCGTCGGCGAGATTTATCTCGGCAAAGTGAAGCGCGTAGAGAAGTTCGGCGCCTTCGTAGAAATTCTGCCGGGCAAGGAAGGCCTCGTGCACATCTCCCAGCTGTCGACCGAACGCGTCGCGAAGACGGAGGACGTCGTGGCGATCGGCGATCAGATTACGGTCAAGGTCACCGAAATCGATCAGCAAGGCCGGGTCAACTTGTCGCGCAAGGCGGTATTGGTCGGCGAAGGCGGCGCCGCATCGGACGGCAAGACGACCGTAGGACAGTAACGGGAAGACGCGCCGGACAACTTCATATCCAAGCAACGAAAGAGCCAGAATCACGTTCTGTCTCTTTTTTTATTGCATACATTTGAGGATAAGAGTTTGTCCGGAAGGGGAAGTGTCTACATGAGGAACGGGATATGGAAGAAGGGCTTCGTCGCCGTCGCGTTTTTCTCCTTCGCGTTCGTCGCGGTGAGCCGCTCCGGGCCGATCGCGCATCATGTCGCCGGTTTGCAGCCCGATCCGGCGGCCGCGATCCTCGAAGGGCCGTCCGGCGGCGTCGATCCGGCGAAGCTCGACCCGCAGCGGAGAGCGTTGTACGAACGGATCGCGAAGGAAGCGGAGCGGCTCCGGCTCGAGCCGATCGACGCCAAGGAGGACCCGGTATGGAAGGCGATTCCGGGTCTCAACGGGCGGGAGGTCGACGTCGACGCGACGTTCGCGGCCGCCTCGAACAGCGATGGCAAGGAGCCGATACCCTTCGTGTTCCGGGAAATTCCCGCGAAGGTGACGCTGGACGACTTGCGGCCGCTCCCGATTTATAAAGGAAATCCCCGCAAACCGATGGCGTCCCTGATGATTAACGTCGCATGGAAGGAAGAAAACTTGCCCGGCATGCTCAAGACGCTTCGCGAAGAAAAGGTGAAAGCGACGTTCTTCTTTCTCGGATCGTGGCTGAAGACGCATCCGGAGGAAGCGAGGCGAATCGCCGCGGAAGGCCATGAGCTGGCGAATCACGCGTATTGGCACAAGACGCCGCTCAGTCAGCTGTCCGACGAGGCGGTGAGGAAAGAAATCTTGGATACGCAGAAGCTGCTGAAGGAGACGGTCGGGGTCGAAGCGACGTTGTTCGCGCCGCCGTCCGGAGACTTCGACGCGGATACGGTGAAGGTCGCGCACGAGCTCGGGCTCCGCACCATTCTCTGGTCGCTCGACACGATCGACTGGAAGGAGCCTCCGCCGGAGTCGATCGTGCGGAAGGTGGCCGCGCGTCTCGAGCCGGGCTCGCTCATCCTCATGCACCCCACGAACAGCGCGAGCGGGGCGCTGCGGGGCATGATTCAAGAAGCGAAGCGGCAGGGCCTTACGCTCGGCACCGTCTCCGAGACGATCTCGCCGAATCCGGTCGCAGCGGTTGAGACGAAGACGGGTTTCTGATAATATCAATCATCAGGAACAGTTGTCAATCGGTAGGCGGAAGCGAGGGGAGAACAAGTGGATAGAAGGCAGTTGAGTAACGGGATTCGCGTCGTATTGGAAAATATGCCGAACAGCCGCTCGGTCTCCTTCGGGATCTGGGTCAAGACGGGCTCTCGCAACGAGCGAGGAACGAACAACGGAATCTCGCATTTCATCGAACATATGCTCTTTAAGGGAACGGAACGGTACAGCGCCAAGGATATCGCGGACGTCTTCGACGGCATCGGCGGCAACGTCAACGCGTTCACGTCCAAAGAATATACGTGCTATTACGCGAAGGTGTTGGACGAGCACGTTCCGATCGCGGTGGACGTCCTCGCGGATATGTTCTTCCGATCGAAGTTCGCGCCCGAAGACTTGGCCAAAGAGAAAAACGTGATCATCGAAGAGATCTCGATGTACGAGGATACGCCGGACGATATCGTGCACGATATGATCGCGAAGGCGGCTTACGGCGATCATCCGCTCGGCATGCCGATCCTTGGGACGGAGCCGAACCTGACGGCTATGGCTTCGGACGATCTCGTGCGGTACATCGAGACGCATTACGGCAGCGACGCGATCGTCATCAGCGCGGCGGGCAATATCGGCGAGTCGATGATGGAACTGTTCGAACGGCACTTCGGCGGCGACGCGATGAAGGAGCGCCCGAGCGCGCCGGAACCGACGACGGCGCCCGTCTTTTCCGGCGGCCATGAGCACTTGAAGAAGAAGACGGAGCAAAACCATATTTGCATCGCCATGCCGGGATGCTCGCAAGACGACCCGCTCTTATACGGGATGATCTTGCTGAACAATGCGATCGGCGGCGGCATGAGCTCGCGCTTGTTTCAAGAGGTGCGGGAGAAGCGGGGCCTCGCGTATTCGATCTATTCCTACCATACGTCGCATACGGACAGCGGACTGTTCTCGATCTATGCGGGAACGACGCCGAAGCAGACGGCGGAGGTGCTCGAGCTGATTCAAGGCGTCGTCGCGGACGTGCGGGACAACGGCATCACGCCGGAGGAGCTGCGCAAGGGCAAGGAGCAGATGAAGGGCAGCCTCATCATCGGACTCGAGAGCACGAGCAGCCGCATGACGCGGAACGGGAAGAACGAACTGATGCAGGGCCGTCAGTTCACGCTGGACGATCTGATCGAGCGGATCGAATCGGTCACGTCGGACGACGTGCGCACGCTGGCGTCCCGCATGTTCGGCGGACCGTGCGCGACCGCGATGGTCGGAGGCTCGGACAAACCGTTGCTGAAATGGAGAGATCGGTATGCAGCAGCCATTCAAGGTTGAAATCAAGCGAATGCCCGGCGGGGAGGACATGCCTCTGCCGCTGAAGATGTCCGCCGGCGCGAGCGGGTACGACGTGCACGCGGCCGTGGACGAACCGGTCGAGATTGCGCCGGGCGAACGGCGTCTCATTCCGACCGGCTTCGCGCTCGCGATGCCGAACGGCCTGGAAGCGCAGATCCGGCCGCGGAGCGGTCTCGCGTTCAAGCATGGCATCACGACGCTGAACACGCCGGGGACGATCGACGCGGATTATCGCGGCGAGGTGAAGGTGCTGCTCGTCAACCTCGGCCTCGAGCCGTTCGTCGTTCGGCGAGGAGAGCGCATCGCGCAGATGGTGTTTCAGACCGTGCCTGAGATCGACCTGTCCGAGGTTCGCGAGCTCGACGAGACGGAGCGGGGCGCCGGAGGCTTCGGACATACCGGCGTATAAGAACATAACGTAACGATTCGCATGCGAGTCGCGAAGCCGATCGGCCCTGAGGGCCGGTCGGCTTTTTCCATGTCGGGGGCGGACGCGGCCCGAGTCACCAAATCTGGGCGGATGTCATAGGATATGACTATATTTCGTGGCAACCGAAAGGAGCGAGTTCGCAATGCTTACCGGAACGCAGGTTGCTTTCGTCGGCGGCGACGCCAGGCAGTTGGAGGTGATCCAGCGCTTGACGGAGCTGGACGCCGCGGTGACGCTGATCGGTTTCGATAATTTGAAACAAACGTTCAGCGGCGCCGTTCACGCGGAGCTGACGGAGGAAGCCTTCGAGGGCGTCGACGCCGTCCTGCTGCCGGTGGTCGGGACGGACGAGGACGGGAAGATCGAGGCCGTGTTCACCTCGAAGGAGCTCCGGCTCACCGAAGCTTGCATCGCGCGGCTGCCGAAGCATGCCAAGGTGTACGCCGGAATGGCGAAGCCGTACTTGCGAACGATATGCGAACAGCACGGGATCGCGCTGATCGAGCTGCTCGAACGCGACGACGTGGCGATCTACAATTCGATTCCGACGGCCGAAGGCGCGCTGCTTATGGCGATTCAAAATACCGACATAACGATTCACGGTTCGACGACGGTCGTTCTCGGCTTCGGGCGCACGGGCATGACGATGGCGCGCACGTTGCAAGGGCTGGGGGCCAAGGTGCTCGTCGGCGTTCGCAAGGAGGAGCACTTCGCCAGGGCGTACGAGATGGGCTTCCGACCGTTCTACACATCGGAGCTGCAAGAGCATGTCGGAGACGTAGACGTGTTGTTCAATACCGTGCCGACGCCGATCGTCACCGCGAAGGTCATCGCGGCGATGCAACCGCGGGCGGTCATCATCGACCTGGCGTCGAAGCCGGGCGGAACGGACTTTCGCTTCGCCGAACGCCGCGGCGTGAAGGCGCTGCTCGCGCCGGGCCTGCCGGGCATCGTCGCGCCGAAGACGGCGGGCCGCATCATCGCGGCGGTCGTCAGTCAGTTGATCATGGAAGATACCGCGAAACGGGGGAATGGAGCATGAATTGGAACGGGAAGACGGTCGGTTACGCATTGACGGGGTCGCATTGCACGCTGGAGGAAGTCATGCCGCAGATCAAGAGATTCGTAGACGCGGGCGCGAACGTCGTGCCGATCATATCGCATTCCGTAGCCATGACGGATACGCGTTTCGGCAAGGCGGCGGACTGGCAGAAGCAGTTGAAAGAACTAACCGGAAATGATATTATTGCCTCAATTGTGGACGCCGAGCCGCTCGGTCCTTCCAAGCTGCTCGACGTCATGGCGATCGCGCCTTGCACCGGCAACACGACAAGCAAGCTGGCGAACGCGATGACGGAAAGTCCGGTATTGATGGCGGCGAAGGCGCAGATGCGCAACGGAAGACCGCTCGTGCTCGCGATTTCGACGAACGACGGATTAGGCCTCAACAGCGCCAACATCGCGAAGCTCCTGATTACGAAGAATGTATATTTCGTGCCGTTCGGTCAGGACGCACCGCAGGCGAAGCCGAATTCGCTCGTCGCTCGGATGGATCTGATCATGGAGACGTGCGAAGCCGCGCTCGAAGGGAAGCAGCTCCAACCGATGTTGATCGAGAGATTCTTATATTCTTAATATTATAAATGATTCATATCGTTAATCCCGTAAAATGGGAGGCTGCGGAATGCGCATCTTAGTTCAGAAGTTCGGCGGCACGTCTCTTTCTACCCCTGAAGCCAGGGAACATGCATTGAAGCATATCCGGCGGGCGTTGGACGAATCGTACGCGCTCGTCGTCGTCGTCTCCGCCATGGGCCGGCGCGGCGAGCCTTACGCCACCGATACGTTGCTTGGCCTGATCGAACAGAACGGCGGCTCGTTATCGAGTCGGGAGCGCGACTTGCTGATGGCATGCGGGGAGACGATCTCCGCGGCGACGCTCTGCGCGATGCTGCAGTCCCGGGGGATCGGCGCCGTAGCGCTCACGGGCGCGCAAGCCGGCATCGAGACGACGGCGGACTTCGGCAACGCGCGGATTACCGATATTCGGACGGAGCGGCTTCTGTCGATCCTGATGGAAGGCAAGGTCGCGGTCGTGACCGGATTTCAAGGCGCGACGACGGGAGGCGACGTTACGACGCTCGGCCGCGGCGGCAGCGATACGTCGGCTACGGCGCTCGGCGCCGCGCTGAAAGCCGAATACGTCGATATCTTCACCGACGTCGAAGGCGTGCTGACGGCGGACCCGCGCATCGTGGGCGATGCGAAGCCGCTCGGGCAGGTCAGTTACATGGAAATTTGCAACATGGCGAACAACGGCGCCAAGGTCATACACCCGAGAGCTGTAGAGGTCGCGATGGAAGCCGATATCCCGGTTCGCATTCGATCGACGTTCTCCGACGGTCCCGGCACGCTCGTCGCCGGACAGTCGCTGCTCCGCAGCAAGGGTCATGTCATAGATCGGCTCATTACCGGCATCGCGCATTCCGTGAACGTCTCGCAAATCCAAGTATCGGCCGCGGAAGGCCAATACGATGTACAATTGCGCGTCTTCAAGACGATGGCCGCGCACGGCATCAGCGTCGACTTGATCAACGTCAATCCGTCCGGCGTCGCTTATACGGTGTACGACGCGGAGACGGAACGGGCGCTCTCCCTGCTGAAGGAGCTCGGATACGAGCCGCGAGCGGTACGGGACTGCACGAAGGTGTCCGTCATCGGCGGCGGCATGAACGGCGTCCCCGGCGTCATGGCGACGATCATCGAAGCGCTGACGGAGGAAGACGTGGGCATTCTTCAGTCGGCCGATTCCAATACGACCATCTGGGTGCTCGTCCGGTCCGCCGATACGGCGAAAGCGGTCAATGCGCTCCATCGCAAATTTCAGCTCCACGAGCACTAAAACGAATTGACATCATTCGATATCCTTCGTATGATAGGGACCAATGGAAACGTAGCGCGGCCGGACGGGCGGCGGCGAGGAGGAACATAAGAGTGGATTTCGGAAGATTACTAACGGCCATGGTGACGCCGTTCGACGGCGATTTGAAGATCGATTGGGAGCAGACGGGGCGGTTAATCGATTATTTAATCGAAGAGCAGGGTTCGACCGGGCTCGTGATCGCGGGAACGACCGGGGAATCCCCGACGCTCTCCGACGAAGAGAAGCTGGAGCTGTTCGCATTCGCCGTTCGCAGGGCGAACGGAAGAGCGAAGATTATCGCGGGCACGGGCTCCAACGATACCGCGCACTCCATTCATCTTTCTCGGGAAGCGGAGAAGCTCGGCGTAGACGGAATTATGCTGGTGTCGCCCTATTACAGCCGCACGTCGCAGGAGGGGCTGCTCGCGCATTTCCGCGCGGCGGCGGACGCCGTTCGACTGCCGGTTATGATCTATAACATTCCGTCCCGCACGGGCGTAAACATCGAGGCGAAGACGATGCTGGCGTTGGCGCAGACGCCGAATATCGTCGCCGTGAAGGAGTCGAGCGGAGACCTCGACCAGATGTCCGCCATTCTTGCCGGCGCTCCGGAAGGGTTCAAGCTGTACAGCGGCGACGACAGCCTGACGCTGCCGGTGCTCGCGATCGGCGGGTACGGCATCGTCAGCGTGACGAGCCACCTCGTCGGCCGTCGAATGCGAGAGATGATCGACGCTTATGTGTCCGGACAGCCGGAGCGAGCGGCGAAGCTTCACGTCCAATTGACGCCGATGTTCAAGGGCATGTTCTTCTGCCCGCATCGCGTGCCGAATCCGGTGCCTGTCAAGTATGCGATGAAGTCCAAGGGGATCGACTGCGGAGGCGTTCGGCTGCCGCTCGTCGGCGTGACGCCCGAAGAAGCGGCTTTCATCGACGCGCTGACGGCTTCCTGCGAATAATCCGACCGATGCCCGCTCGCGTGATTTCCCCTCCCGAAGGGGAGCACGAGAGCGGGCATCGTTTCGTTCGAGCTGGACATTCTATGGGTACCGACCGCCATGCGGTCGACTTGTGTTTGCCGTTTTTCATCATGTATAATGATCGTTAAGTGACTTGGTGCGGATTTCCTGTTTTCTTACTTTTGCTCGGCATGGTTTGTATTCATATAGATCGTCGCCAATCCATTAGAGGAGGTTACCTTTTTGTCTAAGAAAAACGCAGAGAAAGTCACCATTTTCGCCCTTGGCGGCGTAGGCGAAATTGGTAAAAATATGTACGTTGTGCAATATGCCAACGATATCGTCATCATCGACGCCGGCTTGAAATTTCCGGAGGAGGACATGCTCGGCATCGACGTCGTCATTCCGGACATTTCGTATTTGACCGAGAACCGGGATAAAGTGCGGGGCATCCTTGTGACGCACGGTCACGAGGACCATATCGGCGGCTTGCCCTACATCTTGAAGCATCTGAACGTTCCGGTATACGGAACGAAGCTGACGCTCGGGTTGATCGAAGCGAAGCTGAAGGAAGCGAACTTGCTCGGAGAGACGAAGCGCGTTCTCATTCATCCCGACACCGTGCTGTCGATGGGTTCGATCACGGCGTCGTTCTTCCGAACGAATCACAGCATTCCCGATTCGGTCGGCGTCGCGCTCGATACGCCGGAAGGCTTGATCGTCCATACGGGCGATTTCAAGTTCGACTTTACGCCGGTCAATCAGCAGTACGCGGATTTGCATAAGATGGCGGAGCTCGGCAGCAAAGGCGTGTTGTGCTTGTTGTCCGAGAGCACGAACGCGGAGCGTTCCGGCTTCACGCCTTCGGAGAAGTCCGTGGGACAAGAGCTCGTCGAAGTGTTCCGCCGCGCGAAGCAGCGCGTCGTCGTCGCGACGTTCGCCTCGAACATCCATCGCGTTCAGCAGGTGTTCGAAGCGGCGATATTGACGAATCGGAAGGTGACCGTCATCGGCCGGAGCATGGTGAACGTCGTTACGATCGCCAATGAGCTCGGTTACCTGGATATTCCGGAAGGCATGCTGATCGAGCCCGAGGAGGTCAACCGCTATCCGGCCGACGAGATCGTCATCTTGTCCACGGGCAGCCAAGGCGAACCGATGTCCGCATTGACGCGCATGGCGCGGTCGACGCATAAGAAGCTGGACATTCTCCCCGGCGATACGGTCATTATCGCGGCGACGCCGATTCCCGGCAACGAGCGGTACGTCGGCAGGACGGTGGACGAGCTGTTCCGCCTCGGCGCGAACGTCATCTACGGTCCCGGCACGATTACGGGCGTACACGTATCCGGCCACGGCAGCCAAGAAGAGCTGAAGCTGATGCTGAATATGATGAAGCCGAAGTATTTCATCCCGATTCACGGCGAGTACCGGATGCTGAAGCAGCATTCGAATTTGGCGGTGTCCGTCGGCGTCGAACGGGAAAATATTTTCATCCTCGATATCGGGGATACGGTGGAGATTCAGAACGGCACCGCTCGCAGAGGCGGCAAGATTCCGGCCGGCAACGTGTTGATCGACGGGCTCGGCGTCGGCGACGTCGGCAACATCGTGCTCCGCGATCGGAAGCTGCTGTCCCAAGACGGCATTCTGGTCGTCGTCGTCACGCTCAGCAAGCAAGAGGGGAAGATCATCTCCGGTCCGGACATTATTTCCCGCGGCTTCGTATACGTGCGCGAATCCGAAGGGCTGCTCGAGGAAGCGAACAAGATCGTATCCAACACGCTGGCTCGCCTGATGGGCGAGAACGTGAACGAATGGGCTTCGTTGAAAACGCAGGTCAGAGATGCGCTCGGGCGATTCTTATATGAACAAACCAGAAGAAGACCGATGATTTTGCCGATCATCATGGAAGTGTAATTCGTCTCCAGTCGCTGAAGTCTCGGCGGACGTCTTCCCTCCCCTTCGAACGGGACTCGCAAGCGGGTTTCGTTCGAAGGGGAAGGGGGGCGTCCGTTTTTTTGTATAGATTCC
>JAPSKX010000105.1 GCA_031181325.1 Paenibacillus sp.
GGAAACGGACAAGACGCGGCGAGGAACGTTCAACAACAAAATCGCGCCGCCCCGATGAACGCGACGAACGACGGCGGCGGGAACGCCGCGCATCCGCGCGATGCCGGCGTCATCCCGAATTACCATGGTCCGAAGACGGACACGACGAACGAACGCGGCGGTACGACGAGCGGCATGGGTATGTCCGTCTACAGTATGATCGGGTCTTCCGGGTTGCATGAGGGCGGGGTATCGTCGCATATCGAATCGCGCATCGCGGGGCAGGGCATCGACGATATCGAGGTGTTCGTCATCGACGACACGGTCGTCTTGGCGGCGGAGAAGTCCGGCATCGTGACGAATCAATACGACGCGCTGCAGAACGAGGTGTTGAGCCCGACGCAGGGAATGTCGGGCAAGGGCGCCCCTTACGAAGGAACCAAGGTGCAACGGAACGCCGCGGAAGACAACTTGACCGCAGCGAAGCGGCAGGTGGAGCAGATGTTCGACGGCCACGTCCGCATCGTCGCCGTTACCGAGCCGAAGGCCGTCGAGCTGATCAGGCGAATTCAATCCAAGCTGTCCGCTTCCGTCGCCGGCGCATCCGTCGCCGGCGATATCGCTTCGCTTCTCGATCTCGCGAAGGAATGAGCTCGCAAAAAAAAGAGGGCGCCTGCGAACGCAGGCGCCCTCTTTTTCCGAATGCTACGCTTCTCCCATCTTCAACCCTTCGATATCGTGCTTCTGCACGATCGGCTCGAGTCGATCCACGATGCGGCACAGCAGATGCGCCTTCAAGTCGTCCGGCAGCGCGTCGTAATATGCGCGGGTGACCTACAGATCGTGGCGCTCGTGATTGTTCGCGCTCGGCGCGTCGACCCCGAGCACGAGGACGGGTCTCGCCTTGTCCGATCGATTGGCCGTGCCGCGATGAATCGTCAGCGCGGAGCGCACCGAGATATCTCCCATCTTCGGCAGCTTCCGCTCCGCTCTCGCTTCGTAACGCGGATATTGTTCGCTCGGCGGGAACATGCCGTATTCGAACGCCGCGGCATCGTCCCACTGCGTCCCGGGCGCGATCTCGAACGGTCCCATGTCCGGTTCGACGTCGACCGCCGTTACGTTGAATGCGAGCGAGTTCAATCTCCTTCCCGCGTACGTGTCTTCCGGCGACGGGAAATCGCGATGCCAGGGCTGATCGACGGCGCCGGGATTCGGCACGTCGAAGCCGATCTCGACGATGCGGTATGCCGGACCGAGCACCGTCTCGCAGACGAGCTTCACCCAGGGATGCGTCGCCAGCTCGACGAAGCCGCGGAGATCCTCCGGGTGAATCTCTACGTAATGGCGCTTCGGCCCGCGCCCGACCGTGCCGCCCGGGCGTCGGAGCGCATCTTGGTATAAGGCGTCGAGATCCTCGCGCAGCGCCTCGGTCCACTCGCGGCTGAACGCGCCCCTGAGTCCTAAGATGCCGGGCCCGTATAAAGCGCCCATAATGTCGGCAGGTTCGTAAGGCCGCTCGATCGGTTCTGCAGGGTTAGACATGGTTCGCTCCTCCTTGAACGTTCTCTCGTTCCAGTGTAGCGAACCGCGGCGCGCGCACCCATGACATAATTATGGCGAAGCCGGACGTATTTTTGGGTCTCGCGTCGCTGGCGTCTTGCCTGCAGTTGCCGATTCGCCGCGGATAAGGTACACTCGACATGGTTGCGATTCCGCAGCTCAATCCACGAGAGCGTACAGGTGACCCCGATGATCGAAATCAAGACGTCCCCCGTCAGCGCCGGCGAATTCAAGAGAGGCGTATTCGCGACGCGAGACATCAAGAAGGGCGAGTTAATCCACGAAGCGCCGGTCATTCCGTACCCGAACGAAGAGCACGAGCATGTCGAGAAGACGATCCTCGCGGATTACGTCTACGAATACGGAGCGAATCATACTGCATTGCTGTTAGGGTACGGCAGCTTGTTCAATCATTCGTACCAGCCGAATGCCACGTACGAGATCAGCTTCGAGAAGCATACGTTCGACTTCTATGCATATAAGGACATCGCCGCCGGCGAGGAAATCTTCATCAACTACAACGGCGAAGAAGACAATATGGACCCGCTCTGGTTTATGGAGCCGCCGGAAGACGAGAAGGCCGACTGAAGACGTCGGCCTTTCTTCATGTTCCGGATTCGACTCTCTCGCTCAGCCAATGGATCGCTTCCTCCTCGTCTCTCCCCTTCGCGCGCAGCAGCACTTCCGTCCCGCGGCGCAGCGCGAGCAGCATCGTGCCCAAGACGCTCTTCACGTCGATCTTGAAATGCGTTCCGTTATCGTCGTACTCGATATGAAGCTCCGAGCGGAATGTCCCGGCTTCTTGGGATAAGCGCTGCAGCTGTTCGATGCCCATGTCGTTCGCCAACGTGCAGATATGCACTCTCATGTCGTCCCTCTTCTCTTCGTTCCGCCGCCCGTTAACCGGCTCATAGCATATTTGTATATGCGTTCCTAGCGATTGTCAATGGGTGGGAATTCGGATCGATAGCGTTTATAATCTTACTAGAGTTATATACATAGGAGGCTCGTTGACGAATGAACGAAAAGTGGGGAAAGCTGAAGTGGTTGACCTTCGGCGCGCTGCTCGGCGCGGCGATGACGGTCGGCGTGGGCGCGGGCGCGGCGGGACAGCAAATCGAGGTGGTGGTGAAGCAAATTCGCTTCGTCTTCGACGGGAAGGACAAGCCGATTCCGGCCGAGCTCGGGGGACCGTTCGTCTATAACGATACGACATACGTACCGCTGCGGTATATGAGCGAAGCGCTCGGCAAGCCCGTTCATTACGATCCGAAGCGCGAGACGATCCGGGTCGGCCGCCGATACGCCGAAGCGCCGCCGATGACGATCGACGTGAATCGGACGTACGAAGCGGCGTTCCAGACGAACAAGGGCAGCTTTACGATCGAGCTGTTCGCGAAGGACGCGCCGCTTACGGTGAACAACTTCGTGTTTTTGGCCAATGAGGGTTATTACGAAAATGTGACCTTCCATCGCGTCCTGAAGGACTTCGTCATCCAAACCGGCGACCCGACCGGAACCGGGACCGGCAGTCCCGGGTACGCGTTCGCGGACGAGCTCGACAACGGCCATCGTTACGAGCCGGGCGTCGTCGCCATGGCGAACGCCGGTCCCGACACGAACGGCAGCCAGTTCTTCATCTGTACCGGCGAAGAGAGCGAGCTCCTCAATGCCAATCCGAATTATACGATCTTCGGCAAGGTGATCGACGGCATGGACGTCGTGCTCGACATCGCCTCCGTTCCTGTGAAGGATCAAGCGGGCGAGCTTAGCCGACCGGTGTCCCCCGTCATCGTAACGAGCGTTGCCATAGCGGAAAAGTAAACGCAGATAGGACCTTCGGCTTCCGTCGGCCGGAGGTCCTATCATAATTTTCGGCAAGATCAATTCCAATCTTCCCACATCGAGGCATAAGCGCGATCGGCGCTCGTCTTGACGCCGGCGCCTTGATCGTAGGCCGCCGGCTTCCGCGCTTCCGGAGCGAACGCTTCGACGGCCGCGGCCCGGGCTTTCGCAGCCGATGCCGGTTGCTCGGCCCGCTGCTCCGTTCCGGACGCGATCGGGTTCGCGGACCATTCGGTCGGAGCCGCGAACGCGTCGCCGTCTCCGCGCGTACCCGCCGGCGTCCCCCCGAGCTTGTAGTCGACCCCCAAATACCGCGCGAACTTTTTGCTTTCTTCTCTTCGTATTTTGCGCGCTTCCTTGCGTTCCCATGCTGTGTCGTACAGCAATTGTTCCTCTTCCGTTTGCGGAATAACGCCGGGCACGTGCATCGGCTTGCCGTGTTCGTCTAAAGCTACGAAGGTAAGGAACGACGTCGCGCACACCTTCCGCTCTCCCGTCAATAAATCTTCGGTAATGGCCCGCACGAAGATTTCCATGGACGTTCGATGCGTCCACGTGACGAAGGCGGACAAGCAAATCGCGTCTCCCTTCTTCACGGGATGCAGGAAGTCTACGGAATCCGTCGAGGCCGTGACGACGGGTCGCCGCGCATGCCGCGTCGCCGCGATCGTCGCGACGTCGTCGATATACGCCATCAGCTTGCCGCCGAAGATCGTGCCGTGGTGATTCGTGTCGGGCGGCAGCACGATCGCGGCTTTGATGGTATAAGATTCAGAGACGGGCTTCGCCTCGGAGTAGTTTCGGTCGTTCATGGTTTCACCCTCCCGGTTCGTTCGTTTCGCAATGTCCATTACTTTACGCTCTTCTCGGGTATAAGTAAAATACATAATCAGAATGATTTCCATTCGGTTTCGTTATAATGGAGGGCCTCCCCATGGAGCTTCGTCAATTGAACTATTTCGTCGCCGTCGCGAAAGCCAAGAGCTATACGAAAGCCGCGGAACAGCTGCACGTCTCGCAGCCGACGTTATCGAAGATGGTCCGGCTGCTGGAAGAGGAGCTGGGCGTCACCTTGTTCGATCGCGGCGGCAGCAAGCAAATCCGACTGACGGACGCCGGGGGCGTCTTGCTTCGCTCGGCGCAAGGCATATTGGCTTCGTTGGACGACCTGACGACGGAGCTGGACGATCTTGCGGATCTGCGCCGAGGAGACCTGCTGCTCGGACTGCCGCCCATGATCGGCGGGCGTTACTTCCCTCCGATCCTCGAGCACTTCCACGCGAAATATCCGAACATCAATATTAAGCTGATCGAGCAAGGCGGCAAGCGGATCGAAGCCGCCGTCGAATCCGGCGACCTCGATGTCGGAATCGTGATTTTGCCAGTGGAGAACGAAGCTTCGTTCACGATATTGCCCTTCTTCGAGGACCGCCTTCGGGTCGTGCTGCATGCGGGTCATCCGCTCGCGACCCGTGCGTCCGTCGCGCTTCGAGAGCTGTCCGAGGAGCCGTTCATCTTGTTCGGCGAACAATTTACGCTGCATCATCTGATTCGAGCCGCTTGCGCGGACGAGGGGTTTACGCCGGAGATCGCGCTCGAGACGTCTCAATGGGATTTCATGACCGGTATGGTCGCCGCGCGCTTCGGCGTCGCTTTCCTTCCGGAGAACGTCTGCGAGAAGATCGACGATCCCGATGTGCGTACGGTGCCGCTCGGTTCGCCGGAGCTGCAATGGAGACTGGCGATGATCTGGCGGAAGGATCATTACTTATCCTACGCCGCGAGAGCCTGGATCGAGCTGTTGAAGGGATGGGCATTCCGCTGATGCAGCGGTACTGCGCCCTTACCGTTCACGTTTTTCGCGCTGTTCCGATGCTTCCGACAATGGTATTCTATGGTAGATTTCATTCGCTCCCGGACGGGAGCAAATTTTTATGTACGATGCAGAGGAGGCTTCTCGTGCGATGATTATCCCGCAGCACACGAAGTTGGTGATGATCGGAGACTCGATCACGGATTGCAATCGGGCACTCCCGATCGGCGAAGGCAAAGGCGACGCGCTCGGCAACGGCTATGCGTCGATCGTGAACGCCTTGATCGCCGCGACGGACCCGACGAGCGACATCCGTATCGTCAATATGGGCGTCAGCGGCGACACGGTGCGCGACTTGAAAGCCCGCTGGCGGACGGACGTTCTCGATCTCGCCCCGCAATGGCTGTCGGTCATGATCGGCATCAACGACATCGCTCGGCATTTTAACCGACGCCAGCTCCCCGAGCTGCACGTATCGGTCGAGGAATACGAACGGACGCTGGACGAGCTGATCGCGTCCGCGGTCCGGACCGGCGTACAGGGAATCATTCTGCTGGCGCCGTTCTTCGTCGAGAACGATCCGGAAGACCGCATTCGTCGCATGACCGCGCAGTACGGCGAGGCGATGAAGCGAATCGCGGAACGGTACGGCGCCGTCTTCGTCGATACGCAAGCGGCGTTCGACCGATTTCTGGAACATCATTATTCGATGGAGATCGCCCTCGATCGCATCCACCCGACGCAGGTCGGCCATATGATCATCGCCCGCGCCTGGCTGCAAGCCGTCGGCTATCGGTGGGAGTCGTAAGCGGTTCGCGGCTCGCGCGTGAAACGGGACCGAATCGCGAATACTACCCCTATCGGATACCGAAGGAGGTGTGTATCATGGCGAAGAAGCAGACGCAGGCCTCGAAGGCGTCCGTCCAGACGACGGAGTTGAACCGTATGCCGGTTCCGGGCGCTGACGATACGGAGTTCTCGGCGGAAGAAGCGGCCCAGGCATTCCAGGGTAACAAGGGGAAATCGCGTCGTCAATAACGACGAACCGGAAAGAAAGCGCACGGCGCCCGTCGATTCGGGCGCCGTGCGCTTGTTTATCGTTCGCTCTCGGTTTCGGAGGCGAATAAATCCGAGGATAAATATCGTTCGCCGCTGTCCGGCGCCAGGCTAAGCACGCGCGCGTCGTTCGGCATGCCGCTCGCGATGCGAACGGCGTAGAACGCCGAGGCGGCCGCCGAAGCGCCTACGAGAATGCCTTCTTCTCGGGCGAGTCTGCGGGCCATCCGCTGCGCGTCGGCGTCTTCGATGTGCAGAATTTCGTCGAAGGCGCCGCGGTTCAGGATGGACGGGACGAAGCCCGGGCCGGTCCCGGGGATCTTATGCGGCCCCGGCTTGCCGCCCGCCAGAACGGGCGAACCCGCCGGTTCGATGACGTACACCCGGATGCCCGGGATTCGCTTCTTCAGCTCTTCTCCGACGCCCGTCACCGTACCGCCCGTGCCCGCCGTCACGACGAGCGCGTCCAGCTTCCCTTCGAAGGCGTCATAGATCTCGACCGCGGTCGTCTGTCGGTGCGCGTCAGGATTGGCCGGATTTTCGAACTGCATCGGGATGAACGGATCGTCGACGGTCGACGCGAGCTCGTTCGCCTTCTCGATCGCGCCGGTCATTCGCTGCGCGGCGGGCGTCAAGTACACTTCGGCGCCATACGCCCTCATGACCAAGATGCGCTCTCGCGTGGCGTTGTCGGGCATCGTGATGATGCAGCGGTACCCTCTCGCGGCGCATACCATCGCGAGGCCGATGCCCGTGTTGCCCGACGTCGGTTCGATCACCGTCGTACGCCCCGGCCGAATTCGTCCCTCCTCCTCCGCGACCCGGATCATATTCGCCGCGGCGCGATCCTTCACGCTCTTGCCGGGATTGAAGGATTCCAGCTTCATATAGACGGATGCAGGAACGTCGGCCGCGACCCGGTTCAACTGTACGATCGGCGTTTGTCCGATTAAGTCCATGACGGACGTAACCATCTTAGGCAACGGGATCCCTCCTCCTATGCGTCTATATTTATTCTTCCAAGCCGAGCAGCTGCATGATTTCCTGACGATGCGCGACGAATTCCTGGCTGTGCCGATTGCGCGGGCGCGGACTCTCGAGCCGAATCGTGCGGATGATTTGTCCGGGACGCGGACTCATGACGTACACTTTGTCGGCCAAGTAGAGCGCTTCGTCGATGTCGTGCGTAATGAGCAGCATCGTCTTGCCGGTCCCGTGCCAAATTCGGATCAGCTCGTTCTGCATCTTGAGCCTAGTCATCGCGTCCAGTGCGCCATACGGCTCGTCCAGCAGCAAGATCTCAGGATCCATGACGAGCGCGCGGGCGATCGCGACGCGCTGCCGCATGCCCCCCGACAATTGGGACGGGAAATAATGATTGAAGCCGCTAAGATTGACCTTGTCCAGCACTTCATTGATGCGCGGCCCGCGCTCCAGCTTCGGTACCCCTGCGATCTCGAGCCCCATCCCGACGTTCTGCTCCACCGTCAGCCAAGGGTAGAGCGCATGCTCCTGGAAGATCATCATGCGCCGCGGCGACGGACCGTCGATTCTCGCGTCTCCGGACAGCACCTCTCCTTCCGTTGCGGTCTCGAGTCCCGCGAACATCCGCAGCGCCGTGCTCTTGCCGCAGCCCGAAGGGCCGACGATCGCGGCGAATTCCCCTTGCTCGACTTTCAGATCGATGTCCTTCAGCACTTCCAGCTCGCCGAAGGACTTGCTTACGCGACGCAGCTCCAACGTTTGCATTATCGTTCCTCCCCTCCGCCGATGTACCGCCAGCGAAGAAGCCTGCGCTTCAGCTGCTCTAACACGACTTGGTCTAATATCGTCGCGATGACGCCGATCACGATAATATACATGATCACGCCGGTCATATCGGCGATGTCGCCCGCGAAGTTGATCGAGAACCCAAGCCCGATCATCGCGCTCCCGACCATCTCGCCCGCGACGAGCGAACGCCACGCGTTGCCGAAGGCGACCTGGGCGCCGGTAATGAACGATGGGAACGTCTCGGGCAAATACACTTTGCGGAGCAGTTGTCCCTTATTCGCGCCGAGCACCTTAGCGACTTCCAGGTGGGTTCGGATGACGCCTTCCGTCCCGTTCATGACGGACAACGCCATCGGGAAGAAGCTTGCGATAATGACGATCAGAATGATCGGAAGGTCGCCGAAGCCGAAGATAATCATAAGGAACGGCAGCCACGCGATCGGCGGAATCGATTGAAGTATCGCGATCAACCGCCGCAAATACAGGGCGAAGCCGCGATACAGCCCCGCGACCAGTCCGAGGAAGCCCGCGACGACGCAGGCGATCGGGTATCCGACGCCCAGACGGTATAGGCTAGTCCCGAGCGAGTTCCAAAACGTCGCATCGCCCAGGTTATTGCCGAGACGAGCGAATACCGACGACAAAGTCGGGAAGATGATCGGATTCAGCCAATTCCCGAGCTGCAGCAGCGCAAGTAGCGTGGCTACCGCGCCAAGGAAAGGCCAGACGTTACGAAGGCTTCGCATGAAGTCGCACCCTATTCTGCTTGTTGCTCTTGCCAGGACAAGTCAAGCGCGGTAGTCACGTCGGGCTTCGCGGTCAAGATGCCTTGCTCGACCATGAACTGCGCGACTTCGTCCATCCGTCCGATGTCTTGCTCGGTGATTTCCCAGTTGAATTGTTGGGATTCGATCGACGCTTGGATGACCGCTTCCGCCGCGACGGTCGAGCCGTCGAGCTTCGTCAGCGTGTCTTCCGTAATAAAGTCGTCGGTGATGTGCTTCGCCGCCGTCGCCGGGTCGCTCTCGAGCATATCGATCGCTTCCTTCTGCGCGTCCAGCATGCTGTATACCGCCGCCTGATTGTTCTTCACGATGTCGCCCGATGCGATGACGACCATGCACGGGAACGGCCATTGCTGCCCGATCTCGTAAATCTCCTTCACTGGATACGTCATCTTCGCGATCGAGGCGTACGGCTCGAAGACGAAGGCGCCGTCGACCTTCCCCGAAGCGAGCGATTGGATCGCTACCGCCGGAGAGACGTATTGCATCGTCACTTCCTCGCGCGCGAGTCCGGCTTGCTTCCAGACGACGCCGTTCAGGACGATGTCGGCCGTGCTGCCTTGACTTTGCGACGCGACGCTCTTGCCCTTCAGCTGGTCGACGCTCGCGATGCCGCTGTCTTGTTCGACGAGCATGCTGTGGTAGCCCATCTGCGCGCCGCCGACGATTTTCAGGTCCGCCCCTTTATCGAGCCAAGACAGCGCGTTCGAGAAGCCGAGCACGCCCGCATCCAGCTGGCCGCCGACGATCGCCTTAATCAAGTCGGTACCGCTTGAGAACAGCTGCATCTCGACGTCCAAGCCGTGCTTCTCGTACAATCCCGCGCGGTGCGCGAGAATCGTCTGCGCGTCGTCCATGACGTTGAGATAGCCGAGTCGAAGCTTCTGTACCTCTTGCGTTTCTTCGGCTGCGCCTTGCGCTCCTTCGTTCTGTTTCGATTGCCCCCCGCAAGCCGCCGTCGTCAATGCGAGCGCGAGCGCGATCGACGCGAACAGCGATTTTTTCCAACGAATGTGGCTCATGTCTGTTCTCCTCCGTGACAATTTGAATCCTGCCGTTTATAATAGCCTTAATCCCCAGAGGGATACTAGGGATACCGGTTCATTGTAGAAATTAATGGCCGTCACGTCAACCTATTTCGGGAGAAAATTTTATGAAGCTAAGAATCGCGGGCATGTCGTTATACGTAAACATGTACCTCCTTGCATGTTACGCGCACTTCGGGGCGAACGCGGACGTCGTTCCGGCGGTTTCGGGTGCGGCCGCGATCGTATTCGGCGCGCTCGCAGCCGCAAAGACAGACGCTTCCGGACGGCCGGTCGGTGTCGCGGTTCGACTGTTCTCTCTTCTTATCCTGACCGCAACCGTACTAGGAATGTTCCAAGTATTGCCCATGGCCGCTCTGATTATGATGCAAGCCTCCGGCTTGCTCGTTCTCGCGTTCGAATGGCGGGGAGGCCGGACCTGGGCCGCGAGGGCCGGCATCGCGCTGCTGGCGATCCCGGCGGTGGCGTGCGTCCCCGTTCCAGGATTCCAGGTCGCGGCGCCCGCGGCGCCGACGGAATATGCCGCGGCCGCGGGGCAAGGCCGGATCGCGGCGCCGAACGTGACGGAACGCGTCGTCTTGGCGGGGGAACTGTACCGGGCCTCTTGGAATCGGGCGGAAGCCGCCGAAGGCTTATCGCTCGCTCCCCCGCTCGACGCGGACGGATTATCCGCGGAAGACTTCGGCGATCTCTATGAATTGCCGTTCGAGGTTCCGGCTAGCTTCTATGAAGTCGACGGCGCATCGACCGACCCGCACGCCTTGATGAAGACGCTGGCCGGGTGGAATGCGACGAATGCCGAGGACGCGACCCAAGGACAATTCGTCATGGGCGTCGGGACCGTCGCGCCGGACGGAACGATCGGCATGGTAGAGCATATCGAGGCGTATACGGAAGCGGCGCTGCGTGCGGAGCCCAAAGTGTTCTTCGTTCCGGTCGCGGCGTACGAGCAAGTGCGAGACATCGACAAGGATTTGCTGGTCGTGCCGGTTTCTAGATTCGAGGAAGTGCTGTACTTTCTGAGTCAACCGGTGACCTTCTGGCCGCTGCGAAATTTCGGATTGTTTTGTCATTAAATAGAAAACGGAGAGACGTCCCTTACGGGAGTCTCTCCGTTTTCTTCGTTTCATGCGTTCAGCATCGCCTCGACCTCTTGCAGCGTCGGAACGCTGCTCGCGCCGCCGATGCGCGTCGTCGCGAGCGCGCCGCACGCGCATGCGAAGCGCAGCGCTTCCCGGTCGTCGCGGCCGGCGAGGCTCGCATAGATGAATCCGGCGTTGAACGAATCGCCGGCTCCCGTCGTATCGACCGGGGACACCGGGAACGCCGGAACGACGACGCGCTCCTTCCCGGGCGCCTTCAACACCGCTCCGCGCGCGCCGCACTTCACGGCGATGCGGCCCGCGTGCGCGGGAACCGCATCCAATGACTCGTAAAGGCTCGTTCCGCCGAAGATGTTCATAATCTCGTCCTCGCTCGGGACGAAATAATCCGTCACCGACAGCAGCTTCGATATTTCGTCCTTGAACCAGCGTTCGCTCGGATCCCAGCCGGCGTCGAACGACGTCGTGACGCCGCGCGCCTTCGCCTCGGAAAACAAGTCGAACCAATGCTCTCTCATGCTCTCCTGCAAAAAATACGAACCGAAATGAATATGCTCGGCTTCTTCGAACATCCGCTCCGGCAGATGGTTCGGCCGCAGCTTCGAGATCGTCCCCATGTACGTCAGAAGCGCTCTGTCCCGCGCCGTGGACAGCGACAAGGTTACGCCGGTCTTCTCTCCCTGGAGTATAGCAACGTGCTCGACCGAGACGCCCCTCTCTCGCAGACGTTCGATGCAGAATACGCCGATCTCGTCGTCCCCGACGACGGAAACCATCCGCACGTCGAGACCGAGCCCCGCCAGACCGCACGCCGTAATCGCCGACGACGAGCCGAGCGCCATGTCGAACGAGTTCACCAGCTTCTCCCGATTCCACTCCGGGGTGACGTCGTCGCCGGTCATGATGAGATCGACGTTCAACTCGCCCAGTATGTACACTGCCTTCTTCATTCCATACTCCCCCATCCGTCGGGTATCATTATAGCATGATCCGACGGTTGCAACGAGAGCATGTCGTCCCCCCCTGCGATCGATTCACATCGCTTTCGGAGGGACCATCGACTCCTCCGGGACGTAGTGCGCCAGCTGATTTCCGCTTCGTCCGAGCGACGGGTCGGATTTGCGCCTTCGAGCTACTTCCCGTATCCGAGCGCATGCAGCTGCGCCGCGGCCGAATCTATTAAAGCCTTGTAATTCATCGTCGTCTCCAGCGTCTTCAAGAACGCGTCATACTCGGCGAGATCCCGCTTGCCGTAAGCGAACTTCGCGAGCTCCTCCTCGATGTAGCGGTCCGCGTCCGCCGCGACGAAGCCTTCCGGCAGGTCGATGAAGCCGTTCAACGCCTGAATGCGCGGTTGATCGTTCGCGAAACGAATATAATCCGCCTGCTTCGCGAACTTCGCTTGCAAATACTCCATCTCCGGTCTTCCAGTGAACTGATACAACCACGAATGTCCGACCTCGCCGGCCTTGTCGGTCATCACGACATTGCCGCCGTCAAGCGTATAGTGCGTTCCCTCCACGCCGAACTGGACGAGCATCGAGCCGCCTTCCGGATCGGAAATATAGTTCAATAAATCGAATACGCGCTGCAGCTTCTCGGGCTCTTTCTCCAGCGCTTTCGGGATCGCGTACCGGCCCGGCGTCGCGCCGATATCCCACGAGCCGTCGAACTGTCCGCCGGGCCCGGCGGGCGCGGCGATCTGAATCCATTCGGCCTCCGGATTGACGGTCGCGATCTGCTCGACGAATTGCTCCTTCGTCAGGTTCGGCCAGTCGATGTAAATGATGCCCGCCTGTCCCTTGATCGCCTTCTCTTGATGCTGCAGCGCTGTATTGGCAAGCAATTCGGGGTCGATGGAGCCGGTCTCGATCATCGACTTGATGAACGCGAGCGCGTCCTTCATCGCGGGATCGTACAGCGAGTTTACGACCTTGCCGTCTTTCTCGTAAAATTGCCCGGGACTCGCGACGCCGAATGCGCCGAACACCGGTGCGAATGCGCCGTTCAGCTTGCCTCCGGTCAGACCGAACGTATCCTTCTTGCCGTTGCCGTCGGGATCGTCGTTCGCGAACGCGGTCGATACGGCTTTCAGCTCTTCGATCGTCGTAGGGACCTGCAGCTGCAGCTTATCGAGCCAATCCTTGCGGACGAAGTACGTATTATACGGGATTTGCGGACTCTTGGAGACCGCGTAGATTTTCCCGTCCACCATTCCCTTCTTCAAGCTGTCTTCGCCGATGAACGTCTGCACCTGCTGCAGCTTATCCATATAAGGCGTCAGATCCAGGAGCAGTCCTTGTTTGGAAAATTCGATCAGCTGTTGTCGGTCGACGGCGAACAGATCCGGGAAGTTGCCGGACGCCATGCGAACGTTAAGCTGATTCTTGTAGTCGTCGCCGGAGGCGTATACCGTCAAGTTCAAGTCGATGTTCAGCGCCTTATCCAGCTCTTGTTTAATCATGTCTTGATCGGGCGATGGCAGATTGTTGCCGCCCTCGATAATTTCGAGCGCGATCGCCTTCCCGGCGGATGCGCCCTCGGCGCCGGCCGGGGATTCGGTCGTCTTCTGACCGGACGTCTCGGCGTTGTCCCCGCCGGTGGCGCCGTTCGACGAAGTCGCGGCCCCGCCGTTCCCTCCGCTGCATCCCGTAAGCGCCGTGCCGATCGACAAAATGGCGGCGGTCAATCCCAATGTAAGCTTCCTATTTTTCATATGGACAATGCCCCTTTCCTTCTCTTCTATTGGCGATCGGTCCGCCGTACGTCTGGCCAGATCCCGTACGGCGCCCGGATTACCCTTTGATCGAGCCGAGCAGCATCCCTTTCGTGAAGTGCTTCTGGATGAACGGATATACGACGAGCACAGGGAGACTTGCGATCATGACGGACGCCATCTGCATCGTCTGCGTCGGCATGACATTGTCCGCGTTCTCCAGCGGCTGTTGGCTTTGCATTAAGATTTCGCGGACGATGACCTGCAGCGGGAACAAGGTGCGGTCCGTAACGTAGAAGATCGCTTGGAAAAACTCGTTCCAATGCCCGACGACGTAAAACAAACCGATCGTAAGAATGACGGGCACGGACAGCGGCGCGACGATCTGCAGCAATATCCGGAATTCCTTCGCGCCGTCCATCCTCGCGGATTCGAACAGCTCCTCGGGAAGACTCTCGAAGAAGCTCTTCATAATGAGCACATTGAAGCTCCAAATCGCGTTCGGTAGAATCATCGCCCAGATCGAGTCGAGCAGTCCGACGGCTTTCACGATTAAATACGTAGGTATCAATCCGCCGCTGAAAATGAGCGTGAAGACGATCATGAGCAAGAAAAACTGTCGTCCGGGCAGCAGCTTGCGGCTGAGCGGATACGCCATCAACCCCGTCAGGACGAGATTGATCGCGGTGCCGACGACCGTAATGAGCACGGTCACCTTGAACGCCTGCGGCAAGTTCGATTCCGTAAGCAGCGTCTTATACGCCGTGAACGTGATCTCCCGCGGGATCAGGATGAAACCTCCGTTGCGCAATACTTCCCCGAACGGCGTGATGGAGACGGAGACGACGTACATCAGCGGAAATACGGCGATCAGCGCGCAGAAACCGAGAATCGTATAGACGACGGTATTGAACACCTTGTCCTCGAGATTTCTTACCATATGCCCTCCCCCCACCGCTTCGCGATGTTGTTCGCCATAAGGACGAGCGCCATGCCGATCAGCGATTTGAACAATCCGACGGCGGAAGCGAGGCTGAAGTTAAGCTGCTGTAAGCCGGTTCGGTACACCCAGGTGTCGAGAATATCGGCGACCGGATACACCTGGATGTTGTACAGAATATAGATTTGGTCGAATCCGGCATCCAACAGATGTCCGAGCTTTAGAATGAACAATAAGACGATGACGCTGCGTATGCCGGGAAGCGTGATATGCCAAATCATCCGCAGTCGGCTTGCGCCGTCGACCCTGGCCGCTTCATAGAGGGTGGGATCGATCCCCGCGATCGCGGCGAGATAGATGATGGCTCCCCAACCTAAATTCTGCCATACCTCCGATCCGACCAAGATGCTGCGGAAATAGGCGGTGGACGTCAGGAACGGGATCGACTCCCCCCCGGCTTCCACGATCCAACGGTTCACGAGTCCGCCGTTCTGGGACAGCAGCGCAAGCAATATCCCGAAGATGATGACCCAAGACAGAAAATGAGGCATGTACGTCAGCGTCTGTACGATCGACTTCAACCACCGAACGCGGCATTCGTTCAGGAGCAGCGCCAGCAGGATCGGAGGAACGGTCCCCCATACGAGTTTGTACAAGCTTATAAGCACCGTGTTCGTGAGCAGTTGTTCGAAGTAAGGCGAACGATAGAACGTCTCGAAATGCTTAAACCACGGATTCGCCCAATCGCTGCCCATAATGCCTTCCATAATGGCGAAATCCTTGAAGGCGATGATCATGCCATACATCGGGAAATAACGAAATACAATAAAATACACGACTCCGGGCAGGAGCATCAGGTAGAACGGACCGAATTTCCGCAAGGCGTGAACGACCATGAATTTCCCCTCTCCATCCATTTTGTAAGCGCTGCCATATCAATAAAATCATTGTAGTCGATCCGCGCCCGAAGCCGTTATACACAAAATCTGAAAAAGTGTTCGAATTGTTAGCGAACGGCTCCATCGACCGTCGGGGCGAACTTCGTCAACGGCAGTTCGATCCGCACGACGGTTCCCGCCCCTTCTCGCCCCCCGATCTTAAGCCCGTACCCGTCGCCGAAATGAATGCGAATGCGATCATGCACGTTGGCGAGTCCGATGCCCGTGAATCGGTGACGCGACGGCTCGGACGGCTGTCGCCGCAGCGCGGTTCGGACGTCTCCCGACCGAACCCCTACGCCGTCGTCGCGGACGTACAGGCGCATTCTCCCCTTTTCCGCGAGGCCCTTGATCGTTACCGTTCCGCCGCCTCTCGGCGCGATGCCGTGGAACAACGCATTCTCCACCAATGGCTGCAAGGTGAGCTTTAAGATCCGATTGTCCAGCAGGGCCGGGTCGACGTCGAGCTCGTACGCATAGCTCGCCCCATAACGCACCTGTTGAATATGCATGTACATGCGAAGTCCTTCGAGCTCCTCCTCCAGCGTGACGAATTCGCCGTGCTTGTCGAAGCTGAACGTTAACAAGCCAACCAAGGATCGGATCGTCTGCCGGACTTCGGCGATCTTGTGCTGCTTCGCGAGGCTGCTGATGCAGGCCAGCGTGTTGTAGAGGAAGTGGGGCGCGATCTGACTGCGCAGCATCTTCAGCTCGTACTCCTTCTTCTGTTCCTCCGCGCGTTTCGTCTCCTGGAGCAGCAGATGGATACGCTCGAGCATGGCGTTGAAGCTTCGCGCCAGCTTGCCGATCTCGTCTTGTCTCGTCTCCGATAGCTTGGATACGATCTGCACGTCGTGAAGCCGATCCATCTTCTCTACGAGCCTGCGGACCGGCTTCGTGAACGAGCGGGACAACATATATGCGCTGCACAGCAGGATGAC
>JAPSKX010000106.1 GCA_031181325.1 Paenibacillus sp.
GAACTCCAATCCGTACGCAGGGCCGTAGTGGGCCTTCAACCGTTTCCCCACGTTGCTAAGCCCGATCCCGCCGAATTTCGAGCCGGACCGATCGCCGTCCAAGCGCCGCAGCGCCTCGAGCTCCTCATCGCTGCAGCCGGGGCCGTTATCCTCCACGCGGCATAAGATATCGCCGTCCTCCGCGTAGATCGAGATCATGATCTTCCCTTGTCCGCGCTCCATCTTCTTCATGCCGTGCTTCACGCAGTTTTCCACGATCGGCTGGATCGAGAGCTTCATATAGGGCACGTTCCATAAATCCGTCTGCACATGATACATCGCATGAAATCCGCCGTTGTTCCGCAGCTGCTCGATGGTCAAGTAACATTTCACTTGCTCGACTTCGCGCTCTACGGTCGTGATTTCGTCGCCTTCGTTCAAGCTGAATCGCAGCAAATTCGCGAGCAGCGTCGCCATCTCGGCGATCGATCGCTCTCCGGCGACCTCCGCCTTCCACTTGATGGAATCCAGCGTGTTATAAAGCAGGTGCGGGTTGATTTGATGCATCAGCATCTGAATCTCCAGCTTCCGCTTCACGCCTTCCGACGCCTTCGTCTGCTCGAGCAGCTCCTGCATGCCCCGTATCATGCCGTTGTATCCGGCTACGAGCTGTCCGATCTCGTCCCGCCGCGCCGCGAACGATTGGCAATACTCCAACACGCCGATATTTAACTTCTTCATATGGCCCACGAGAACGCGGATCGGCACGGTAAAGCTGTTCGTAATGAAGAGCAGCAAGACGGCGATCAAGAGCAAACTTCCGAGCACGATCCACCAGATCGATTGCCTCAGCTGATGGATCGGACCCCTGACGTCCGAAACCGGGATCGTCGCGGCCATCTTCCAATCGTCGTTGCCGATGCCGATCGAGGCCGCGTAATAGTCCCCTTCTTGCCCCGACACGACTTGAAATTCCTTCTTGCCCGAGGACAACAGGTTTTCCGTCCGATCCGCTTGAACCGCCCCGCTTCCCACCGGCTTCAGCAGATCGTGATTTCGCCCGTCGAATATGCTGACCTTATGATTCGGATACCGGTCCAGCACAAGAATGCGCTCCGAGACGTGCCGGCTCGGCAAGCGGATCGTCATGACGCCGATCACGTCGAACGGCAGGTTCAACGAGCGGATCGGGCGAATGTAATAAAAATCCGACCGAAGCCCCGCGAAGTCCGAACGGGTCTCGTTCAGCCAATAACCGGACCCTTCGTAATGCAGCGCCCGCTCCAGCCACTCTGGGTCCGCCGACGGCGAATTCGCCTTCATCAGATCGTAATTGCGGAACCGCTCCGCATCCGATGGGTAGATACTGATATAATATTCGTTCATGTTCGAAAGCTCGTAGAGAATCGGGCCGAGCTCCCCGATGTATTCGAAGTCCTCCATCTCGCCCCGCTTGGCCGCGAGCAGCAGCTCCTGCAGCTTCTCGGAGGAATATACTTGGACGGAAAGCTGCTCGATTTCCCCGAACACCTCTAATATTCGATTCTCGTTATAACTGAGATTATCCGTTAGGAAGGAGGCGGACATTCGTTCGATCTGGCCGCTGGACAAGTGATACGTCAAGTATCCGACGATCAACAAGGGGATGTAGAAAGAGACGATTAATAACAGAAACAGCTTCCGGAACAAGGTAGAGTTTAGGGAAAATCGTCTCGTTCTCATTTTCCGAGTCGATACTCCTTCGGCGTTAGACCTACGCGCTTCTTGAACATTTGCCCGAAGTGCTGCAAGTCGGCATAGCCGACGGCTTCGGCGATTTCGTATATTCTCAAGTTCGATTCGCGAAGCAGCCGCTTGGCCTCCTCCATGCGAATCCCCGTCACGTAATCGGAGAACGTCTGCTTCGTCTCCCGCTTAAACAGCTGGCTCAACCATACGGGATGCGTGGCCAGCTCGGAGGCGATGCTCTGCAGCGTAATATTGTGCGGATACCCCGACTGGATGCGTTGCAGCGCCTTCTCGACGATCGGATTCATGGGCGCGGCGGCAATCTGCTCGGTTAGTTGCCCGAAATACCGGATCAAAAGCGCCCGGACCTCCTCCAAGGATTCGCAGGCGTCTAGGTCGACCCAGAGCTGGATCGAAATTTGCTTCAGTGTAATCTTCAGCTTGTCCGCAAGCTGCGTATGGACGTGAACGACCCACTCGATGCACCGTTGCGTCAGCGCTTGACGGCCCTTCGCGCCGACGGACGCGACGAACCCGTTCACCACGGAGGTCACCGCAGTTCGAATCGCTTCGGGCTGATCCAGATAAATATATTCCGCAATTTGCTCGTAGTCGTTCTGCGGGCCGCTCCCGAGTCCGTAGCTTTCGATCTCCGAGTAGAACAGCCGATGCCCCAGTTTATCCAGATGAGACATCCCGAGCGCTTGCAGGGCTTGTTCGTAAGCCCTGGATACGGATTGAAACGAGTTCATCTGCAGACTGATCCCTAGGCTGACCTTCAAGCGCTGGAACTTCATGATGCTGGCGGATATAGCTTCCGTGAGCTGAAACACGTCGTCGCAGCCGGTCAAGATCACCCATTGGTTGTGAATATTCCGGAACGCGACGGAGGGTGTGTGGCTCTCTAAGACGTCCTCGACAATATTGCCCACTGCGAAAATTTGCAAATCCTTCTCTTTCTCAGAGAGCGGCTGCTTGTCATCCTCCACCCGGTCGAGCGCGATGACGCAGAACGCACCTCCCGCTATCCATTCGAGTCCGAACACCTTCAGCCGATGCACCGTATGCTCGTGAAGCGGCACCGGGTTCATGCACAACCCTAAGAGAAATTTGTCGCGCAGCGCCTTCGTGCCGAGAAGGGCATTCGAGTCGGCGAACTGCAGCGCCTTGCCGACCTCGCGCTCCGTCGACACCATCTCTGCCACGCTGCCGAGCTTCTGGATGAACTCTTCCCGAGCGAACGGCTTCAGCATGTAATCGATGGCTCCGAGCTTCATGCTTCGCTGCGCGTACGAGAAGTTGCTGTATCCGCTTACCACAATGATCTTGGGATGATATTCCCGGCTCGTAATTTGCTCCATCAAATCAAGTCCGGTCATATTCGGAAGCACGATATCGGTTACGATGATCTCCGGACGATGCTCCGCGATCAGCTCCAACGCGACTTCCGCTTGCGTCACGGCGAATACGCGCTCGATCCGATCGCCGAGCAGAAGCGCCGCTTCCTTCATCCCGTTCAATATATCCGCTTCGTCCTCGATAATGATCAGCTTCATGTTCTCGTTCACACCTCACGTCCTTCGCCAGCGACGCCGCCACCGCGAATCAATATGTTCTAGTGATGGTACCATAGGACCGGACCGAACGCCATGACGAGAAAACTACGGCAAATCCTCCCAACTAACCGACGTGCGCCGTCTCTTATGTAATCAGTTCATAGATCGTATCCGCTAACGTCTTCCCGATAAAGCGATAATCTTCGATCGTGTAAGGGCTCGAGCCCGACGGCCCTTGATAGGAGCATTCCAGCGTCAGCGCCGGGTAACCGAGCCGATTCATTACATACTTGGTGAAGCTCTCGCCCGCTTGCGCACTGGTTTGCATGACGCCGGAATATCGGAACGTCTCCTCCCCCCGGAGCCGTTCCGGGAGCCGTTCGATAAAGCGATGAGCCAAACGCAAAGTCACCTCGGATAGACGCTCGGGGGTTCTCGAGGCGTAGAAATAGCAGCCGCGTTCATGGTGCGCAGGCGCGTGCAGGTCGATTAACGCGGCCGGGGTACACCTGTTGCCGAACCGCTGCAAATCCTTCTGTATCGCGAATACCTCGGCACGCGCCGGCGGTTGATTCCAGGAACGGTTCAGGTCGTGCGGATATTGATCCTTCCCGTAGTATCCTTCCGCCGCGCCGTCCGGATCGGCGAAGGGCACCGCCCACCAACACATCTTGTCGGCTTGCGCTGCCGGCAAGGACGCTAGATGTCTAATTATGCCGTCCAGCACCCAGCTCCCCGGCGTTTCCCCGCTATGCTGCCGCGCGACGAGGTACACGCCGGGCTTCGAGCGATGCCCATCGCCAAGATCATTGTAGATTCTTGTTATTTCGCGACCTTGCCGCGAATATCCGATCGTTCCGGACTTCCAACGCTCGCTTATAGCGATCGCCTCATTCAGCTGTTCTTGTTGATACGGGAAGCAGAAGGCGACCTCCAACGGACCTCCGGTCGTCTCGATGTCGCAAACCATCTCCGGAACGAGATGCTCGTTCGTTTCGACCCTCGCTTGCCCAGCTCGTCTCCACGGCCCTTCGCCTTCGCGCACGACGAGGAAGTTGTCCTTCCACCGGAAGACATTCCCCAAGCATTGCTGGGCATTGGCCAACACGCAGCGAACCCTTGGACCTCTAGCCCCTTCGATTCGAACATGAAACCACAGCGGCTGCGGCTCCCCGGCCTTGCTATCGGCGATAACCCATACGGTTTCTCCTTCGGCGTCGCTCTCGGAACGAAGAAGCGTTCCATTGCCCCCCGGAAAATCGGTTCGCAACGTCACCATTCGACTGCCCCCTCCTTTCGATTTACAAGAATCATTGTAAACGAATTGTTGGATCCGCTGGAATGCGGCAACGATGACTTGTACTGGTACTTTCTTAGCTTCGCTCATCGCCGGATACGCGCTTGCGGGCACAGAAAAACCGCCGTCGGGTGAGCGACGGCGGTTCGAGTCCGGCGGGGATCGGCTACGCCCCCACCCCGGCGGCGGACAGCGGCAGCGCGTAAATCTCGGCGCGGCTGACCGCGTCCGAAGAGAAGCGGGCGATCAACAGCGACTCCGCGCCTCGGCCGACGCGCACGACGCCGTCCGCGAGATACGCGGCGAGATCGAACGGCACGCGGTCGATCATGACTTGCTTGTGCAGCTCGCGCTCCGACAGGCGCAGCGCGGCGAACGCTTCGCCGGCCTCCGACGGCCGCTCGACGAGCGCGCGCATCCAAGCGGCATGCTCTTCGGCGGACAGCTGCATGTCCCACCACAGCTTGCGCGGGCGGTACTTGTGCTGGCGGAAGTAGTCCAGCTTCATGAGCCCTTCCGCGACGGGCAGCGCGGCGGCCGCCTCCATCGCGACGAACTCGCGCAGCCGCGAGAACAGGTCCTCGAGCTGATGGCCGATCCGCTCCCAGCCCCGAGACTCCCAGTACGCGCCGAAGCGCTGGAAGAAGTCCCACGCCGACGGGAACGCCTCGTCGATCAAGTAGCGCACGGACGCGTCCGCGCGATGCGCGTTCCAGTATTTCTCCAGCACATCCTCGGCCTGCTTGATGCGGACGATGTCCGAGAACGGCAGCACGTCGTTCCCGAGAATCTCATACGGCGCATGGTCCATATAGACGTAGCCGTAGTCGGCGGCGCGGGCGCGGACGCCGGTGCCGCGGAGCATTTTCAAGAATCCTAGTTGCAACTCCTCCGGCCCCAGCGCGAACACGTCGTTGAACGTCTTGCGGAACGACTCGTAGTTCTCCTCCGGCAGCCCTGCGATGAGGTCCAAGTGCTGATCGATCTTGCCGCTCTCCTTAATCATCGTCACGGTGCGCGACAGCTTCGCGAAGTTCTGACGCCGCTGGATGATCTCGTTCGTCTCCTCGTTCGTCGACTGCACGCCGATCTCGAACCGGAACACGCCCGGCGGCGCATGCTCGCTGAGGAACGCGATGACCTCCGGCCGCATGATGTCCGCCGTAATCTCGAATTGGAACACGCACGACCCGCCGTGGTTGTCGATGAGGAACTGGAAGATCTCGAGCGCGTAGTCGCGCTTGATGTTGAACGTCCGGTCGACGAATTTAACGAGCTTCGCGCCCGACCGGATCAGATGCAGCAGGTCCCGCTTCGTCCGCTCGATGTCGAAGTACCGCACGCCGACCTCGATGGACGATAAGCAGAACTGGCAGGAGAACGGACAGCCGCGGGACGTCTCGAAGTACACGACCCGCGTCGGCAGCTGCGGCGCGTCCTCCGCGAAATAATGCGGCGACGGCAAGTCGTCGAGCGACGTCTTCGGCCGGCCGGGATTCAGGACGACCTCGCCGTTCCGCCCGCGATACGCGATGCCGAACACGAAGTGGAACTTGTCGGAACCGTCGCGCAGCTCCGTCAGCAGATGGTGCAGCGTCTCCTCGCCCTCGCCCATGACGATGAAGTCGACCTCGGGCACGCGCTCCATCCAATACTGCGTGTCGTACGACACCTCGGGGCCGCCGAGCACGACGCGCACGTCGGGGCGAATCTTCTTCAGCATGCGCACAATCTGAATCGTCTCTTCGATATTCCAGATATAACACGAAAACCCGACCACGTCGGGGGCGCGCCGAAACAAGTCGGTCACCACGTTCATGGCCGGATCCTTAATCGTATATTCCGCGAGCTCGATATCGAACTCCTTCTCGCTGTACGCTTTCAGGTAGCGCAGCGCGAGGGACATATGAATGTACTTCGCATTCAGGGTAGCTAAGACCGTCTTCATTCGGAAAATGGCGTTCCTTTCGCGTAAACTCTCGCTACCATTGTACCAGACCGCCGCTCCGGCGCAAAACAAGGCGCGGCGGCCGCGCGGTCACCCCTGCGCCGAGGCGCTCGCCCCGCGGGGCGTTCGAAGCAGCGGCAGCAGCAGCGCGGCGCCGACGAAGAACAGCGCGCCGCCGGCCGCGAACGCCGTCGGCAGCGACGTCGCGGTCTTCAGCGGCCCGGCGACGCCCATGCCGACGACCATCATGCCGGAGAACACCGGCGATACGACGCCGCTCACCCGGCCGACGAACGCCGCCTCGGCATGGCGCATGAGCAGCGTCTGGACGCTGGCGTGAATGAACGGCGCGCCGAAGCCGGCCAGCGCCTGGAAGGCAAGCGTCAAGCCGACGGAGACGGAGAAGCCCGTGCCGACCGTGCAGAGCGCGCCGGACGCGAGCCCGAACGCGAGCAGCCGCTGCGGGGGCACCTTCTTCGCGATCGTCATGAGCGCCGCCCCGCCGACGAGCATCGCGAGGCCGTTCGCCATGAGCAGCCACTGGAGGAACGTCTTGTCTTGGCCCAGATTGTCGATCGGCACGAACGCCATGAGCGGCTGCGTCAGACCTGCCGCGAAGCCCGATGCCGCGAACACCGCGACGAGAATCGTCAGCGCGCGCCGGCTGCGTACGTATCTAAGGCCGGCGACAAGCTCTTGACGGATGCTGCTCCGCACGGCCTGTCTCGCGTTCGCCGCCGCACCGTCCCGCGGCAGACGCAACGCCAAGACGAGACCGGAAGCGAAGAACAACGCCGTCGCCGTCGCGAGCGCCGCCTCGATGCCGTACCGCTGATAGACGACCGTGCCGATCGCCGGTCCCGCCACCGTGAAGATGCCCGCCATCGTCTGGAATAACGCCATGACGCCTTGCAGCCGCTCCGGCGGGACATGGGTTTTGAATATTTTCATCGCCGACGGTTGGGAAAATTGCGACAAGCTCGCGGAGACGAACGTCCCGAGCAATACCGCGTACCAGGCGCCGCCTTGCATCGCGAGCAGGACGAGCAGCACCGACGCGGCGGACAAGACGTCGCACCACACCATCGTCCGCTTCGGCCGCCACCGGTCGGCGAACGTGCCGCCGATGACCGCGAACAGGAAGATCGGGCCGAACTCCGCCACGGAAATGAGCGAGACGAAGCGGGCATCATTGTTCGTCATATCCATGACGTACAGCAAGATCGCGAAATTGCGTATCCAGATGCCAAGCTGCAGCAGCACCCGGGAGAGAAGGATCGCATTCACGTAACGATTCGTAAACATATAAACACCTCACGATAATGTTTGTTCATGAACAAACGTAATTGTATTGTATTATCGTTATTTTGGCAAACGGATTTTTAATTTGTTGGTCCATCGACTAACGTTCCGAATTCACGTAAGTAAAATACCATCGAACGCTCAACGTCCGTAACTAGAATGTCATTGCAACTTCGAGCGAAAACGACTATCATGGATATTGTGGGTCTATAATAAATTGAGAGGATGGAGTCGATCATGAACGATTTGTTTCATACGGAGGCGTGGGAGAAAGCGTGGAAAGACGAATCCGATGCGAGGCTCCTCGAGATGAAGCGGAACGGAGTCGACCCGACGAGATCTTTCGATCCGAAAGCCAGGACGTTCGACGAACAATCGTTCAGCGAGGAAGGGAGGAAGCGCACCCGACGGATCATGGATTGGCTAGCAGGACAAGGCGTTCGATTCGACGGCTCCTCCATTCTGGATATCGGCGCCGCTACCGGCGTGTTCGCGGTGCCGTTCGCGGAGCGCGGGGCCCGCGTAACAGCCATAGAGACGTCGCCTCCGCAGATCGAGCTGTTGGAACGGAACGTCGCGGGGTTCCCGACAGGCCAGGTGAAGATCGTCCCCGAACCGTTCGAAGCGATCGACGTGCAAGCCGTAGGCTGGATTCAAGCGTTCGATCTCGTCTTCGCCTCGATGTGCCCGGTCATACACAATTGGGAGAGCGTGGAGAAGGTGCTAAGCTGCGCCCGGCGGTTTTGCTATATCAGTATGCCGGCGAGCGCTGCGGAGCACAGCCTCGTGCATGAAGTCTGGCCGCTCGTCGCCGATCAACCCTACCAAACGAAACATACGGATATGGGATATTTGCAGCATCTGTTGTACTTGAAGGGGTATGCCTACGAGGCGCTGATCACGCGGGAGACGAAAACGAAAGAACTCTCCAGAGAGGCGGCGCTGCAGGAAGCGATGACTTGGCTCGGCCATCGCCGTCTGCCCGCGGACGACCGGACCCGGAACATCATAACCGACTATCTGGAGCACGCGTATCCGTCCGGGAACGTAGTCGTCCATGAAGGCGGACGTTTCGGCAAGGTGCTGATCCGGCTTCAGGATCAGCGCATGTACGCGAGGGAAATATAGGACGAAGCGCCCCAAGGGCAGCGGCGGAATAAAACTACGACGTCCCTAGCCATATACACTGCAACATTGCGGGCAGCCCCCTCCGCGGTGGTAAAAAAAATCGCGGTCGCCTTGGCGGCGACCGCGTCATTTTCCACTTCTGCTTATCCGGTTTTCGCGGAGACCAGCAGCTTCTTCAGCTCCGCATACAGCGTATCGGGATCCTTCTTGCACAGGAACGCTTCGCCCTTGCCGATCTCCGCGATCGCGCCCTTCTTGCAGGCGCCGCAGCGTCCGAGGCAGTCCTTCTTCTTCCATTTCACGTCGGGGAACTCGCACTTCAGCGCCTTCACCGTCGATTTCCCGTCGCAGCGCTTTAAGTTTTTGCAGCATACCTTGACTTTCATACGCCGAACACCGCGCTTTCTGTAGTCATGGTCATCGTCGAATTCATGGAGATGGTTCCGCGGCGCTCCGCGTACGTTAGCCGACCGGCTGCAGCGCCGCTTCGTTCGATCCGATGCGAATTATTCGATCGCAGATCGCATGAACGTCCTGCTGATCGTGAGTCACGAGCAGGCAAGTCGTCTCCGTCCGCTTCAGAATGTCTCGGAGCTCGCCGCGAATCGCCGAGCGAAGCTCCGCATCGAGGCTGCTGAAGGGCTCATCCATAAGCAGCAGCGCGGGACGAGGTGCCAATGCGCGAGCGACCGCGATCCGCTGTTGCTGGCCTCCGCTCAATTCATGAGGGTAGCGTTCCTCGTACTCGGACATCTTCACCAGCTCGAGCATCTCGCGCATCCGCGCAGCCCGTTGCGAACGAGGCAGCCGATGCAGCCCGAACAATATATTTTTCCCGACCGTCAGATGGGGGAACAGCGCGTAGTCTTGAAACACCATGCCCACTCCGCGCGCTTCGGGCTGTACGAACGTACGATCGTCCAGCACCGTCCGGCCGCCGATCGCGATCCGCCCCCCGGACGGCGCCTCCAAACCGGCGACGATGCGCAGCAGGGTGCTCTTCCCGCTGCCGCTTCGCCCCAGAACGCCCACGATCTCCGACCGCTCCATCGCGAACGACAGCCGATCGATCACGGGCTTACGAACGGAAGGATAGGCGAAGGTGACCTGATCTACGGTTACAAAGCTCATGACTTCACGTCCTTCCCTATATGATGGAGAATCACGACAGATATCATACTAACTCCGATAATGAGCAAGGACGGCACGGCGGCGGAGAAGATCCGCTCGTCGCCGGCGTATTGGTACGCCTTCGTGGCCAGCGTGTCGAAGTTGAACGGCCGCAGCAGCAGGGCGAGCGGCAATTCCTTCACGGCCTCCACGAACGTCAGAATGACGCCGCCCAGCAGCGCCCCGCGGATCAAGGGCAAGTCGACGGCGAAGAACGTCCGAATCGGGCCCGCGCCTAACATCCGGGAAGCTTCCGTATATTTACGCCCGACCTTCTCGAACCCGGCCTCCGTAGCGTTGTACCCGGTTGCCATAAATCTAACGACATAGGCTGCCACAAGCATAACGAGCGATAAACTTAGAATCAGCGGCGCTTCGCCCCAACCGAGCCAGGAATAGACCGGGGCGAACCATCCGTCCAGCCCGATGAACAGGGATAGCACGCCGATGGCGACGATCGCCCCCGGGATCGAATAACCGGCCGTGGCCAGCTTCGCGATCGAGAATCCCCAGACATTGTTCATGAGCCGAGCCGTATTCGCGACGACCGCGGAGATCGCCATAATGATCGCGGTCGCCAGCAGCGCCGCGTACACCGTGTTGCCGGTCATACGCCAGAAATCCGCACGGCCGACGACGTCGGCGTACGTCCAAGTCGCCCATTGCAGCAGCTGCGCCACCGGGACGAGGAAGGCCGCCATCAGCACGGCGCCGCACAGCGCCGTCGCCGCCCACGCCCGGGCCCCCGCCAGGCGGACCGGGACGAGCCGGTTGCCGCGGCCGGTCGTCGCGCTGTACCGCCGCCGTCGCCGCAGCGTCCGCTCGAGCACGACGACGCCGACGATGCCAAGCATGAACCAAGCGCCGAGACGCGTGGCCGACTCGATATCGTACATGCCGAACCAGGTTTTAAAAATGGCCGTCGTAAACGTCTGAATCCCGTAATAATTGACGACCCCGTAATCGCTAAGCACCTCGAAGGCGACGAGCGTCGCGCCGCCGGCCATCGCCGGACGGGCGATCGGAAGAACGACTCGAAGAAAGAGGAATCCTCCTTTCCTGCCTAACAAGCGCGCGTTTTCGACGTAGCCTCCGCTCTGCCGTTCCAGGAACGCCTTCACGATAATATAGACGTACGGGTACAAGAACATCGTAAAGATGAATATCGCGCCGGGCATCGACATGATGCGAAACCATGCCTGATCCGGCTGGAAGCCCCACGCTCGCAGCGTCTTCTGCACGATGCCCGTATAGCTGAGCATGTTGCTGTACGTGTACGCGGCTATATAAGGCGGAACCGCAAGCGGCAGCATCAAGGCCCAGCGGAACATGTTGCGGAACGGAAATTCGTAGGCCGCTACCAACCAGGCCAGCAACGTCCCGAGCGCCGCGGTCAGAACGCCCGCGCCGACGACGAGAACGAGCGAGGGCAGCGCGTATCCCCACAACATATATTCCCGGATATGCGCCCAATTCTCGTTCGCCGGCCGGAATACGGACGATAGAATGGAGAAAATCGGCAGCAATATTATTGCCGCCGATAAGAAACTAACCCATATCCAGCCCTGATGAATGGTGCGAAGCGATCGCCCGGCTGGCCGTAACACTTATTTCCAACCCGCTTTGTTCATGATCTCCACCGCTTTGCCGTTGTTCTCCCCGAGCGCGCCGAAGTCGATCTCCTGCGCCTTGAACTCGCCCCAGGATACGAGCAGCTCGGGCAGCGTCGCTTCCGGATTGACGGGGAATTCGAAATTTTCCGCGGAGAACGTCGACTGCGCCGAGGCTGCCGTGAGGAATTCGATCAGCTTGATCGCGTTGTCTTTGTTCTTGCTGTGCTTCGCCAAGCCCGCGCCGCTAATGTTCACATGCGTGCCCGTCGTTTCTTGGTTCGGGAAGAATACGCCGATTTGCTCGCCGACCTTCACTTCCTCCGCGTCGTCCGACGCCAGCAATTGGCCGACGTAATACGTATTCATGATCGCGACGTCGCCGATGCCGGCCACGATCGCCTTCGCCTGGTCGCGGTCCCCGCCCTCCGGATCGCGCGCCATGTTGCCCACGATGCCTTCCGCCCACGCCTGCGTCTTCTCTTCGCCGTCGAGGGCGATGAAGGAGGCGAGGAGCGACTGATTGTACATGTTCGTGGACGAACGAACCAATACCTTACCCTTCCACTTCTCGGTCGCGAGGTCCTCGTAGGTGGACAATTGATTCGGCGTCACTCGCTCCTTGGAGTAGGCGATGACCCGCGCGCGCGTCGACAAGCCGATCCATTGGTTCTCCGGATCGCGAAGATGGTCGGGCACTTGGGCTTCGACCGTCTCGGATTCGACCGGCTGCAGCACGCCGTGCTGCTTCGCATTGTTCAATACGCCCCCGTCGACTGTGATGAACAGATCGGCCGACGTGCTCTCGCCTTCCCGCTTCAGCCGCTCGATCAGCTCTTCCGCTTTCCCCTCGATCACGTTGACGACGATGCCGGTTTCCTCCGTGAACTGTTCATAAAGCAATCCGTCGACATCGTAATGTCTAGCCGTATATACATTCACTTCCTGTTTACCGGCCCCGGTGCCGGAGTTCGCGCTTTCTCCCTCTTGCGCCGCGTTCGACGCGCAGCCGGCGGTCAGGCCGACCGACAAGGCGGCAATCAATAGCGTACTTACGGATTTGAACGGTTTCATAAGTTGGATGCTCCCCTTTTGTATCTATGGTAATGAAAATCATTATCAATATCATAAGATGAAGAGTACCACCCCCTACAGGCTCTGTCAATACGAAAATGAAAAGGATTCTCAATAGAATGGACCCCATTCCTGCCGACCGTTGCAATTCGATGAACGAACGAATACGATCGAATTATCGAATGACCTTCGAAACGGAGGAACCCCCATGACGCATGCCGCGTTGACCGATTTTCATCCTGTGATCGGAACCTGGTTCTCCCGCTCCTTCGGCGAGCCGACCGACGTGCAGACCCGCGCCTGGGATATCATCCAAGACGGCGCGCACGCCTTGATCGCCGCGCCTACCGGCTCCGGCAAGACCCTCGCCGCGCTGCTGCCCGGCCTTGAGTCGATCGCGCGCGCGAAGAGCGGGCCGTACGAGCCCGGCGTGCGCGTTCTCTACGTGACGCCGCTCAAGGCGCTGAACAACGACATCCATCACCATGTCGTCGGCTTCGCCGCGGCGCTGGACGCGATCGCCGCGGAGGCCGGAGGCGGCGCGGATTGGCGGCCGATTACGGCCGGCGTGCGCACCGGCGACACGTCGCAAAGCACGCGCGCCTCGATGCTGAAGCGGCCGCCCGACGTGCTCGTCACGACGCCGGAGTCGCTGTACCTGCTGCTGCTCGCCGAGAAGAGCCGGGACATGCTGCGCACGGTCCGGTACGTCGTCGTGGACGAAATCCACGACCTCGTCCCGAGCAAGCGCGGCGCGCACCTGAGCTTGTCGCTCGAGCGGCTCGAGCGGCTGCTCCGCGAGGGCGGAGCCGAAGCGCCGCAGCGCGTCGGCGTCTCCGCGACACAGAAGCCGCTCGAGACGGCGGCGGCGTTCCTCGCGGGCGCGGACGCGTCGGGCGCGCCCCGGCCGTGCGCGATCGTCGAGAGCGCGATGGACAAGTCGTACGACATTCGCGTCACGGTACCGGACTTCGCCGTCGCGACGCAGGACCGCGAGGCCGTCTGGAAGGCGCTCACGGACCGGATCAAGCAGCTGATGGGCGACGCCAAGACGGCGCTCGTCTTCGTGAACAACCGCCGGCTGTCGGAACGTCTCGTGCTCCGCCTCAACGAGCGGTTCGGAGAAGGCTTCGCCCGCTCCCACCACGGCAGCGTCTCCCGCGAACGGCGGCTCGAGGCGGAGCGGCTGCTCAAGGCCGGCGAGCTAAGCTGCCTCGTCGCGACGTCGTCGCTCGAGCTCGGCATCGACGTCGGCCATATCGAGATCGTCATCCAGATCGACTCGCCGCTGTCGGCCGCGTCGGGCATTCAGCGCATCGGCCGCGCCGGGCACGGCGTCGGCGACACGAGCGTCGGCCGCATCGTCGTTCGCGCCCGCGGCGCGCTGCCCGAGACGGCCGTGCTCGCGCGGCTCATCCGCGGGCGCGACATCGAACCGATCGCGATGACGATTGCTCCGATCGACGTGCTCGCGCAGCAGATGACGGCCATCGTCGCCGCCGAGCCGACGACGGCCCCCGCGCTGCTGTCGCTCGTCCGCGGGGCGGCCCCCTACCGCACCCTCGCAGACGAGACGTTCTACAGCGTCCTGAATATGCTCGCGGGCTTCTTCCCGTTCGCGAAGCCCGTGCTCGAGTGGAACCGGGACACGGGCGAGCTGACCGCGCGGAGCAATACGCGCCTCGCCGCCATGACCGGCGCGGGCACGATTCCTTCAAGCGCGAACTATCCGGTGTACCATAGCGAGACGAAGCTGCAGCTCGGCGATCTCGAGGAAGAGTTCGTTCACGAATCGAGCGTCGGCGACGTGTTCCAGCTCGGCGCGCACGCATGGATGATCCGCGAGATCAAGCACGACCGCGTCGTCGTCGGCGAAGCCGTCAACCGCTACAGCGAGGTCCCGTTCTGGCGGGGCGACGCCGGCGGACGCAGCTTCGAGCTGGGCGAGCGGATCGGCGCGTTCGCGCGCGAGCTGCTGGACCGCCTCGCGCGTCAATCCGACGTCGAGCTGACCGAGTTCCTCGCCGAGACGAGCGGCTTCGACGCCCGCGCGGCCGCCGAGCTGATCGAGCTCGCGAGGCGCCAGGAGGCGCTCTCCCGTATGCCGACGGACAAGCGCCTCGTCGTGGAGCGATACGAGGACGTCTCCGGGCAGACGCACGTCGTCGTCCATAACTATTGGGGGCGGCGCGTCAACCGCGCCTGGCTCATGGCGCTGCAGCACGTCTGGGACGAATCGCTGCCGTTCCCGCCGTATGCGAACGCCAAGGACAACGGGATTGAGCTCGTCTTCCGATCCTGGCAGGACGACGCGCTGCCGCGGCTGTGGATGTTGACGCCCGAGACGGCGGAGCATGCCCTCGCCGCGGCCGTGCCGGCGTCCGCCATGTTCGCCGTCACGTTCAGGCGGCTCGCCGAGACGGCGCTGCTGCTCTCCCGCGGCTTCGCGCGCGTCCCGTCCTGGCAGAAGCGCATCCGCGCCGAGGAGCTGCTGCAGGCGTCGCTTCCGTTCGCCGACAAGTTTCCGCTGTTCGGCGCGGCGCTCGAGGAATGCCTGCGCGACCATCTGGATGCCGCGAATCTGAAGCGAGCGCTGCAACGGCTGCACGGCGGCGACATCGAGGTCGTCTCCGTCGAGAGCGACGCCCCCTCCCCGCTCGCCGTGCAATTCACGCTCGATTACGTGTCGCAGATGATCTACGAGGGCGACGCCCCGAGCGAGGAGCTGCGACGGCAGCTGCAGCAGGTGAGCCGAGAGATGGCCGACCGGGTGTTCGGCGAGGAGCGGACGCGGCTCGTCTTCGAGCCGGCAACGCTCGAAGCCGAGGCCGCGCGACTCGAAGGCGGCGACCGGCCCGTCGCCGGTCCGGAGGAGCTGCCCGCGCTGCTGAAGCGGCGCGGCGACCTGACCGCGGCGCAGCTCGCGAAGATCGCGGGACCGGATGCCGCTCGTTGGACGGAAGCCGCGATCGCCACCGGTCGCGTCGCGGCGACGGCCGTCGCGGGAGAAACCCGCTACATCGCTCGCGACGAGGCCGACATCTACGCAAGGTTCCCGCGCGACGCCGACGCTGCGACGTTCGTGCTGCTGCGCTACATCGAAGGCGTCGTCGGCTTTACGGCGGCGGAGCTCGCCGAGCGGTTCGGCCTATCGGTCGCGGACGCTGGCGCGTACATCGAGCGTTGGGCGGCCGACGGCCGCATCGAGCCGGCGCCGTTCGCGGACGGCGACTCCCCGTATTGGTCGAGCCGCAAGGTCGCCGGCCGCCTCGTGCGGCTGTCGCTCGCCGCGGTGCGCGGAGGCGCGGCGCCCGTCGAGCCGGCGCGCTGGCAGCGGCTGCTGCTCGCGCGGCACGGCCTCGACCGCCCGCCGGCCGCCGCCGGTCCCGAGGCGCTGCGCGCCGCGCTCGCGCCGCTGCAAGGGCTGTTCCTCCCCTCGTCGCAGTGGGAGACGTCGATCTTGCCGGCGCGCCTGCCCGGCTATCGCAAGGACGAGCTCGACCTGCTGTGCGCCTCGGGCGAGCTCGTCTGGCTCGGCCGCCGGCGCCCCGGCGAGAAGGAAGGCCGCATCGCCTTCTTCCTCGCCGGGTCGGAGAGCTGATGGTCCAGCACTGGCCCTGCTTCGAGCCCTACGTGGACGACCGCCGCGACGTGGAACTGGCCCTGGACGAGCTGGAGGTC
>JAPSKX010000318.1 GCA_031181325.1 Paenibacillus sp.
TTCCCCGATCCACGCATCGAGCGCGAGAAACGCGCAAACCGTCGCCAAGACGTACCCGGCGGTCAGCAGCGACAGCGCCCACGTCTTCTTCCTTCCGTCCATGCTTGAAGAAGCCGCGACTTTCAGGAAGATCAGCAGCGGACCGACAATATAACCGATCGCTAAGGCGCCGATCAGGACACCCATGGACATCAACCTCTCCCTCGCTCGACGGACCCCGAGTTCCGCTGCGGTCGCGCGACGACGCACACTGCCGACGCCCCCGCCATCTTTCGGTCCGACATCGCTTCGATCCGGAAGCCGCCTCCCGCAAGCGTCTCGACGGCCCGGACGAACCGTTCCGCAACATACTCGCGCATGATCGTCCCCCCGATTCCGATTCTCGCTCCTCCCATTGTACACTCCGTTTCGAGCCGCGAACAAGTCGCGAATGCCGCGCCGCGAAGCTAGTGTAAGACGCAAGATTCGAAGCAAGCCGCTCGACCGCCGGGCCATGATCAGCGGAGGGACATCTCATCCTCCTCCGGAAACTTTCTCCGTCGGCGAATAACCCGACACTCATTGGTAACGCTAATGTCAAACTATACCACCGACAAGAAGGGTACTTGCCTTGACCGACAAACTGCTGCTCTGGATCGCTTGGATCGTCCCCTGGTTTTCCCTGCTGTTCCTGAAGAAGGACGTTCTCAAGCGCTATATGCCCGTGGCCGTCTTTACCTCATTACTCGTGACCATCGTGTTCGAGATCGCCCATGCGCTTCGCTGGTGGGAGATGAAGGAGTGGATCGTGCCTTGGGGGTCCATCACGAACGTCTCCTTCGTATACGGGTTGTTCATCGTCGGAACGATCTGGATTTTCTACTTCACATTCCGCAGCTTCTGGCTGTTCCTCGCCACGAACGTCGCCGTCGACGCGCTGCAAGCGTTCGTCTTCGACGGGCTGTTCGAGGGCCGCGTCTATCGTCTTATCCGCATCAACGACTTCCAAGTGTTCTTGTTAATGATCGGAATCTCCTTTGTGATTTATGCCTATCAGAAGTGGCAGGAAGGCGTCTTCGCGGAGGAGAAGCATCCGCCTCGGTCCCCGGCCGTCGGGTTCCGCAATCCGTTCCGTCGGAAGGCGAAAGCGTGAAAAACATCCCTCCGGTCGCGCGGCGCGCGGCGTCGGAGGGATGTTTCGTTTGGTTACATTTTCGGGAAAGGGAAGTAGTTCTTCGCGTTCTCGTAACAGATGTTCCGCACGATGTCGCCGAGAAGCTCGCGATCGTCGGGGAACTCCCCCGCCTCGACCCACTCGCCGAGCAGGTTGCACAGGATGCGGCGGAAATACTCGTGCCGCGTGTACGACAGGAAGCTGCGCGAATCGGTCAGCATGCCGACGAAGCGGCTGAGCAGTCCGAGCTCCGCGAGCGCCTTCATCTGCGCGATCATGCCTTCCTTCGTATCGTTGAACCACCAGCCGGAGCCGAATTGGACCTTGCCGGGGATGCCTCCGCCTTGGAAGTTGCCGATCATCGTGCCGATCATCGCGTTCTGCGTCGGGTTGAGCGAATACAGGATCGTCTTCGGCAGACCGCCGTCCCGGTCGATGGCGTCGAGGAGCCTGGAGAGCGGCTCGGCCAGCTGCGTATCGTTGATCGAATCGAAGCCCGTGTCCGGACCGAGCCGCTCGAACATCTGCGTATTGTTGTTCCGCAGCGCGTTGATATGATACTGCATGACCCAGCCGCGCGCCGCGTACTGCTTGCCGAGGAAGACGAGCGCGACCGTCTTGAACTGCTGCTCCTCGTGGAAAGAAATCCGCTGGCCGGCCATCGCCTTCGCGAATACCGCGGACGCCTCCGCCTTCGTCGCCGGCGCGTACGGCAAGTAATCGAGGCCGTGGTCGGAGACGCGGCAATCGTTCGCGTGGAAGTAATCGATGCGCGTCTCGAGCGCCGTCAGCAGGTCGTCGAACGTGGCGATGTCGATGCCGCTCGCGGCCGACAGCTTTCCGACGTATTCGACGTACGTCGGCTTGTCGATGCCGATCGCCTTATCCGGCCGGAACGCCGGGAACACCGCGACGTCGAACGTCTCGTCGGCCTTGATCAAGCGATGATACTCCAGCGAATCGATCGGATCGTCCGTCGTGCAGATGACGCGAACGTCCGATTTCACGATATAATCGCGCGCGCGATAGCCTTCGCCCTCGAGCAGCGCGTTCACCTTGGCCCAGATCGCCGGCGCCGTCTTCTCGTTCAGCAGTTCCTCGACGCCGAAGTACCGCTTCAGCTCGAGATGCGTCCAATGGTACAGCGGATTGCCGATCGTCATCGGCACCGTCTTCGCGTACGCGAGGAATTTCTCGTAGTCGTCGGCGTCCCCCGTAATGAGCGATTCGTCGACGCCGTTCGCCCGCATGGCGCGCCACTTGTAATGGTCGCCGCCGAGCCACAATTCGGTCAGGTTCCGGTACCGTTTGTTCTCCCAGATTTCCTGAGGGCTCAGGTGACAGTGATAGTCGATGATCGGCATCGACGCCGCGAAGTCGTGATACAGCGCCTCCGCCGTCGGGTTATGCAGCATGAAGTTATCGTCTAGAAAAGGCTTCGCCATTGTCCTTACCTCCCCTGAAGATTCCGCTTTATGGAGCCATCCACTCGAAGTGGAACGTCCCTTCCTTGTCGACCCGCTCGAACGTGTGCGCGCCGAAGTAGTCGCGCTGCGCCTGCAGCAGGTTCGCCGGCAGCCGCTCCGTCCGGTACGAATCGTAGTACGCCAGCGCCGACGAGAACGACGGCGTCGGGATGCCGCGCGCGACGGCCGTCGCGACGACGCTGCGCCATGCGTCCTGATACTTCTCGACCGCGTTCTTGAAGTAGTCGTCCAGCAGCAGGTTCTTCAGCTCCGGATTGCGGTCGTACGCGTCCGTGATGTTTTGCAGGAATTGCGCGCAGATGATGCAGCCGCCGCGGAAGATCTTCGCGATTTCTCCGTACTGCAGGTCCCAGCCGAAGTGCTCGGAGGCGGCGCGCATCTGCGCGAAGCCTTGCGCGTACGAGCAAATTTTGCTTGCGTACAGC
>JAPSKX010000107.1 GCA_031181325.1 Paenibacillus sp.
GTTCGCGATGTACCTGAACTACGACGGCCAAGGCAACAAGATCGAAGGCGCGAGCGTGAAGACGACGACGTCGAACGTCGACGCGGTCGGCGCATACACGATCGAAGGCGCGAACGGCGAAGTGTACGTGCTCTTGTTTAATAAAGATACGGTAGACCGGAATGCCGCTTTGTCGGCGAACGTCGTCCTCGCGGGCGAGCCGGAGGCGTATCGTTTCGCCGCGAACGAGCGGCTGCATCGCGTCGCACCGCAGCTGTCGACCGGCGAAGACGGGACGGCGTCCATCGCGCTGCCGGCGCGCTCGGCTACGCTGCTCGTGTGGAAATAAGGCGAAGGAGGAACGGAAACGTGCATAAAGCGGTCGCGGAATACGTAAGCAACTTGAAGCCGCATCACAGACGGGACGTTCTGCTATTGCGGGAGCTGGTGCGGGAGCGTCTCCCGCAAGCGGAAGAAGGGTTCGGCTTCGGCTTTCCGTTATATTACCTGCATGGCGAGCCGATCGTCGGCCTCGCGCATCGAAAGAAGGGCCTGATGCTCTACGTCATGCGCCCGGAGCTGGTCGCCTCGTTCGGCGAGCGGCTGACGGGGCAGCTGGACGGCAAGTCGTGCATCTGTATGAAGCGGACCGGCAAGACGTTGCGCGTCGACCTGTTCCCGGTGATCGAAGAACTGTTGTTAGCCTTATAATATTCGGAAAAACAAGAGGCCTTCCCGCGATCGCTGCAGGAAGGCTTCTTTTGTTCTTTCCCATCTGATGTCGTCCGCTCAGGAAGAGCTGAGAGCTTCCCCCAGCCTTGGCCCTTTCTCATCTGATGTCGTGTGCTCAGACGGGGTCTCTTCCTTTTATTGGGAGGGGCCGCTATGCCTGAGGAAAGGGAATCAGGTCGGAAAGACGCGGCGCCCACCCGCTTCCTTCCCGCCCCCGGGCGTATCGCCATGCGGGTGCCGCAACTTCGCCCCGACCCTACACCCGGAACCGGTTGATTTCCCCGAACAACGCCTCCGCCAGCTCATGCAGCTCGGACGCTTCCTCCGCCACGCGGCCGACGGACTCGTCCTGCTGGTCCGTCGCCGCGGCCGTCTCCTCTACCCCCGCCGCGGTCTCTTGGGCGATCGATGCGACGATATGAACCGATTCCACCAGCTCCGCCTGCTTCCGCTTCGCCTCGAGGGCGCGGTCGCCGATCCGGCGAATCTCTTCGTCGAAGACGCCGATCAACCGAACGATGCGCTCGAACGCCGCGCCCGCCTCGGTCACGGCGCGCCGCTGATCGGTGAAGCTGTCCGCCGTCGAGGACACCGACGCCGCGGCTTCCTGCATGCCCGCGCGCAGCTGCGACAGCATCGCGTCAATCCGGCGCGACGCTTCCGAAGCTTGTACCGACAGGAGGCGCACTTCCTCGGCGATGACGGAGAAGCCGCGCCCGTGCGCGCCTGCGCGAGCCGCTTCGATCGAAGCGTTGAGCGCCAAGACGTTCGTCTGCTGCGTAATTTCGTGGATCGCGTTCGTCATCGAGTAGATGTCGCCGGCGCGCGTCTCGAGGCGCGACAGCGCCTCCGCCATCGCCCGCAGCGCGCCGCCCGTCCGTTCCGACCGCTTCTCCAGCTCCCCGACCGTAGCGGAGCCTTCCTTCACCGACGTCATCGCAGTGCCGCTCGTCTTGCCGAGCACATCCGCCGCGGCGAGGACGCCGTCCATACGTTCTTCTAGCTCGAGAATCGTCGCGACGCTGCGCTCGGCTTGCTCCGCTTGCTTCGCGGCGCCCGCGGACATCTCCGCCATCGCCCGTACGATCGAGACGTTCGCTTCCTTCGTCGACCCCGCGAAGTCGCGGAGGCTGGCGCTGTGCGCCTGTAGCGACTCGGCGATGCCCTTCGTCCCCGTCAGCATGCTGCGGACGGCGGAGACGCTGGCGTCGAAGCTGTCGCTGAGGCGCCCGAGCTCGTCCTTATTCCGCGCGTCGATGAGGCTCGTCAGGTCGCCGTCCTTCACGCGTTCGATACCGCCGCGCAGCCGCCGCACGCCGATCGTCAAGGAGCGCACGACGACGACCGCGACGAACGCGCCGACGAGAACGGCCGCGGCGTTCGCCCAGAGAGCGACGGCGCCTGTGGTTTCGATTAAAGAGCTGTATTGACGCCTAGCGTCCTCCTCCGATGCGGTATATTCGTCGTAGAACGATTGGACCAGGTCGAAAATCGTCTGCTTGTGAATTTGCGAAGCGTTGTAAGCGGCGACGCTCATGCTCCGCTTGCGCGCTTCGTCCAGGCTCGGGTCTTCGAGCTGCGCGGCCGCGCGTTCGAAGTTGGCGACGAATTCCTTAGAAACTGTAGACAGACGCGCTCTCCAGTTACGCTGGTCTCGCGTCTCGGCCGAAGCGCCGACGGACTCTACCAGTGCGTAGAACCTTTCTACGGAGCCGGCGTAGTTTTCCGCAAGCTCGGACTTGCCCGACAGCAGATATCCGGCCGCCGTCGCATCCATCTCTTGCACGAGCTGACGCAGCGCGAGCGCGGTCTCCTGGCGGCCGACGAGCTCGATCAGTTCGGCGTCCTTCGCCTTGAGCTCGTCCAACCGGAATGCGGTAAAGCCGGATACCGCCGTAAATAGAAGCAACACGGTCAGGAAACCGAAGGCGAGCTTCGCGGTAAGGGATAGCGTAACGCGTTTGAATCGAATCGGGCGTAGACGAATACCGGCGATCGTTGATTTCATGGAAAGATATCCCCCTTCTGACGTTCGCGCGACGCGGCGCAGACTACCGCCATTGTAATCCGTGCATATTAGAGGGAGATTTATGAAATGTTAACGCAATGTCAAATGAAGTCGAACGAGGACGGAAGCGGGGGATTTCGTCGACACGATTTAACAGTCCATTAACAAAACTTCGGAATAGCGTTAACACTGGGGGGGTACTATGGGTTCAGGAAGTCAAAAAAACATATTTTCAAGGAGTGGTCTTGGTGTCGAAAGGTTTGTTCCGCAAGAATTTGTTGTTGCTTCTAACGCTCGCATTCGCAATCGTCGTAGCGGCTTGCGGCAATAACAACGAAGGTGACGCAACGCAGGGCGGTTCCGAAACGCCTGCGGCGCCGACGGAAACTCCCGCAGCGCAACCGGCCGAAGAGCCGAAAGAAGAGCCGGCGGCGGAAATCAGCGGCGAGATCAAGTTGGACGGTTCCTCCACGGTATATCCGGTCGCGCAAGCGGTCGCGGAAGAGTTCATGAATCTTCACGGCGGCGTCAACGTGACGGTCGGACTGTCCGGTTCCTCGAACGGCATCAAGGCGATCATTAACGGCGAAGCGGACATCGCGAACGCATCGCGTTTGATTAAAGATTCGGAAGTAGAAGAAATTAAGGCGAAGGGCGACGACGTCGTCGAGATGCCGGTCGCGTACGACGGTATCACGGTCGTCATCCACCCGGAGAACGACTGGGCGACGGAAATGACGGTGGAAGAGCTCAAGAAGATCTGGGTGAAGGACAGCACGGTGAAGACGTGGGCCGACGTTCGCGAAGGCTGGCCGGCAGAGCCGATCACGCTGTTCGCGCCGGGCGCGGCTTCCGGTACGTTCGAATACTTCACGGAAGCGATCAACGGCGAAGCGAAGGTCGCTCGCGAGGACGTTACGGCATCGGAAGACGACAATGTGTTGGTGCAAGGCGTCGCAGGCGACAAATACGCGATGAGCTACTTCGGCTTCGCATACTACGAAGAGAACATGGATAAATTGAAGGCTGTTGCGATCAAGGAAAACGCGGACGCGCCAGCGGTAGCGCCTTCGCTCGAGACGATCGGCAACTTCTCTTACAAGCCGCTCTCCCGCTTCATTTATATGTACCCGCTGAAGAGCACGTTGGAGCGTCCTGAGGTTCAAGAATTCGTTAAGTTCTACATGAGCGAGGAAGGCTCCGCGCTGGCGGGCGAAGTCGGCTACGTGCCGCTCGACAAAGCGACTCGCGACGCGAACCTCGCGCTGCTGCCGCAATAACACCGGGAATACTCGCGTGAAAACAAGCTATACATTATAGAAGTAAAGCGGATAAGCCGTGGCGATGACATGAACCCCATGTTTCGTCACGGTTATCGACTTGTTCGAACGAAATTACGATTGGAGCCAAATATGGAAAATACAAGAGACAAACCCTCCATTACCGGTCGCAGAAGCTTGTTATCTTCGGATTCTATCATGCCGAAGGTACTGCTCCTCATCGCCGCGATTTCGATTCTCACGACGATAGGAATCGTATTCGTACTGCTGGAGGAGTCGTTCCAATTTTTCCGACACGTGCCGTTCCTTGAGTTCATCACGGGCACGAAGTGGACGCCGCTCTTCTCCGATCCGCACTACGGCGTGCTTCCGCTCGTGACGGGCACGATGGTCATTACGGTCATCGCGAGCATCGTCGCGCTGCCGCTGGGTCTCGGCAGCGCGATTTATTTGAGCGAGTACGCGCCGGATCGCGTGCGCGCGTTCCTGAAGCCGGTGCTCGAAATATTGGCGGGCATTCCTACGATCGTATACGGCTTCTTCGCGCTTACGTTCGTCACGCCGATCATCCAGCAGCTGCTTCCCCAAACGAAAGTGTTTAACGCGCTTAGCGCCGGCATCGTCGTCGGCATCATGATCATACCGATGATCTCGTCGCTTAGCGAGGACGCGATGAGCGCCGTGCCGAACAGCTTGCGGAACGCGGCGTACGCGCTCGGCGCGACGCGGCTCGAGGTGGCGCTGCAGGTCGTGGTGCCCGCCGCCTTTTCCGGCATCGTCGCTTCCTTCGTGCTCGGCCTCTCCCGCGCGGTCGGCGAGACGATGATCGTTACGCTCGCGGCAGGGGCGCTTCCCAGCATGTCGATTAATCCGTTGCAAAGCGTGCAAACGTTGACCGCTTATATCGTATCGGTCTCGAGCGGAGACACGACGTTCGGCAGCGCGCAATATTTAACGATGTATTCCGTCGGCTTCGTCTTGTTCGTCATTACGTTGATCATGAATATATTGGCGGGCTACATTTCCAGAAAATTCAGGGAGGAATACTAGGATGGCGCGCACGAAAGAAGAGCTTCGGATCGCGAGCCGCAAGCGGAAGAACGCCGTATTCCACGGGCTGTTCTTCGCCTCCACCCTGATCGGGGTCATAGCGCTCGTCATGCTCATATATCAAGTCGTATCCCAAGGGATCGGCTGGCTCAATTGGGACTTCCTTACGAACAACTCGTCCCGCAGACCGGAGCGTTCCGGCATCTATACCGCGCTTATCGGTACGTTGTGGCTGATGGCGATCGTTGCGCCGTTAACGTTCATTATCGGCGTCGGCACTGCGATTTACTTGGAGGAATACGCGAAGGATACGAAGCTGTCGCGCATCATCCAGACGAATATTTCGAATCTTGCGGGCGTCCCGTCCATCGTTTACGGCATCCTCGGCCTTACGATCTTCGTCCGCATCTTCGCTTTCGGATCGAGCATATTGGCCGGCGCGCTTACGATGACGCTGCTCGTGCTCCCGGTCATTATCGTCGCGGCGCAGGAAGCGATCAAGGCGGTGCCCGGCAGTCTGCGCCACGCTTCGTTCGCCCTCGGGGCCAACCGGTGGCAGACGATCGTGCGGGTCGTGCTGCCGTCGGCGATGCCGGGCATTATGACCGGATCGATCTTGTCGCTCTCCCGCGCGATCGGGGAGACGGCGCCGCTCATCGTCGTCGGCGCGGCGGCGTTTATCGTTCGCCCGCCGGAGCATCTGCTGTCGCAATTCACGGTATTGCCGATTCAAATTTATACTTGGTCCAGCCAGCCGCAAGCCGAGTTCCAGAACATCGCCGCAGCCGCGATCCTAGTGCTTCTGGTGATATTGCTCGGCATGAACGCCGCGGCGATCATTCTGCGGAACAAGTTTCAGAAGAGACTGTAAATGCCTGATTTCATAGGAGGGTCACATCCTTGAGCGCAAATCCGATCGTAACGATATCGAATCTGGACTTATTTTATACGAATTTCCACGCGTTGAAGTCGGTCGACATGAACATCCAGCCGAAGTCGGTGACGGCGTTCATCGGTCCGTCGGGCTGCGGCAAGTCGACGCTGCTGCGGACGCTCAACCGGATGAACGACATGATCAAGGGCGTCCGGATCGCCGGCCGGCTCGAGATCGACGGCACGGACATCTATCACCCGTCCGTCAACGTGGAGCTGTTGCGCAAGAAGGTCGGCATGGTGTTCCAACAGCCGAATCCGTTCCCGAAGTCGATCTACGACAACATCGCGTACGGACCGCGCATCCACGGGGTGACGAAGAAAGCCGAGCTCGACGACATCGTCGAGAAGAGCCTGCGAGGAGCGGCGCTCTGGGACGAGGTCAAGACGAATTTGAAGAAGAGCGCGTACGGTCTCTCGGGCGGACAGCAGCAGCGGCTGTGCATCGCTCGCGCGCTCGCCGTCGGACCGGAAATCTTGCTCATGGACGAACCGACGTCGGCGCTGGACCCGATCTCCACGCTGAAGATCGAGGAGCTCATTCAAGAGTTGAAGGATCGCTACACGATCATTATCGTCACGCACAATATGCAGCAAGCCGCGCGGGTGTCGAACGATACGGCGTTCTTCCTCAACGGGGAAGTGGTCGAGTTCAACGAAACCGTGAAGCTGTTTTCCAACCCGCGGGACCAGCGTACGGAAGATTATATCAGCGGGCGGTTCGGATAAGCGAGGACGCGGGGCATTACATTTTCGGAAGAAGAAGGGGTATGAACCTACATGGCATTACATCGACAACAGTTCGACGCTGCGCTGCAGGAGCTTCGCAAGGCGCTGATCGCCATGGGCGAGAAGGTGGAGACGGCGATTCTCGATTCCGTGCGCGCGCTGCGCGATAACGATCTGGACTTGGCCGAGCGCGTGATCAAGAACGATCCGTCGCTGAACGAGGCGGAAGAGAAAATTATCGAAATGGGCACGAATTTGATCGCGTTGCAGCAGCCCGTAGCGAAGGATTTGCGCCGCATTCTCGTTGCATTCCGCATGGCGAGCGACCTGGAGCGCATGGGAGATCTCGCCGTCGATGTCGCGAAGGTCGTGCGCCGCATTAACGGGGAGCCGCTCATGAAGCCGCTCGTCGACATTCCGCGCATGGCGGAGATCGTGCAGATCATGACGAACGACAGCCTTCGGGCGTATACGGAAGAGAACGTCGACCTCGCGTATAAGATGGCGAAGATGGACGACGACGTCGATCATCTGCACAGCCAAATTCTTCGCGAGCTGTTCGTATTGATGGCCGACAATCCGAAGACGATCAATCAGGCGATTCTGCTTTGCTTCGTCAGCCGCTACTTGGAGCGGATGGCCGACCACGCGACGAATATCGGCGAGAGCGTCGTGTACCTCGCGATGGGCAAGCGACCGGATTTGAACCAATAGCAGCAGCATACGCATCGGGGGAGAGGACCCAGTTGATCCACTTATCGTCCTTGCAGTCGCGCTTGTTGCAACAAATCGCGTCCCGCCTGTCGCAAGGCGCGGTCGGCTTGATTTACTTGGACGTTCCGACGCTGGAGCGGATCGAAGCCCGATACGGCCGCGCGTACGCGGAGCAGCTGCTGCTCTTCGTGCGCCGGCGCATCGACGAGCTGCGCCCGGCGTTCCCGCAGGTGTTGAGCACGAATATGTACGGCGACGACTTCTTCCTATACGTCGCGCTCGGCGACGCGCCGGCCGCCGAAGCGTACGCGGCGCTCGAGCGGACCGCCGAGGCGATTCGCGCCGAGCTCGACGCCGCGATTCGCCGGGAGCGCTCGGAGGCGGCCGCGGCGAAGCTTGACTTCGGCTGCGCGTTGCTTCGCGAGTCGGAGGAGCGGGAGATCGAAGCGGTCATGTATACCGCGATGAAGCAGGCGATACGGCATGCGAAGGATCGGGCGACGGACCCGGAGCGGGTCACGCATATGCAGGAATTCTACTCGATCTTGGACAATCGGGGCGTCGCGTCCGTCTATCAGCCGATCGTGTCGATCGAAGGCGGCGAAGTGTTCGGCTACGAAGCGCTGACGCGAGGGCCGGCGGCCTCCCCGCTGCATTCGCCGCTGAAGCTGTTCGAACTCGCGGAACGGGCGGACAAGCTGTACGCGCTCGACAAGCTGACGCGCGAGCAGGCCATTCTCGGCATCGAGGGACTCGAGCGGCACCAGCGCATCTTCTTGAATATCCCCGCCCAAATACTCCACGACCCCGACTTCTCGCCGGGCCAAACGCTGGCGCTGCTGCAGCGGCGGGGCCTCACGCCGAACAACGTCGTGCTCGAAATTACGGAGCGCAGCTCCATCGAGGACTTCTCCACCGCGAAGAAGGTCATCGATCACTACCGCAGCCAAGGGTACCGCATCGCGATCGACGACGCGGGCGCCGGCTATTCCTCGCTGCAGGCGATCGCGGAAATTCAACCCGACTATATCAAGGTCGACCGGTCGCTCGTGCAAGGCATTCACCGGGATAAGGTGAAGGAGTACATCCTGGAGACGTTCATCTGGTTCGCGAAGCGTCTGAACATTAAGGTGATCGCCGAGGGCATCGAGGAGGCGGAGGAGCTGGACAAGCTCATCCGTCTCGGCGTCCATTACGCCCAAGGTTATTACTTAGGGCGTCCGGAGGCGCGTCTCGCGCAGGTTTCGCCGGAGGCGAAGGCGACGATCTACGCGGCGAGCCGTCTCGCGGGCGCGGCGGGGCTTCGCACCGTCGGCGACGTCGCGGCGCCGGCGAAGACGTTCCGCATCAACGATCCGGTATCTCTCGCGGCGACGTACTTCCGAGACCATCCGGATCAATTCGGCGCGGTCGTCGTGGACGGCGGTCGCCCCGTCGGCCTGCTTATGCGGGACGAGCTGTTCCGCAAACTCTCGGTCCAATACGGCATCTCCTTGTTCTGGTCGAAGCCGGTCGCGGTCGTCGCCGACGAGCGGCCGCTGATCGTGGAGGCCGATACGCCGCTCGAGACGGTGTCGTCGCTCGCGACGATGCGAGAGACGGGCAAGCTGTACGATCTCGTCGTCGTCACGGATCGGGGCGAGCTTGCCGGCGTCGTGACGGTCCGCGACATTCTCGAGCAGATGACGATGATTCGCATGGAGCATGCGCGGGTGGCCAATCCGCTCACCGGACTGCCCGGCAACGTTCAGATCCAACGCGAGTTGCAGCGGCGGGTGCTGGAGGGGGAGCCCTTCTCGGTGTTATACATCGACCTCGACTTCTTCAAGTGGTTTAACGATACGCATGGCTTCCAACGCGGGGACGAAGCGATCCAGCTGACGGCCGACGTCATTCGCCGCTCCGTCGCCGTCTGCGGCCGGCCGCGCGATTTCGTCGGTCATATCGGCGGCGACGACTTCATCGTCATTACCGGCGCCGAATCGCCCGAGCTGGTCGCGGGCGAGATCATCCGTCGCTTCCATCTGGGAATGGAAGCGTTCTACGACGCACCGCCGCAAGGGATGCAAGTGCGGGATCGGTACGGCTTCGCGCGCGACGTCGAGACGCTGAGCGTCTCGATCGCCCTCGTCCGCGTGGACGATCCGGCGGTGGCGTCGGCGGACGCGATCTCGCGCACGGCCGCGGAGTGCAAGCAGCAGGCGAAGGCGAAGGACGGCAGCGCGGTGGCGTCCGCCCGCATCGCGGCTACATCGTCCGGGGACGATCCGCCGGACGAATGAGCCGCGGCAACGCGAGAATCGACGGCGCGATGCGCAGATGCCTGCCGAGCGCCGACCGCGGCGAGGACGGGCGCGCTTCCGCTTGTCTGATCCAGACGGCTTGCCAGCCCGAGCGGATCGCGCCGACGACGTCGCGCCGGTACGAGTCCCCGACCATGACGCAATGGCGCGGCGGCGTGCCCAGCGTCGCGGCGACGGCGCGGAACAGCCGCGTCTCCGGCTTCTTCATGCCGGGCGGCGCGGCGAACAGATCCTTCTCCTGGACGAAGCGGTGCAGCTTCAGCCGAAGCCACAGCTCCTTAGCGGTCGCCTCTTCCAGATTCGTGAGGATCGCGAGGCGGTACCGGCCGGACAGCTGACGCAGCGTCTCCTCCGCGCCCGCGACGAACGCCGCCTTGCGCGGCTGCAGCCGCTTCGCCTCCTTCGCGAGATGACGCGCGGTCCGCTCGTCCGAGACGGTCTGCAGCACGGCGACCGCGTCGCGAATGCCGGCGGTTTTGCTTTTGCCTCTTTTCCTAGATTTCTTATAATGTAGCAACGCTTCCTCGATCAACGTCTCGGCCGCGCCTTCGTCGCCCCAACGACCGACCCACTCCCCCATCGCGGCGCGCAGCGCCGCCTCGTACGCCGCGTCCCAAGCGACCAGCGTCCCGCTGAGGTCGAAGCATACGACGGCGGCCGCCCGCCTCGCTCCGTCCCTTCGCACCGGCACCATTCGATCCCCTCCTTCGTCTTGTTCTAAAATTATGCATCCCATTTCGCGCTATGCTATGATGAAGCTAGTTTCGAACACATTGAGGTGTTTCCCGTGGCCAAGTGTTTATTGATCGACGGTAACAGCATCATTAACCGCGCGTTCTACGCGCTGCCGCCGCTGACGAACGGCGCCGGCCTGCATACGAACGCGGTGTACGGCTTCACGACGATGCTGCTGCGCATCCTCGAAGAAGAGAAGCCCACGCATCTGCTCGTCGCGTTCGACGCGGGCAAGCGGACGTTCCGGCACGAGGAATACGGCGAGTACAAGGGCGGCCGCTCGAAGACGCCGTCCGAGCTGTCCGAGCAGTTTCCGTTGCTGAAAGAGCTGCTCGCCGCCATGAACGTGAAGCAATTCGAGATCGAGGGCTACGAGGCGGACGACATTATCGGCACGCTGACGAAGCGCGCGGACGAGGAAGGCATCGAGACGATCGTCGTATCCGGCGACAAGGACATGCTGCAGCTCGCCTCCGAGCACGTGCGCATCGCGCTCACCCGCAAGGGGATCAGCGAGACGGAGATGTACGACCCGACCTACATCCATGAGAAATATCAGCTCACGCCGAAGCAAATCATCGACCTGAAGGGTCTGATGGGCGATGCGAGCGACAACATCCCCGGCGTCCCCGGCGTCGGGGAGAAGACGGCGCTGAAGCTGCTGCATCAATACGGCTCGGTCGAAGGCGTGCTGGAGCATGTCGAAGAAATCAAGGGCAAGATGAAGGAGACGCTGAAGGAGCATGCCGGCAGCGCTCGGATGAGCAAGGAGATCGCGACGATCTTCCGCGAGGTGCCGTACGACGCAGGCTGGGACGACCTCGCGTTCGAGGGCTACGACCCGGCGGGCACGGCGGAGATGTTCCGCAAGCTCGAATTCAAGTCGCTGCTCGAGCGGCTGAACATCGGCGCGGAGGGCGGCGCGGCTGCGGCCGACGCCGGACCGGCGCTTCGCGTCGCGACCGTCGACGCGTCCGGCGCGGACGCCTTGATCGCGGCGCTGCCGGACGTGCGCGCGCTGCACGTCGAGGCGATCGGCGACAATCCGCACGACGCGGACGTGCTCGGCCTCGCCGCGTACGCGGACGACGAGCGGGCGTTCTACGTGCCGCTGGCCGTGCTCGCCGGCGAGGCGGCGGCGCCGATTCGGGCTTGGCTCGCGGACGCGGACGCGAAGAAGACGATGCACGACGCGCATAAGGCGGAGCTCGCGCTCGGCTGGCAAGGGATCGAGCTGCGCGGCGTCGCGTTCGATACGGAGCTCGCGGCGTATTTGCTCGATCCGACGGAGTCGAGCCACGCGCTGTGCGACGTCGCGGCGAAGGTCGGGCTGGCGCTGCCGTCCGACGACGACGTCTTCGGCAAGGGCGCGAAGTTCAAGCTGCCGGATCCGGAGCGGCTCGCGGAGCATCTGGGCCGCAAGGCGCGCACGGTGGCGGAGCTCGCCGAACGCCAGCGCGCGAAGCTCGCCGAGAACGAGATGGACAAGCTGTTCTACGAGCTGGAGCTGCCGTTGTCGTTCGTGCTCGCCCGCATGGAGCGGCAAGGGGTGAAGGTCGACGTCGACGAGCTGAAGCGGTACGGCGTCGAATTGACGGAAGCGCTGGACAAGCTGGTCGCGACGATCTACGAGCAGGCCGGCACGGAGTTCAACTTGAACTCTACGAAGCAGCTTGGCGAAATCCTGTTCGAAAAATTAGGGCTGCCGCCGGTCAAGAAGACGAAGACGGGGTATTCGACGGACGCGGAAGTGCTCGAGAAGCTGGCGCCGTATCACGAGATCGTCAGCAATCTGCTTCACTACCGTACGCTCTCGAAGCTGCAATCCACATACGTGGAAGGGCTGCAGAAGGAAGTGCGCTCCACCGGGAAAATTCACACGTATTACCGTCAGACGATCGCGGCGACGGGCCGGCTCAGCAGCCAGTTCCCGAACCTGCAAAACATTCCGATCCGCACCGAGGAAGGGCGCAAGCTGCGCAAGATGTTCGTGCCGTCGGAGCCGGGCTGGCGCATTCTCGCGGCGGACTACTCGCAGATCGAGCTGCGCGTGCTCGCGCACATCTCGGGCGACGAGCGGATGAAGGAAGCGTTCCTGAACGATATGGACATCCACACGAAGACGGCGATGGACGTGTTCGGCGTCGAGGCGGACGCGGTAGACGCGAATATGCGCCGGCAAGCGAAAGCCGTCAACTTCGGCATCGTATACGGCATCAGCGACTTCGGGCTGTCGAACAACCTCGGCATCAACCGCAAGGAAGCGGCGCAGTTCATCGACCAGTACTTGGACGTGTTCAGCGGCGTGCGGCGGTTCATGGACGACATTAAGAAGCAGGCGCGCAAGGACGGCTACGTCACGACGTTGCTCAACCGGCGCCGGTACTTGCCGGAAATTCACGCGTCCAACTTCAACCTTCGCTCGTTCGCCGAGCGGACCGCGATGAACACGCCGATCCAAGGCACCGCCGCGGACATTATCAAGCTCGCGATGGTGCGCCTCGACGAACGGATGCGCGAGGCGGGCGTGAAGAGCCGGATGCTGCTCCAGGTGCATGACGAATTGGTGTTCGAGGTGCCGCCGGAGGAGCTCGAGACGATGCGCGCGATGGTGCGCGAGACGATGGAGAGCGCGCTGAAGCTTGACGTGCCGCTTCGGGTCGACGTCAGCGAAGGCAGCAATTGGTACGAAGCGAAATAGCGCGACGACGCGCGTTTCTGCGGTATAATCGGGAGTTGAGGTGAAACCATTATGCCGGAACTGCCCGAGGTGGAAACCGTCCGAAGAACGCTGCAGCGTCTCGTGGCGGGCAAGACGATTCGGTCCGTGGACGTGCGGCTGCCGCGCATCGTGCGCCGTCCGGCGGAGCCCGAGGCGTTCGCGAGAGCGCTCGAAGGGTTGACGATTCGAGGCGTCGAACGGCGCGGGAAGTTTTTGAAAATTATATTCGACGAACTATTGCTCCTCTCGCATCTGCGGATGGAAGGCCGATACGGCTTGTACGACGCGGCGGACGAGGTGGAAAACCATACGCATGTCATCTTCCGATTCACGGACGACACGGAGCTTCGCTACCGGGACGTCCGGCAGTTCGGCACGATGGATTTGTTCCGCGTAGGCGAGGAGACGCGGGAAGGTCCCTTGGCGAAGCTCGGACTCGAGCCGCTCGACGAAGCGTTCACGCCGTCCGCGTTCCGCGAGGCGCTCGGCTCGCGCAAGACGAAGATCAAGCCGCTCCTCCTCAATCAAGAAGTCGTCGTCGGCATCGGCAATATTTACGTCGACGAGGCGCTGCACGCCGCCGGCATTCATCCCGAGCGGGCGGCGGATTCGCTGACGCGCGCGGAGCTGGCGCGGCTGCACGAGGCGATCGTTACGACGTTATCCGCTTCCGTCGAGGCGGGCGGCTCATCCGTGAAATCGTACGTGAACGGCCAAGGGGAGCAAGGCGCCTATCAATTCAGCCTGCGCGCCTATGGGCGCGAGGGCGAGCCCTGCGTCTCCGGCTGCGGCGGGACCATCGAGAAGTTCGTCGTCGGCGGCCGCGGCACGCATATTTGCCCGCGCTGCCAGCCGGCGAACCCGGCGCGAAGCGGCGGCTCGAGCCGGAGCGCGAACCGGGGCCGGAAGCACACCTGACGTCGTCCCTCCATATAGTGAAGGTATCCAGTTTTGGGCGGATGCCTTCGGGAGGGATCGAACGTGGTGGGCCTATGGTCGATGCTGGCGCTGGCGCTGGCCGTCAGCTTGGACGGTTTGAGCGCCGGCATGATGTACGGGATACGGAAAATTCGGATCCCGGCGCTTTCGATAGGAATCGTATCGGTAATGTCGGCTTTCGTGTTGTTCGGATCGATGGCGATCGGCGGCCTGTTCGTGGATTGGCTGCCGGAGCGCGCGGCGCAGTGGACGGGTGCCGGCATCTTAATCGCGATCGGGGTATGGGCGCTGGCGCAGATGGCGCTTACGTCGCGGCGCGAGGCCGAAGCGGGACCGCCCGCGGACGATGTCGAGCCGGCGGCGGCCGAGAAGACGCTGCTCCAATGGGAGATTCGTCAGCTCGGGCTCATTATCCGCATCTGGCGAACGCCTTCGATGGCCGATATGGACCGCTCGGGCGTCATCTCCGCGTCGGAGGCGGTGCTGCTCGGCATCGCGCTGTCGCTCGACAGCCTCGGCGCGGGCATCGGCGCGGCGCTGCTCGGCTTTCCGCCGGCGGCGACCTCGCTCTTGATCGGCGCCGCTTGCGGCCTGTGCATCGCGGCCGGCGCGAAGCTCGGCTTCCTCCTCTCCGGCTGGCGATGGATCGGGAAGCTGACGCTGCTGCCGGGTTGCATCCTGATCGTTATGGGGATCATGAAATTAATGTAGAGGGGAAATTCGGTTGAACGTCGGACTTACGGGCGGCATCGCCTGCGGCAAATCGACGGTATCCCGGATGTTGGAGACGCGCGGCGCGAGAATCGTGGACGCGGACCGGATCGCTCGCGACGTCGTGCAGCCCGGGCAACCGGCGCTCCTCGACATCCGGGAGACGTTCGGCGACGACGTAATCGGAGCGGACGGCTTCCTCGACCGGAAGCGTCTCGGCTCGATCGTCTTCGGCGACGAGACGGCCCGAAAGAAGCTCGAGGCGATTACGCATCCGCGCATTCGCGCGGAAATCGCAAGGCGAATGGAGGAATGGAACGCGACGGAACCGGGGAGTCTCGTCGTCGTCGACATTCCGTTGTTGTTCGAATCGAAGTTGGACAAGCTTTACGCGTTCGAGGACATCCTTGTCGTCTATGTGCCGCGCGCCGTACAGTTAGCGCGGTTGATGGCAAGGGACGGCCTGTCCCGGGAAGACGCGGAGCGCCGCATCGACGCGCAGATGCCTATCGAGGAGAAGCGGAAGCTCGCCGACGTCGTGATCGATAACAGCGGGTCGCCGGAAGAAACGGAGCGCCAAGTCGAAGCATATTTCTCCAGGAAGACAGGTTCGGCGTGATGGTCGGGACGCAACAGAAGTCGTGGTACCGGAAGAAACGGCTGTACGCGGTGCTCTTGCTGCTCTTGTTGATGATACTGTATTTCGATCGGGCGCTGCTCGGGAAGTGGATGTATCCGATTCGGTACGAGGAGACGATTCTCGAGCAATCGCAGGCGTTCGACGTCGACCCGTATTTGGTCGCTTCGATCATTCGCGTGGAGAGCAACTTCCGCCCGGACAAGCTGTCGCCGAAGGGGGCGATCGGCTTGATGCAGCTCATGCCGCCGACGGCCGAATGGATCGCGAAGCAGGAGGGCGACGAGCCGGCGGATCGAGCGCGTCTTCAAGACGCGGAGCGAAACATTCGCTACGGCGCGTGGTACGTCCGTTCGCTGCAGCGGCAATTCGCGTCGGACGTCGACGCGAAGGAGGATCGTATCGCTCGGATCGCGGCCGCCTACAATGCCGGACCGGGCAATGTCGACCGGTGGCTGAAGGAAGGCGATTGGGACGGCACGCTGGCGAGTGCTCATCGCATCCCTTTCGGCGAGACGCGACATTACGTCAATCGGGTATATTATTACTATTTGAAGTATGCGCAGACGTATCCCGATTTATCGGAAAAATAAAAAACATCGAAAGGTTGCGCGGCGAGCCGCGCAACCCCGATGTTTCATGAAGCGTAAAATTACTTGAATTGGCCGGCGAGTTGCTGCTCGGCGATTTGCACCAGGCGGCGAGTGATGTGACCACCGATCGCACCCGTGTCGCGAGTAGCCATGTGACCGTAGTAGCCGTCATTCGGGATTTGAATGCCCAGCTCCTGCGCTACTTCGTACTTCAGTTGCTCCAGCGCTTGGTTCGCTTGAGGGACGACCAAGTCGTTCGAGCTTTGAGAACCTGTACCCATGTGTTTCACCTCCTCGTCGTTGGTGATAGTATTATGTGCGCATCTGTAAGGTTCAA
>JAPSKX010000004.1 GCA_031181325.1 Paenibacillus sp.
GTACGCCGTTGTTCGGGCTCGACACGACGGAGAAGTTTCGGAAGGCGATCGCAGAGATTGCCCGGCTGCAGACGAAGCCGTCGTTCGTCGCGATCAGCGGGGATTTGACGCATGACGGCGACACGGAGGATTACCGATTCCTTCGGACGCTCATCGACGAGACGGAGCGCACGCTCGGCGTTCCGGTCCATGCGGCGCTCGGCAATCACGACCGTCGCCCGGCGTTCCGCGAAGGCTTCCTGAACGAAGCGCCTACGGAGGAATCCTACTATTATAGCTTCGAAGCGAACGGCCTTCGCGTCGTCATGCTGAACACGCAAATCCCGGGCTCGAACATCGGGCGGATCGACGAAGCTCAGCTGGCATGGCTGAGCGATCTCCTCGAGCGGCCGGCGCCGCGCGGCACGATCGTCGTTCACCATCATCCCGTCATTCACACGCCGACAACGCTAATGGATGACCACCTATTGGAAAATGCAGCGGATCTCGCCCGAGCCATCGAAGGCACCGACGTGATCGGTCTCCTGTCCGGGCATATCCACTACCACAACGTCGGCGCGCTGAACGGCGTGTTATGCGCGGCGGCGGACGGCGTCGCCTTCGGCCTGGACCCATCGACGGAACAGGCGATGCGATTCGTCGAGCGCTCCGGCTACAACTTGGTGACCGTGAAGGAACGCGGTATCTCCGTACAGCCGAAGACGTTGCCGGGAGAGCAGCGTCAGCTCTACGAGTATGTGTTCAAAGCGGAAGCGCACGCAGCGAAATAATCATTTTCCGGTGGAGGGAAACCATGACGAAGCTTACGAAGAAGACGACGCTCGGCGGGCTGTTGGCGCTGTCGATGCTCCTCTTGTCGGCGTGCGGCGGCAATGCGAGCGGCAGCGCGGCGGAACCCGCGACAGGCAATGCGGGCGCTGCTGGCGCCGAAGAGAAGGTCAAGATTACGTTCTATTCCTACAATCTTGCGATCGCCAGCCAGAAGGACGGCACGCAGCTGTTGATCGACGAGTTCGAAGCGGCCCATCCGAACATCGACATCGATCCGATCGCGGTGCCTTCGACGGAGATTAACACGAAGGTGCAGGCGGAGATCGCGGCGGGAGCCAGCCCGGACGTGGCGCAGCTCGTATTCGACGGGCTCGACTATGCGGTCCACAACTACAACGCGAAGGCGCTCGAGGATGTCGTCCCGGCGGCGGAGCTGACGCAGACGTTCGAGGGCTTCTCGCCGAACGGGCTGGAGCTCGGCCGGTTGAACGGGAAGACGTACGGGATGCCGTTCACGTTCAGCACGCCGGTGCTGTTCTACAACGCGAAGCTGTTCGCGGACGCGGGGCTCGACCCTGCTTCGCCGCCGGCGACGTGGGCGGAGGTGAAGGAGGCGGCGCTGCGGATCGCCGAGAAGACGGACGCGGAAGGCGTCCATATCGGCGGCTCGTCCGGGAACGATTGGATCGTGCAGGCGCTCATCGGCAGCAACGGCGGCCGAGTGCTGTCCGAGGACCGGACGAAGATCATGTACGGCGAGCCCGAGGCGGTCGGCGCGATTCGGATGTGGCAGGAGCTCGTCTCGAGCGGCGCGCACGACAAGCTGAACGACGGCGAAGTGATCCAGGCGTTCAGCGAAGGCAAGCTCGGCATGCTGCTGTACACGAGCGCGCTGCAGAGCGCCTTCATCGGCGCGGCGGAGGCCGGCGGCTGGGAGCTGAAGGCGGCCGCGATGCCGTCCTTCGACGGCAAGCCGACGACGCCGGTCAACTCCGGCAGCGCCCTGTTTATCCTGTCGGATGACGAAGCGAAGCAGAAGGCGGCGTGGGAATTCGTGAAGTTCGTGACCAGCGAACGCGGGTATACGATCATCACGTCAAAAATGGGTTACCTGCCGCTGCGCACCGCGATCGTCGACGACCCGAAGTACCTCAAGGACTGGGTCGAAGCGAATCCGCTCGTGAAGCCGAACCTGGAGCAGCTGACGCGGCTCAGCCCTTGGGTATCGTACCCGGGCCCGAACTGGCTGCAGATCGAGACGACGCTGCTGGAGGCGGTGCAGCGGTCGATCCAAAGCGCGGACGACGTCGGGACGATTATGCAAGAAGCGCAGAGCCGCGCGCAGTCGTTGATGCCATGATGAACGGAAGCGCGTTACTCACGAAGCTGTCCGCGCGCGGCAGGAGCAACCGCCTCCCGCGCGCGGGCAAGCGATTCGCGATCCGGAAGGTTCTGCCGTACTTGTACTTGCTGCCGGCGCTGCTGTCGATCGGCTACTGGATTTACCGCCCGCTCGTCGGCACGTTCCAACTGAGCTTCTACGAATGGAATATGCTGCCGACGTCGCCGAAGACGTTCGTCGGCTGGAGCAACTTCGAGAAGCTGTTCGCGCTGCCCGAGATGGGGCGGGCGTTGGCGAACACCGTCATCTACACGGTCGGGATGCTCCCGTTTTCGCTGCTGCTCCCGCTCGTCATCGCGATTCTGACGGACCGGATCGGCGGAAGAGCGAGGAACGTGTATCGCGCGCTCATTTTCGTCCCGATGATTATGGCCCCTGTCGCCGTGTCCTCGGTATGGAATTGGCTGCTCAACCCGAGAGGCGGCATCGTGAACCAGACGCTGCAATCGGTGTTCGGGCTCGCGGAGCCGATCCGATTTTTCTCGGACGCGAACTGGGCGATCTGGTCGATCACGTTCATTACCGGCTGGAAGCTGATCGGGTTCAGCACGCTGATCTTCTCGGCGGCGCTCACGGGCATCAACAAGGAGTACGTCGAAGCGGCGCGGATGGATCGGGCGAACCCGTGGCAGATTTTCCGGTACGTGCTGCTGCCGCTGCTGTCGCCGACGATTTTGTTCATGACGATGCTTAGCGTCCTGTTCGCCTCGGAGTGGAGCTTCTCTTACGTGAACGTGCTGACGCAGGGCGGACCGCTCAGCTCGACGACGAACTTGTACTACGTACTGTGGACGTACGGGTTCAAGACGTTCGCGGTCGGGTGGAGCTCCGCGGCGGCCGTGCTGGTCTTCGTCGGCTCGGGCCTCGTCGCGCTCGGCCTGATGAAGCTGTCGAGCAAGCTGTCGTTCTACGACAACTAGGAAGGGAGGCGCCCCATGCGTAACGATTCCATACGAGATTCGAAGACGGCGACGGCCGGCAAGCACGCGCTGCTCCTCGGACTCAGCTTCCTCGCGCTCTTCCCGTTCTACTGGGCGCTGAATACGTCGTTCAAGTCGCCGGGGGAAATCTACTCCCCGTCGCTCTGGCCTGCGAGCTGGACGTTCGACAACTACGTACAGGCGTGGCAGGCGATCCCGATGGGACGCATGCTCTCGAACTCGCTGCTCGTCGCGATCGGACAGACCGGGACGCAGCTGCTCACAAGCGTGCTCGCCGCCTACGCGTTCACGCGGTGGGAATTCCGCGGCCGGCATGCGCTCTATGCGCTCATCTCGCTGACGTGGCTCGTCCCGTTCCAGGTCATCATGATACCGAACTACGTCGTCATCAGCGACTGGGGGCTGCGCAACTCGCTGCTCGGGCTCATCATTCCGAATGTGGCGTCGGCGTTCGCGGTGTTGCAGCTGTACCAGACGTTCCGCTCGTTCCCGAAGGCGCTCATCGAGGCGGCGCAGCTGGACGGCGCGTCGAGCTGGGGCATTCTCTGGCGCGTGATCTTCCCGAACCTGCGCGCGGCGATCGCCTCGATCGGCGTCCTGCTGTTCATCTCGTCGTGGAACGACTACTTCTGGCCGCTGCTCGTCACGAACAAGCCGGAATACTCGACGCTCCAGATCGGGCTGCAGTCGTTCATGTCCACGGAGGCGAACCAATGGGGGCCGCTCATGGCCGCGACGACGATCGCCAGCCTACCGATTCTGCTGATCTACCTGCTATTGCAACGACAAATTATCGACTCCTTCGTCAAAGGCGGGTTACGTTAAATGGAACTATCGGCCAGAGGGGCGGCGTCGAAGCCGTCCCTCGAGAAACAAGCGTATCAAGCGATTCGTGCTCAGATCGTGGCGGCGGAGCTGCTACCGGGCATGTTGTTATCGGAAAATGAACTCGCCGCCGCTCTCGGCATGAGCCGCACGCCGATCCGGGCGGCGATCTCGCTGCTCGAGACGGAAGGCTTCCTGGAATCCGTCCGGGGCCGCGGCGTGTTCGTGAAGGAAATTTCGTTCCGCGAGTTCCGCGAGATGTTCGAGATGCTCGTCTCCATGCAGCTTTTCGTGCTGGACGTCGCGGCTTCGCGCGGCCTTGCGTTCGACCTGCCGGCGCTGCGGGCGCAGCTCGAGAAGCAGGCGGCGGCCGCCGAGTCGGGGGATAACGCGGCCTACTACGAGAGCTCGCTCGCCTTCGTCGGCACGCTCGTCGCGAGCTGCGGCAACGCCAGCATGCTGCAGCTGCTCGAGACGATCCGAGGCAAGTATGTGTTCAAGATGCTTTCGTTCCGGAAGATGAACGCCCGCTCAATCCCGAAGCCGACGCACGCTAGAGGCGCCAACGCGCGGATCTACGCCGCGCTGGAGAAGGGTGACCTGGCCGAAGCGAGGCAGGCGGTGCTCGACTTGAACCAATTCGTGTACGACCAATTCAGCGTGTTCGACATCTAATTGGAGAGAGGCGGAGAGAAGCATGACCATACGTACGGAGATGGAGCGCATCGTTCCGGTGGAGGGCGCTTACAATATACGCGATTTAGGCGGATATGCGACGAGGGAAGGGCGTATGACGCGCTGGGGCGCGATGTTCCGCGCCGACGGGCTGCATCGGTTGTCCGAGGAGGACAAGCGGTTGCTCGAGGAGCGGGGCGTTCGCACCGTGGTCGACCTCCGGCACGCGCGGGAGCTGGAGAGCAAGCGGAACGCCTTCGTCGATTCGGAGACGGTCGAGTACGTCCACATCAGCTTGCTCAATCCGGCGACGCCCGGCGTGCGGGAGGTGCACGATCTCGGCGATCTGTATATCAACTTGCTGGAAGGCGCGCAAGGCGAATTGCGTCTCGTGTTCGAGACGCTCGCCGCTGCGGAGGGCAGCGCGGCGTTGTTCCACTGCGCCGCCGGCAAGGATCGCACGGGCGTCGTCGCCGGCCTGCTGCTCGACCTCGCAGGCGTGCCGCATGACGCAATCGCGGACGATTACGCGCTGACGGCGCGATGCATCGCGCCGATGCTCGAGGAGCTGCGCGAAGGCCGTCCGGAAGGGATGACGCGCGAGGCGTACGAGCGGTATTTGGAGAGCGAACCGGAGTATATGCTGCGTATGCTGCAGCATCTTGAAGCGACTTACGGCGGCGCCGAGGCATACTTGCGCGCGATCGGCGTGAACGAAGCGGACATCGCGCGGCTGCGCGAGAAGTTGGTCGGGCAATCATCTGTTTAGCCGTATGGTTTGCTAAAAACAATAAACATCCCATATAGAAACTGTGGGATGTTTATTGGCGCTTCTCACTATCAAAGAAGGAGATAGCAATGCTCCCCCCTGAGAAGCGGGTTTACTAGACCATCGTATTCCCATTCATCCTCATTCATGACACAATGAAAAGGAAATACTAGACAATACTCGTGGTTCAGTAACAAAGGAAACGGCTTTAGAATTGACCAGACCTTGATTTCTCCCACTTTAAAGCCATATTTAGTGGAATCGTATTATTCGCACGAAGAGCGGATGCTTCGTATTTCCGATCATTCTGTTATGGTGTCGGAACTTGATTTTGGCTAATTGTCCTGCGAACCTAATGCGCCTCGCCGTACCTGCGCAAAGCTAATGTTGCGCTTTCCAGCATCCGCCGGCGTAAATGGTCGCCTTCGACAATCTTCACGCGCTGCCCTAAGAAACGAACTTTAAGCAGTAAATATTCCAACTCGTCGCTCTGTACGCTTACCCGGATTCGGTATACGTCATTCCCCTCGTCATACTCGACTTCCTTCTCGAAGCAAGAGAACGCGTACAGGATCCGAGATAACTCCCGGTTGTAGAGCTTGACCACTTCGATCGTCGCCGATCGCTTCCGTTGCGTCAGCAACGCCGCGATTTCCTGTCGGACGCGTTCGATTCGGTCCGCCGCGATCGGCGAGGGGAAGGGGACGACGTCTTGGATGTACTTCAACTTCGTGGACAACAATGCCTTGTTTCGAAGGTGATACCACAGCAAGTACCACTCCCGCTTGACCATGGAATACTCCAACTTATATAAGTAAGCCGGTTGGCGCTCCTTCCGCGATCCGTCCTTCAGGAGCATCGTAAGTTGAACGGCTCCGGAGCCCGCAACGTACGAGCGCAATGTACGGATCAATGGGTGAAATAGAGACTGTTCGACATGGCGAACCTTCTCCGCGAATCCGCTATTGAAGTCTACGGCAGCTTCTTCCTCCAGAGCGTCCATCAACTTCCGGTAGGCGGCGTCCGAGAAGAGGGCTTCCGCGCCGGGGCGCTGCAGCATCGTCTTCAACCACGCCCGCTCCTGCGCGGTCGTGGACGAGACGCCCGATTCGCCGAGTCGGGACATGATTTGATAGTTAAAGATCTTCTCGAACAGATTCATAGTACGCGAATATCCCCTTCCATTCGGCGATCATTTCGTCCCGAAGCTCCTTCGGGGCCAGCACTTCGCAGCTGGATCCGAAGCTTCGGATCCAGGGCCGAATCTCGGTCGTCCCGTTCACGATGATTTCGTAGACGAAAGAACGCTCGTCCTCCTCCACGATCGTTCCCCACTGCCCCTGCTGTACCACGCGGTCTTTCACGAAATTCGGAATGCCTTCCCCCGGGTGGAAGAAGCGAGCCCGCACCGTCACGGGAGCTCCCGTGTCGATGAGCCAGCTATGCTGGAGCGAACGATCCAATTCGGCCGCCCGCTCGAAGTAGAATTCCTCGGGGACTTCCGCATCCATCTCGATCCGCGTCATGCCTTCCACGCGAAACTTTCGATAGCCGAATCTCCCGTCGTACCCCAGCAAGTACCAACGACCGTATTGATGGTCGTACACCGCCTTTAACGGAAGCGTAACGGCCGGCTTTCCTTCCATCTCGCGTTCGAATAACGGATTCGTATTCTTCGAAGCGTACGCCTTGCGAGTTTTCGGAGAGAAATATAGGAAACGAATCTTTCGGCGCTCCCGAATGGCTTGCAGGAACGTGAACAGATGCGCTTCGTCCAAGATCCGGGAGTAGTAGTGGTATTTATATAGGAAATGTTCCGCGATCTCCGCGGCACCGACTCTCCGCTGCAGCTGCTTCTTCACGCCGTCCCGTAGCAAATACCCGATCACGGAGGGCACCTGCGTATTCGCGACGATGTCCACGAAGTCGTAAAGCTCCGTCAATTCCTCGGTCGTAAGGTCCCGGAACAAATCGTCATGCAGTCGATAACGGTACGGTCTTGGGCCTGTCTCTCGCCGGATGACGCCGACGCCTTCCAAATACTTCAGATCCGAACGAATCGTCTTCTCGTCCGGCAGCGCCGCGTCGGCCTCGATGCGCGCGCTGCACAGCTCGAGCAGTTCGAGCGCCGTATGAGATCGTTCGCTCAACGCCTCGAGCAAGAGGGGGAGTCGAGCGCTCTCCGTCTCCTTCATCGACTTCGCGCGATACAGGAATAACAGCATCGGGTCCGTCGTGTCGTAGTAGCTGAACCGAAGCGCGTCCGAAAACTGCCGCCGCTCGGCTTCGGGAACGCGCTCGAAGCCGGCTTCGACGATCTCCTTCAATCGTCGCAGCGTCTTGTCGAACGTGTGGACGGAGATCCCGAGGCGATCCGCGAACTGCTGCCGGCTGTAAGCGCCGCTCGTGAGCGCCAGCATCCGCAGAAACTGGATTTCTTTATCGAAGCTTTCTTTGGCCATGTTCCGAACCTCCGGCATGTCTCGTTCCATCATTGTAGCAGAGGATTTCCGTTCGTAATACTTCCGCCATGTTCGTTCGTCGCCGAATCAGCGAAGATAAGACTATCGAAAGAACGGAAACGGAGGCAAGAACAGAATGGAACGTATCGTGAAAGATCATGGAAACAATCACTACGAGGTCGAACTGGAGCATGGCGCGCTGCACGTATTCGCCAACGCCGAGGTCATGCAAAGCTTCGGCGATCCCGTGTTTTCGATGGCCGATAACAATCTGCGCATTCCGCGCAACCAATACATGAGTTATACGCCGGACGCGCATGTCGGCATCGGCACCTGCATCGGCACGACGGCCGTGTGGAATATGAAAGACGGCTTCGTCTCGCCGTCGATCGTCGGCGTGGATATCGGCTGCGGCATGCGGGTGCACGCGACGACCCTTCATAAGAACGACTTGCTCGATAAAGACGTTCGCCGCCGGTTGATCCAAGCGATCGAACGCTACGTGCCTACGAACGAACGGACGAATTCGCATTATGCGGACATCGACATTATGGACGTCGTCCGGTTCGGATTGAAGGGGCTGCCGGAAAAGTATGTTCCTAGCGAGCGATGGATCACTCATGTCGAGCAATCGACATTCGCGTTCGATCACGACGAACTGGAGAAATTGCCGGCCAACATTCGAAAATACGCGCATGGACAGCTCGGCACGCTCGGCGGCGGGAATCATTTCATCGAGATTCAATACCTCGAGGTTCCCGAAGAGGGGAAAGACGTCGCGGAAAGCTGGGGGCTGTTCGACGGCCAAGTCGTCGTCATGATTCACTCCGGTTCGCGGGCGTGGGGCGCGATGCTAGGTCAGTCGTATACGAAAATCTTCCGCGAAGCGATGTACGACTGGGGCGTCTCGAACCCGGACCGCAATCTGCTGTACGCGCCGATCGGCAGCGACGTCGGGCAGACGTACTTGCATCTGATGTATTCCGCATTGAACTTCGCGGTCGGCAATCGGCACATGATCGCGTACGGCGTGCAGCAAGCGTTCCGCGACGTGTTCGGACCGGAGACGGAGCTTCCCGCGCTGTACGATCTCATGCACAACTATGCGCTGAAGGAGTTCCACCGGAACGAACCGATGCTCGTGCATCGGAAGGGCGCGACGCGGGCGCTGCCGCCGGGTCATTTTCTGAATGCTGCGGTTTATAAGGAATCCGGTCACCCGGCGCTAATCCCGGGGTCGATGGGCACCTCGTCGTACATCATGCGCGGCCGGGCGGAAGGGGCGAAGAATTTCTACTCCATCTGTCACGGCGCGGGGCGGGCTCGCTCGCGGAAAGCGACGAAAGAGCTTGTGACCGTCGATCAGTTCGAAGCGTCGCTGAAGGTCGGTACCGACGAGGAGATTCTGGTGAATCATCGTTCCTTGAAGTCGATCTTGGACGAATGTCCGCAGGCTTACAAGGACGTGGACCTCATTATCGACAGCGTCGTAGGGGCGCGCTTGGCGGATGTCGTTGCGAAGTGCAAGCCGATGGCCGCCATTAAAGGGGTATAACGTAAGTTCCTAGTTTGGTGATAGACGTCTATTGACGTTGTATCATAGATCGCTTATGCGCGGACGGTTCGCAACGAGGCAGGGATTTCTGCATGGTCCCGCAGTGCCGCAGTCGGCGGTATCCTGTGCGTCCGCACCGGCGTAAGCCCGCAATTTCGGGGTTCGATTCCCCAATCGCCTGAGACGCGATGCTTGGTATGCTCTCTCGATTCCATCGAGGAAGAAGAAGGCCGAACGCTCTGGGATCCCACAGCGGCTATGACATGCGCTTCTGCGGTAAAGCTTTGCAAATCCGAGGATCCCGAACGGCCCTCGCCGGCTGAATTCCTGACAAGCGATGATAACGGATCGTACGTTGAATTCCTGACGATACGCATCCGGTCGGACCTTGCAGTCGCGTCAACCGGCCATCGCCGTTCTCAATCGGATTTCCGCCCGCGCCGCAGCGGGATTCCTAAGCCAAGGTCGATACGGTAAAGGAGGTATAGCCATGTTTACGAAAATCACGATCAAAACCGATGAGCGCGGGTTGCTTTTCCATAGAGGAAGTTATGCGAAGATGCTGGCGCCGGGCACGTACCGGTTCGCGCCATGGTCGCAGTACACTGTAACGGCAATGCAAGTGACGAAGCCTTTCGCCGTCGAAGGGAAGGAGCTTGCCTTGTTCCTGCACGACGAGCGGCTTACGCAGCACCTCGACGTCGTGCGGGTGGCGGATCACGAAGTCGCTTTGCATTACGTGGACGGTCAATTTTCCAAGTTGTTGAAGCCTGGGGTATACGCGTTCTGGAACGTGTTGCAGCGGCATTCCTTCGTCAAGGCGGATATTCGGAATCCGGAAATCCCGCCCGAGGTCGACCGGGCATTATTGCCGCAGCTGGTCCCGCACGTTCAATCTTATGAAATCGAAAGTTTCGAAGCCGGGTTTCTGTTCTACAACCATGTTCTGCAACGGCAGCTTCTACCTGGAAAATACGATTTCTGGCGCGGTCCGACCGCCGTTCTTGCGAAGACGGTCGATCTGCGACAGCAGCAGATGGATCTTCTCGGTCAAGAAATGATGACAGAGGATAAAGTCGCGCTCCGTCTGAACTTCGTCTGCCAGTACAAGGTGGCGAACCCGATCCACGCTCTCGATATGAAATCGTTCGACGAACAGCTTCATATTCAGTTGCAGCTCGCACTGAGGGAATATGTCGGGTCGTTGAAGCTTGACGATCTGCTCCGCCGCAAGCAAGAGGTGGCTTCGTTCGTGCTAAGCCGTCTTCGCGAGAAGAGCGGGGAGTTCGGGGTATCGTTCCTGGGGGCAGGCGTGAAGGATATCATCTTGCCGGGCGACATGAAAGAAATTCTTAACACGGTTCTTCTCGCGGAGAAGAAGGCGCAGGCCAACCTCATCATGCGTCGGGAGGAGACCGCCTCGACCCGAAGCTTGCTCAACACCGCGAAGCTGATGGACGAGAACGCGACGCTGTTCCGGTTGAAAGAGCTCGAGTTCCTCGAGAAAATCTGCGATAAGATCGGCTCCATCTCCCTTACGGGCGGCGGCGATTTATTGGAGAGATTGAACATGGTGATCGGAGATCGAAAGTAGGCTTCTAGATGAGGAGAGGAACGACATGCGAGAGCTGATCGCGACGAAGCTGAAGGAAATCGAGGCCGAGTATCGAACGAAGGTATTGTTCGCCGTGGAGTCGGGGAGCCGCGCGTGGGGGTTCCCCTCCAAGGACAGCGATTACGATGTCCGGTTCGTCTATGTAAAGCGTCCGGAATGGTACCTAACCATCGACGAGAAACGAGACGTGATCGAGGTGCCCATCAACGATTCGTTGGATATCAACGGATGGGACGTTCGCAAAGCGCTTCGGTTGTTCCGGAAGTCCAACCCGCCTCTGATGGAGTGGTTGATCTCGGATATCGTATATGCGGACAACTATGGCTTCCGGGCGGAGTCGTTGCGCTTACGGGATCGGGTGTTTTCCCCGAAAGCGTCGATGCATCACTATATCAGCATGGCGAAGCGGAATTTTCGAGAATACCTGCAAGCCGATCAGGTGAAGATCAAAAAGTACTTTTACGTGCTGCGCCCCGTCTCAGCTTGCCTATGGATCGAGAAATACGATACGACGCCGCCGATCTTGTTCGTGACATTAGTCGAAGAGCTGTTGGCGGACTCTCCGGTGAAACAAGCGGTTCAGGAATTGTACGAACGCAAAATCAGGGGAGACGAGATGGACCTGGAACCGAAAGTCGATGCGATCAATGAGTTCCTCGCTGTACAAATCTTGCGTCTCGAATCGTTGTCTCGCCGCTATTCGGGAACAGGAGTCGATCCGACTCGCTTACTAGACGACGTATTCCGGAAATATCTCGAGCTGGTGTGGAAGTAGCGATTTGAAACGATTTCGATTAAAGTAGAGAGGATGATGATCGTAAAGGAGCCTGCAATAGGATGTCTGGCGATTTTCCAAGGAACGAAAAGATAAAAAGCGGTTGTACGCTCGTATTCGAAGATGACTTCGATGCGGGTCGTCTGGACGAGGGCAAGTGGTTGCCCTATTATTTGCCGCAATGGAGCAGCCGCGCGAACACCGGAGCGAAATGCCGATTCGAAGATAGTCAACTGATTCTGCAAATTACGGAAGATCAGGAGCCATGGAACCCCGAACTGGACGGAAATACTAAGGTTAGCAACCTGCAGACAGGGGTGTATTCCGGGCCGGTCGGCAGCGAGTACGGGCAGCATCGATTCAACAAACTCTGCCGCGTTCGCGAAGAGCAGACCGAGACGCGGCTATTTACGCCTCAGTACGGCTACTTGGAGATGCGGGCGAAGGGGCTGCACAACCCCAACAACTTATGCGCCTTATGGATGATCGGGTTCGAGGATCGACCGGAACGATCGGCGGAGATTTGCGTCTTCGAGCTGAAAGGCTGGAACGGAGGAGGCGCCGGAGCGTCGACCGTCGGTTTCGGCATTCACCCGTTCGGCGATCCGAAGATCACGGACGAATTTTTCGAGCGGGAGTTTCCGATCGACGCCAGTCGGTACCACATCTATGCGGTAGACTGGACGGCGGAGGGCGTAAGCTTCTACATCGACAATCTGATGGTCCATCGCTCGAAGCAGTCGCCCGATTACCCGATGCAGCTGATGCTGAACCTCTACGAAATCCCGCGACCCGCGGGTGCGGAATTTTCCGTGCAGGAGCCTGCCTATCCGGCCGAATTCCATGTCGATTATATTCGCTTTTATCAAGAACAAGCTCGGGCCCCGTCATTTACATGATGGGGTCTTGCTTTGTATGATAGTCGTAATTCGAAGAGGGGAGAAAATCGATGCGCATTCATACGGTGTCGCGGACATCATTACGGAAAACAGTGTGCGAAGATGCCTTTCTCGCGAAGGAAGCCATCCGTCTATTCGGCGTGTTCGACGGCGTTACGCCTCTAGTTCCTTTTTACAATGAGGAGGGGAAGAACGGCGCATACATCGCATCGCGCACGTTCCGAGATTTCTTCGACAAGGTGGATCCGGCTTTGCCGCTTAAGGATGCGATCGCGACAGCGAATCGACGTCTGCGCGAGGCGATGCTGAAACATGGGATCGACATGGACGACAAGACGAGCTTATGGGCGACTTGCGCCGCAGTTGTTCGAATCGAGCCGGACGGAGCGATGAGCTTCGCGCAGGTCGGGGATTGCATGATCCTGGTCGAGCGGACGAACGGAACGATCGACGTCCTGACCCGCGATACGGTCGAGGGAGTGAGTCAACGCGCCGTACGGAAGAGAGAGCGGGACCGAGCCGACGGGGCCTCGCTTCCCGAGGAAACGTACTACGATGCAGTGGAACACCGACGCATGTACAATCGAACGATGGCGAATACGCCGGACGGCTATTCCGTCGCGAACGGAACGCCCGATGTGAACCATTACATCGATACAGGTCGGATCCCACTGGATTCCGTTCGATCGATCCTGCTCATTACGGACGGCATGTTTTTGCCGCAGCGAACGTTGATCGATGCTTTCGCTCGGATCCGAAATAGAGGCTTAGAAAACTATGCGATAGAGCTTGAAGAAGTAGAAAGACAAGGAGTTGTCCCATCCGACGATAAGACGGGGATTTGGATATGTTTGTAAGGAGGCGTTTCTGATACACTGATAAATAAAGCGCGGAGGGAGAGAAAAACATGTCCGATCATGACGAGCTGGCAGAGCGCCGACGGAAAAACTTGAAGCTGATTTCGTTCGACAAGAACGATCGATCGCTTCACGAGTCGGAGAAGCCCAAGGAGACGTTCGCGGACGTCGGGGGCCTAGACGACGTGAAGAAGAAGATACGCCTGAATTTCATTTTACCGCTGCAGCAGCCGGAAGTGTTCGCCGCCTACGGCAAGGAAGCGGGAGGCAGTCTTTTGCTTTACGGGCCTCCGGGCTGCGGGAAGACGTTCCTGGCGCGGGCGGTGGCCGGCGAGATCGAAGCGAACTTCCTGCATATCGAGCTGCAAGCGATTCTTTCGATGTATTCGGGGCAGAGCGAGCATAATCTGCACGACATTTTCCAGAAAGCTCGCGAACACAAACCCTGCGTCATCTTCATCGACGAGCTCGACGCGATGGGGGGCAGCCGTCATCAGATGCGTCAGCATCACGACCGCATGCTCGTCAATCAGCTGCTGCTGGAGCTGGACGGCTTGCAGGCGCAGAACGACAACGTCTTCGTCATCGGCGCGACCAACACGCCGTGGTATTTGGATTCGGCGCTGCGGCGGCCGGGCCGGTTCGACCATTTGATCTTCGTGCCGCCGCCGGAAGAGACGGAGCGGGAGACGATTCTGCAATTAAAGCTGGCCGGCAAGCCGATGCAAGGGCTGCAGCTGAGCCGAATCGCTTCGGAGACGAAGTTTTTCTCCGGCGCGGATCTGGAGCAGGTGGTCAAGGACGCCGTCGAATCCGCGATGGAGCGCACGTTCGAGACCGGAGACATCCAGCCGATCACGCAGGAAGACTTGAAGAAAGCGGCGAAGTCGCGCAAGGCGACTACGCTGGAGTGGTTCGCCACGGCGAAAAACTACGCGACCTTCAGCGATACGAACGGCGATTATAAGACCGTGTTGGAGTATGCGAAGAAGCATGGCTTGAAATAGCGGCAACGTTGGGAGGGGCCCCGGTGGAGAGGGAAGCGAGAAGTCGGACGTATACCGCTGTGCACCGCCTCATCGAATGGCGAAGGTACAAGGAAGCATTGCAGGAAGCGGAGCAGCTGCTGCGGCTCGAGCCCGAGGATCCGGACGCATATGCGCTGATCGCGAGAATCCACTTGCACCTCGACGAATACGAGAAAGCATTGCATTGGGCGGGCGAGGCGTTACAGCGAGATCCCGAGAACGAGTTGGCGTGGTATGTTCGCGTCGGCGTGTATTACGAAACGAAGAACGAGCGGATGTTCCGCGAGACGGTCGCGGAAGCGCAGCGCATCGATCCGTACGAGTCGCACTATTTCTTCTTGAAAGCGAACTTGCTGAACCAGAAGGGGAAGTACCAGGCGGCGAAGGATGAGCTGCTGCAGGGCCTGGAGCTGAGTCCGGAGAATGCGCTGTATCTTGCGGCCTTGAGCTACACGGAAGCGCTGCTGCGAAACATCGAGGAATCCCGGCGACTCGACCGCGAAGCGATCCGATACGATGCCGAAGCGCCTCATGCGCTGTTGTATCTCGCCTGGGCGGCGAGTCAACGCGGCGATTACGACCTTCAGGAAGCCTACATGAAAACCGCGGTTCGACTGAATCCGGAAGATAAGCAGTTCCAGGATGAATACCTGGAGGCGCTGCAGAACGGTCATGCGCTGTTCCGCGCCTTTCTATGGCCGACGAAGTTTCTCCGCCGATTGAAAACATGGCAAATTTTCGTCGCATGGATCGCCGCGTGGGTGTTATTCAAGCCGCTCGTCGTTGTATTTATTATCCTCTATGTGTTAGCGCATTGGGTGACGAAGGGCATCGTTCATGTGCGCGTGTTCGGGTGGAGACGGCGAAACTCGTAAGCGGCTCGCGATTCGGCCTTGTCGTAGAGAAGTAGAGATATATCCCGAGGAGGCGATCCCCTTGTCGAATCGCAAGAAAGCAGCGAATGTGTATCTTATCTCCGGTCCGCTCGGCGTCGGGAAATCGACCGTCTCGAAGTCGTTGGCTGACGCGATGAGCCAATGCGCGCTCATCGAGGGGGATCATCTCCTTCATATCTATCGAGGGGAAACCGAACCGCCTTGGGAGGAACGGCTTCGGCTGGCTTGGCTGAATATCGTCGCGGTAACGCGCAATATGCTCGGCAATAGCGTCGACGTCGTCATCGATTTCGTCGTCGAGGAAGAGCTTGAATGGTTCCGAGGCCAACTGTCGGATTTCGACGTGACGCTTCGCTATGCCGTGCTGCACGCGGAGCCGGACATCTTGTCGGCCCGACTCCGCCGGCGAGGCGACGAACAATATCTCGACCGTTCGCTCTTCCTGCTGAACAAGCTGAAGGCGTCGCCGGACAACGAGCGGTTCCTTCTGGACGCCGGCCGGAGGCCGGCGGAAGAGCTCGCCGTGGAAATTGTAAGGGATCCAAGATTTATAGTAGATGTAAGGGTATGAGAAGGGAAAAGACGATGCGATCGAACGAGGAAATGAATGAGGTAGAAAAACCGGAGGACATTACGGGGATCACTTGTATTTACGTACCGGTACATGATGTGTTCGAGTCTGTGAAATGGTACCGGAAAAATTTGGGATATCAACCGGCAAACGAAGACTCGATCGGGCCTGGGATGAAGTCGGCCATATTGAATGTGCCCGATCGGAACGGAAATCTGCCTTCGCCTGGCTTGAGGCAAGTCGTGCCGGCCCTGTTCCTTCAGCAGTCGGACGAAGAAGGCGGGCGATTGCGCTTTACCAGTTCGTTGGACGACGGCCAACCCCATGCAATGGCTTGCTTCATTACGCCGCGAATCGGGGAGCTGCTCGAACGATTCAGGAATAACGGAGTCAATATTTTAGGAGAACGAATGACCAGCGGGCCCAACGTCACGTTCGCCGATCCTGACGGTAACGTCTGGGAAGTCTGGCAACCCTAAGACGAGATCGGCGCAACCTGTAGACGATGGATTATGCTGTTAAGCTAGCGTTAGGCTTCTCTAACGGTTGGCAGCGGTACACGGCGAGGGGGGGAGAACGTTGGTCGCCAACATATGGTCGGGTTCGAAGATCCGATTACGTCCCGTGATCTCATCGGATTGGGAGGCATTCCATGCGAACGATCAGGATTCGGAAGGAGCGAGGTTAAGCGATTCCATTTATTTCCCAAGGTCTGAAGCGGGAACGAAGGCTTGGGCGGAACGCGCGGCAGCTCAGGGAGCCGAAGGGGATCGGACGTTCCTGGCGATCGAAACCTTGGACGGAACGCTCGTCGGGAGTATTTCGACCGCCGATTGCGATTCTCGCAACGGCACCTTTAAGTACGGCGTTGCGATCTTTCGTGCCTATTGGCGAAAAGGATATGCTTCCGAAGCTGTAAGCATTTTGCTTCGTTACTATTTTCAAGAATTACGGTACCGGAAAGTCAATGCCTATGTATACGCATTCAATGACGGGTCGCGCGCTTTGCAGGAGCGTCTTGGCTTCGTCCGCGAAGGCATCCTCAGAGAGATGATTTTTACGCAGGGCAAGCATTACGACATCTATGTATACGGACAAACCAAAGACGAGTTTGAGAGCAGGTAGACCCCATGTGCTTGATCTTATTCGCATATCGGATGCATCCGACGTATCGGTTGATCGTGGCGGCGAACCGCGATGAGTTTTACGGCAGGCCGACGGCGCCGGCGCAGTATTGGGAGGACGAGCCTGCCATCCTGGCCGGGCGGGATTTGCTGAAGATGGGAACGTGGATGGGCGTGACGACGACCGGGCGGTTCGCGGCGCTGACGAACGTACGCAACCCGCGGGAGGACCCGAGCGGCAAGCGTTCCCGGGGGGAACTTGTGGCCGATTATCTGAAGGGCGACGTTATGCCTAAGCGGTACATGGAACAAGCGGCGCATGTTCGGGACAATTTCCCGGGCTATAATTTGCTGGTATGGGATCGCGACGAACTCTATTATTACTCCAACGTCGGCGGCGCGCCGGAACGACTCGAACCGGGCGTCTACGGGGTCAGTAATCACCTGCTGAATACGCCGTGGCCTAAGGTCGTGCGAGGGCGAGAAGGTTTAGCCGTGCTTCTAGAGGGGAACGATGAACAATTGGCGGATCGGTTATTCGAGCTGCTCCGACATGCGGAGCCCGCGCCGGACGAACGCTTGCCGCGGACCGGCGTATCGCTGGAATGGGAACGCCTGCTGTCGCCGATGTTCGTCCGAAGCGAGACGTACGCCTATGGGACAAGAACGTCGACGGTCGTCCTGATGAGCGAAGAAGAAATCCGGTTTCAGGAGAGGTCCCGTCCCGAAGAGGGGGACATGTTGCGAAGTTTTGATGTGAAAATACGGTAGAGAAGGGTGGTTGTGGTATGTCCGATGCGAACATCGAAGAATCGCTGCCGCCGAAAACATGCACCGTCGAGAAGCTGGTGACGAAGGAGTCCGGGGTGCAGAAGGTCATCGCCGGCACGAAGACCGCCGTGCGTCGTAACGGCCGGTACGCGGATCCGGGGGAGACGCTGACGCTGCATGGCCGGAACTTCGTGGTCGAGCGCGTCTACCGGCAGACGCTCGGCGAGCTGACGGACGAGCACGCCCGTCAAGAAGGGTTCGGCAGCGTAGAAGAGTACAAAGCATCCATCTTATCGTACCACCCCGGCATGCCATGGCTGCCGCACATGAACGTGTGGGTGCACGAGTTTCGCGCAACGGAACAATAAGAGCCATCGGTAAGCGGAAAGGACAGCCGCCCTCAATTCGCAGGGCTGAGCTGTCCTTCTTCGTTCCGGTCTTCCTTGAGCACGAGCGCGCGATACGCCGAGTCGCGCCGCAGCAGCTCCTCGTGCGTCCCCGCTTCCGCGACCTTGCCGTCCATTATGACGAAGATTCGGTCCGCGTTGCGGACGGTGGAGAGCCGGTGCGCGATGACGACCGTCATCCGGCCGCGGCGCAGCCGATCCAAGCTCGATTGGATGCGCCGCTCCGTCTCCAAGTCGAGCGACGACGTCGCTTCGTCCAGAATGAGAATCTCCGGGTCCCGGAGCACGGCGCGGGCGATCGCGAGGCGCTGGCGCTGGCCGCCGGATAACGTGACGCCGCGCTCCCCGATGACGGTGTCGTACCCGTCCGGGAGCTCGCGGAAGAAGTCGTGGATCATCATATCCTTGCATACTTCGACCATACGTTCTTCCGTGATGTCGTCGCGACCGAGCAGCAGATTCGATCGAATCGTATCCGGGAACAGATAAGGATCCTGGAAGACGACGGTGACGCGCCGCATCCACGCCTCGCGCCGCAGCGCGGGAACCGGTATGCCGTTCGCGGAGACGACGCCTTCGTCGGCGTCGAAGAAGCGCGCCAGCACGCTCGCGATCGTCGACTTCCCGCTGCCGCTGGAGCCGACGAGGGCGATCTTCTGCCCGGCCGCGAGCTCCAGATCGATGCCGTTCAAGACGGGACGCTCTCCGTACCGGAAGGAGACCGCATCGAACCGAACCGTACGGATCGGCTCCTCCAGCGTCTCGTCGCCTTCCCGAATCGCATCGCCGTTCAGCACCTTCCGGATGCGATCGACGGAAGCGAGCTTCGACGACGTCTCCATCGCGTAGTGGTACAATCCGCCGAGCGCGTCCATCATGCGCGTCGTGAACTGCGCCGCGATGACGAACGTGCCGATCGAGAGCTGCCGCTCCATGACGAGGTAGCCGCCGAAGCCGAGCACGAAGAGTAGCGCGCCCCACTTCAGCGGATCGGAGAGCAGCAGTTGCTTGTTGATCAGCTTCCCCTCCGCCATGACGCTGGCGAACAAATCGCCGAACTTCGCCCGGTACAGTCCTGCTTCCCAGCCCGTGCGGTGGAAGGCGATCACTTCCCGCGTGGACGAGACGCCTTCCTCCAAATGCACGAGCAGCGCAGAGCGGGTCCGATTCACTTCGGCGGACGCCTTCTTCCGCAGCGGACCGAATCGGCGGCCGAGGGCGATGTATAGGGCGGAAAATGCGACGATGACGAGCAGCATGTACGGGTTCGCGCCGGCCAAGATCGCCGCGATCGTCACAGCCGTAGCAAGCTGCTGCGCGAGCCGCGGCAAATCCTGTCCGCCGAAGTTCGCGCAGGCGTTCAGATCGTGCGTAAGACGGTACACGTAGTCCGCGGTGCGCTCCTTCTGCAGCGTCCCGGTCGGGATGCGGAACATGCGCTGCATCAGCTGTTCGCCCATCGACGCGCGAAGCTTCGCGACGGTCAGATGGATGACGTGCGGGCCGAAGGTGAAGAGCAGGGAATAAACCAAGTAGGCGATGCAGATCTGGGTCAGGATCGGCCAGAACCGTTCCGATTGCCCGTCGACGAATACGTCGTCTATCATGGATTGTTGGAGCGCGATCGACCATAGATTGGAAAATGCCTCCACCGCCATCAGCACGACGGCGGCCGCCAGCATCCCCTTCGCCTTGCGGACATGGGTCCACAGCCAACGAATACTATCCATATGCCGCCGCCTCCTTCGTCTCGGCTCCGGAGGCCAATCGGTAGAGCGCTCCTCGGCTTCGCATGAGCTCCTCGTAGCCGCCGATCTCCGCGACCCGTCCGTGCTCGATGACGGCGATGCGGTCGAAATCCTTGACCGTCGTGAGACGGTGCGCGACGGCGATGACGGTCCGGCCGATCAGGAACGTCCCGAACATCTTCTGCACTTCCGCTTCGCTGACGTTGTCGAGCGCGGACGTCGCTTCGTCGAGCAGGACGATCGCCGGATCGTGAACGACCATGCGCGCGATGGCGATGCGCTGCTTCTGGCCGCCCGACAGCTTCACGCCGCGCTCCCCGACGATCGTGTCGTAGCCGTCCGGCAGCGCGGCGATGAACTCGTGCGCGAACGCGGCCTTCGCCGCCGCTTCGACTTCCTCGTTAGATGCGTCGGGCCTCCCGAAGCGGATATTTTCCTTGACGGTGGACCCGAAGATGTACGTATCCTGAAACACGTAACCCAAGGCGCCGCGAAGCGTCTCGAACGACAGCTCCCGCAGCGGGACGCCGTCGAGGGTGATCCGCCCTTCGGTAGGATCGTAGAATCGCCCGACGAGCTTAAGCAACGTAGATTTCCCGTTGCCGCTCGCGCCGACGATCGCGAGCCGTTCGCCGGCGCGCACGTCGAGCGTCAGGCCTTGCAGCACGTTCCGCTGGCCGGGATAGGCGAAGGAGACATTTTCGAAATGCAGATGCCCTTCGACCCGCTCGAGCGGCGTCGGCCGCTCCGCTTCTTCCACCTGCGGCCGCAGCTGCGCGAACCGGTACAGCCGCTCCGCCTGGTACATTAACACCTTCTGCTCGGTCACGTTCGTCACGACGGCGGTCAAGCGATGCATGGCCGTGAAGTAATAGAGCAGGAAGGAGACGAAGTTCCCGACCGTAATGCCGCCGGTTTGCAGCAGGTGAAATCCGTAGATGAAGATGGCGACGCCGCCGATATTGTACGTAATGCGCCGGTTCGTCCCGCGAAGGTACGCGTACCAATACGTACGAATCATGCTGGCGTTGAACGCGTTCAGCCTGTGAAGGTATCTTCCGAGATCCCATCGCTCCGCGGAGAACGCCCGCAGCTCCGAGATCGCCGAGACGCTCTCGTACGCCTTCCGATTTTCCTCGACCCGGCGTTCGGCCATCCGCTTGCCGGAGATCGAGGCTTTCCGCTCGAGCATCGGACCGAAAATATAATACAACAGGAAGCAGGGAAGGACGATAAGCGATAAGCGCGGGCTGGTCGCGATCATGATCGCCACAGAGAAGAGGGAGAAGATCAGTCCTTGGACGAACCATGGGAATTGATTGCGGTACAAGTTCTGCAGCGAGGCGACTTCGGTGTTGAGGAACGACAGCGTCTGACCGACGGGATGCTGTTCGTAGTAAGCGAAGCCGAGCCGGCGCAGATGCCGCACCATCGCATATTGGACGTCGCGCGACGTCTTCTCCTGCAGATGCCTTCGGATCAGGTTCTGGGCCATGCCGACGACGACGACGATCGCAAGGACGACGAATAAGCCCAATAGCAGTCGGTAGAACAGCGAGCGATCCGCATTCGGCAATACGTCGTCGATGAACAGCTGAACGAATTTCGGGACGAGCAGCTCCGCGGCGGAGAGGACGGACATCGTGCAGAGCAGGAGGAGCAGCAGCCGGAGATGCGGCTTCAAGTAAGAAAGACACCATAGATAGACGGTCCAGAGCGAGACGCTGCGTTCGTCGCTTCCCGGCGAATCGATAGACTTAGGCGGTTGGTGCATAGAACACCCCTTCCGAAGGATAGTGTCCATTTTATGGAATCGGATTCATGCTGTCAATAGAAAGAGATGACCGACTCTCATGAGCCGCTTGGCCGGCATCGGATCTGCGGCCGACCATATCGCCAGTTAACGACGACGATATTATAATGTTCATAGAGACGCGCGGTTTCCGGCGGGAGGAGGTGATGACTGAGGGGACGAGGTGCAGCGATAATCGAAAGATCGAATGCAACAATCCATTCTGTCGGTTCCATTAGGTTGATTCTATCATAAGGATCGGGAGGGATTCATTATGACGATTGCCGACGTACAACGAACGCTCGATTTCATCCAATCCGTAGAACTTCGAATTCCGGATGTAAGCGTCATGCGCTTGACCGACGCGGGTACGGAAGCAGGCACAGGGGCGGTCGCCGACGCGGCCAAGCAGGACGACGGCAGCCTTGGGCGAGCCGACATCGCAGCGGGCAGCCTCATCTCCTTCGTGGCTGGCTTATCCGACCAGGTACGGCAAGACGTGCTGGATTCCACGCTGTTCGCGCAGTTCGCGGCTAACACGGAATACGATCGCGGGACGCAAGCGAATCAATGGTACTACACCTATCTGTCTACGCTCGGGAGCATCGCCTGGACGGTGCAGGGCTTCGACTTCCATCAATACAATGTATCGAGCGGCAGGTTCATGCTGGACGCCGTCGTGCTCGACATCGTGAAAGCCGCGTTCGCGACCGACGAATACGAGATTGTCAATTCGAGCATCGATGCGCTGAAGAAGCTGAAGGGCGACGACGACCGCATTCAGCTGCTCGGCCACAGCGCCGTGAAGCAGGACGCGGGCAACTTCCAGGTCGGGGCCGTCACCGAAACCGACGGCGCCGTCGCGCTGCATGCGTTAGGCGCGTACTTCGTCTCGCCCGACAGCGATACGGACTTCCTCTTCACTCTTTACGAAGGCTCGAGCACCCAGATTTTCACTGGCGTCCAATCGATGACGCTGAACGAAGCGTTGTATGCGAACTACCGGAATGCCGTCTCGAACCGACTCGGCGAGAACGCGAAGGCTTTCGTCCGGTCCGTTCCGCTATCCGGCACCTAAGGGAAGAAGGGAACCGATACGTCGAAAATGCTCCGATGCCGCGCGCCGAACGGCTCCGAAACCGCCGTCAAACTCCCCATCGCGAACAGCGCTAGGAAGCAATGCTATGTTATAGCGAGCGCTATCAACCTGACGATAGGAATCGCGAGATCCTTATCCACGGCTTCGATTTAGAAATGTCCTAGTAAATTATGAGATTGTCATGTAACACTCCATGGAAGGGACATCTATAATGAAGTCATGCCTATCGACAGGACGGGGAGGAATGACGAGATGTCGGAAGTAAGCGAAGTATTGGATCGCGTCGCGGAGCGAACGCTGCAGCTAAGCCGGGAGCACGCGGGAGCGGAGAGCGATCCGGTGCATTGGCGCTGGGCGCGATGGGACTGGAGCATGGGGGTAGCATTCTATGGATTGTGCGCCGCGGCGACGAAGCGAGGCAATGAGGCGTGGCCCGAGGAGATGCGGCAATGGATCGATGCGCGGCTCGATAAGGGTGCGGGCAACCTCACTGTGAATTCGACCGCGGTGCTGCATGGCGTGCTTCATCTCGACCCGGCGGGAGTGGAGCTGAGATACGAGCGGCTTTGCCGTCAATACGATCATTATTTACTGTATGCGCAAGCGAGAACGCCGAGCGGCGCGATTCCTCATGCGCTGACCGGTCAAGGGTATGACGATCAGATCTGGGCGGATACGTTATTCGTGAGCGTCGTTTATTTGGCGAGACGCGGCGCGTTGTTAGGCGATGTACGGTATTCGGAGGAAGCGGTTCGTCAGCTGCTCGTTCATATGACGCGGCTGCGGGATGACGCCAGTCGTCTGTATTTTCACGGTTGGAACGACGTGCTGGGCAAGCCGCTGGGGCAGCTATGGGGCAGGGGCAACGCATGGATCGCCGTCAGCGTCGTAGAAATTCTGCAATACATACCCGACGCTCCGGAGAAGGGTCAGATCCTGACGATGCTGCACGAACAATTGGAAGCGCTCGAACGGCTGCAGGCGGAGAACGGCATGTGGAGAACCGTGCTCGACCGCGAGGAATCGTATCAGGAAACGTCCGTCACCGTCGGCATCGCGTTCGCCGTCGCCAAGGGCATTCGACTCGGACTGGTCGATCCGAGGTTCGCGGGGATGGGACGGAAGGCGTTGTCCGCCGTGCTCGAGCGCATCGACGCAGAGGGGAACGTGCGGGAAGGCTCGAGCGGAACTGCGATTCAGGACGACTACGAAGGCTACAATGCGATCCCCTACGACGTGACGCCGTTCAACCAGGGCTTAACGATGTTAGCGATAAGCGAGTCTCTCGATTAGATCGGAACGTACCCAAACCTGCGTATTCTGTATTATACAGTCATTCATTCAGACGGCGAAGCACGCCTCGAACTCCCTCGGCAGAGGCGGTTCGGGGCGTTTTCTAATGATTGTGCGTCGATATGGAACCGATCCGCCTATTGAAAGCGGTTTTAAATTGGTCTATAATCCCATTGAAACGTTTCGACGGAAAGCGCGTGAGACCATATCTCACGATACTACACCAGACGAAAGAAGGCGTGACGATGTCCTCCTCTTCAAGACGTCCCAACATTTTGTTTATCATGTCGGACGACCATGCCTCGCATGCGATCGGCGCGTACGGCAGCCGGATTAACGAAACTCCGAACTTAGACCGATTGGCGAACGAGGGCATGCGTTTCGACAATTGCTTCTGTACGAATTCGATTTGCGCGCCGAGCCGGGCGGCGATTCTTACAGGCACGTACAATCACGTGAACGGCGTGAAGACGCTGGGCGACGACTTGGACGGCCGCCAGGTCACGTTCCCGAAGCTGCTCCAAGCGGCCGGTTATCAGACGGCGATGATCGGCAAGTGGCATCTGGGGCATGGCGGGATATACGATCCGACCGGCTTCGATTATTGGAGCGTGCTCCCCGACCAGGGCGAATACCATAACCCCGATTTTTACGAGATGGGCGCGTTAACGCGATTCGACGGGTACGTAACGGACATCATTACGGACAAATCGTTGGATTGGATTCGCGACCGCGATCCGGACCGTCCTTTCCTGCTTATGTGCCATCACAAGGCGCCGCACCGCCATTGGGAGCCGGACGAGAAGCACATGCATCTCTACGAGGACATCGACATCCCGGAGCCGGAGACGTTCGACGACGACTACGCCACCCGATCGCAGGCGGCCGTGCAGGCGAAGATGCGCATCGACGATCTGAACGATCGCGATACGAAAGGGCCGCCGCCGGAAGGATTGTCCCCCGAGGAAGTGCGGAAGTGGAAGTATCAGCGGTATATCAAAGATTACCTGCGCTGCATCGCATCGATCGACGATAACGTGGGCCGCATGCTGGATTATCTCGACGAGAGCGGCCTGGCGGAAGATACGATCGTCATTTATACGTCCGATCAAGGCTTCTTCTTAGGCGATCACGGTTGGTTCGACAAGCGATTCATGTACGAGGAGTCTCTCCGCATGCCGTTCCTGATCCGTTACCCGAGGGAGATCCGGCCGGGCGGCGTCGGCGAATCCATGATTCTGAACGTGGACTTCGCTCCTACGTTCCTAGAATACGCGGGAGTGCCGATCCACGAGCGCATGCAAGGCGCAAGCATTCGCCCGCTGCTGAACGGCGTAACGCCGGAGGGCTGGCGGACCTCGATGTATTATCGCTACTGGATGCATCTCGACGGCATCCACGAGGTATATTCGCACTACGGAATTCGGACGCACCGGCATAAGCTGATTTATTATTACGCGCAAGCGTTGGGAACGACGCATTCGAGGGACGAGGACCGCCCGCCCGAATGGGAATGCTTCGACCTGGAGCGGGATCCGTACGAGCTGAATAACGTGTACGGCAGCCCGGAGTACGCGGACGAGATCGCGAAGTTGAAGAAGCAGCTCGAAGGGCTGATGGAAGACGTGCAAGACGAATATATCCATTAATTAGATCGTTGGCGAAGGCCGTCCCGAAAAGCAGAAACTACTTGCGGGGACGGCCTTTTTTTGTTTACAACTTATGAAACGGTTTCACAAATGTCGAAACATGCATTGACGTTTCCGCTTTGAATTGTTTATAATCCAAAACAGGTATTCATTGAAACGTTTCGATTAAGTTGATGGTCTGGTCATCGCACTTGTCGATGTCATTCCGAAAGAGGCTTCAAAGGTACGATATTGTAAACGAAATCAGCTCGGTCCGCTGCAAGAGCTGAAAGCGTTTCGAAAGGCGACGCGCCAGCCAGGCCTTCACGCTGAAAAAGAGACCAATATTGCAACTAGAGAGGCAGGGAATATGCATGAAAACCGCAATCGATCCGCTGAAGGCGATGGATCTTATACAGATTAAAGCGGGAGCGCTGACATTCGATTTTCTCCCCAGCGGAGATTTATCGAGAGTCGTTCATGAAGCGACGATGCTGAATCAAGCGGTATCGAACGCCGTGGACGGATCGCTCAATAATATATTTTTACGCTTGCACGGCGAGGATGGCATCGCAACCGAACCGCTGCTCGGTATTCGTTCCTCGAGCCGCGTATCGGTTGCCGGCGGACGTCTGCGCTGGGAGGGCACGGCGTTCGGCCGCATCGCCTACGAAGTCGCGTTCGCCGCGACCGAAGCCGGCGTATGGTTCTGGGACGTCTCGATCGATTCGCAGGGCGGCGAAGCGAAGATCGATCTCGTGTTCGGACAGGATATCGGTCTTGCCGACGTCGGCGCGGTACGGACGAACGAAGCGTATATGTCGCAGTATGTCGATCATAAAGCGTTTCGAGACGAAGGTCGAGGATATGTGCTGTGCTTCCGCCAAAATCAGCCGATGAACGGCGGCCGCTTCCCTTATATGCAAATCGGCGCGCTTACCGGCGCGGTCGGTTATTCGACGGACGGGTTCCAGTTCTTCGGTACGAGCTATAAGGAGACGGATACGCCGGAAGCGCTGGGCAAGCCCTCGTTGGCGAACGAAATTTATCAATACGAATTCGCGTACGCGGCGCTGCAATCCGAACTCGCCGAGCTCCAAGGAAAGGCGCGTTACGTATTCTACGGCTTGTTCAAGCCGGACCATCCTTCCGCCGTCGACTCGGCAGCGTTCGGCGAAGAGGTGCGGGTGGCATGGGAAGAGGTCGAGCGCGACCGAGCGGCCGACCTTGCGACTGCTTCCGAGCCGCTCGCCGAAGTCGCGTTATCGAATCGCGTCGGTCTTCCGATGCGCGCGGCATCCATGACGACGGAGGAGATCGACGCGATGTTCCCCGTCCGTCATCATGAGGAATGGCAGGACGGCAAGCTGCTTTCCTTCTTCACCGACAGCCATGAGCATGTCGTGCTGAAGGAGAAGGAGCTGCTGGTAGAGCGTCCGCACGGTCATATTCTGATGTCCGGCGGCAACGACAAGGTTACCGATAACGTCATGACGACGACCTCTTATATGTACGGCGTCTTTAACTCGCAGCTGCTCGTCGGCAATACGAGCTTCCATAAGCTGCTTACCAATACCCGTAATCCGTTGAATGCGTTCAAGACGTCGGGACAGCGCATCTACGTCGAGCTCGAGGGAGCGTATCGATTGCTGACGATGCCGTCGATGTTCGAGATCGGATTCAACTATGCGCGGTGGTATTACAAGACGGCGGACGATACGATTATTATTACGAATTATACGACGGTCGATACGCCCGAAGTGCGTCTTCACCTGCGCTCGGCGCAAGGGAACGCTTATCGCTGTCTCGTGACGAACCAAGTGTCGATGAACAACAACGAGTACGAGCTTCCCTTCCGAATGGAGCAAGCGGACGGCGCGCTTACGTTCAAGGCGGACCGCGCCTCGATCAGCGCTTCCGTCTTCCCCGAGCTGGAGTACCGATTGACGATTGACGGAACGAGCATGACGCTGTGCGATGAAAGCGCGTTGATCGACGGCGTTGCGCCGGGGGCCGCGTCGTTGGTCGTTCTGTCGCTCGGCGCCGGCGCGGAATGGACGTTGACCGTGCAGGGACTGCTGCGCGGCGAGGCGCTTCCGTTCGCGGAACGGAAAGCGGAGCTCGAGATCGAGCGATATCGCGAATTTCTCCGGAACGTGATGAACCGCTTCCGGTTATCCGGGGAAGGCGTCGCGGCCGCGGGCGAGTTGGAGAAGCTTAACGCCTTGGCATGGTGGTACACGCACAATATGCTCGTTCATTATTCTGTTCCGCACGGGTTGGAGCAATACGGCGGCGCCGCATGGGGGACGCGGGACGTGTGCCAAGGGCCGACGGAATATTTCATGGCGATGCGCAAATACGAGCAGGTCGCGGAAATTCTTAAGATCGTGTACTCGCATCAATACGAGGATGAAGGCGATTGGCCGCAATGGTTTATGTTCGACCGGTATTTCCGCATTCAGCAGGAGGAGAGTCACGGCGATATTATCGTCTGGCCGCTGAAGGTGCTGGGCGAATACCTCGCCGCGACGAACGATTACGGCATCTTGCGGGAGCGCGTTCCGTATACGATACGCCATAAGGGCGAATTTACGGGCGAAACGGCGACGGTGCTCGAGCATGCGATGAAGCAAATCGCCTATATCAAAAACCATTTCCTTCACGATACGCATCTGTCCTCGTACGGGGACGGCGATTGGGACGATACGCTTCAACCGGCGAACGCGCGGCTGAAGCAATATATGATCAGCAGCTGGACCGTCGCGCTTACCTATCAGACGATCGCGAAGTTCGGCCGCGCGATGGAGTCCGTAGACGCGGCGCTGGCGGCGGAGCTGACCGAGCTGGCAGCCGCGATCAAGGAGGATTTCAATCGGTATATGCTACGGCAGCCGGTGATCCCGGGCTTCGTCTATATGGAGAAGCCGGGCGAAGCGAAGCTGATGCTGCACCCGACGGACGCGACGACAGGCATTCGGTACCGGCTGCTTCCGATGACCCGCGGCATGATCAGCGAGCTGCTTACGGCGGAGCAAGCGGAAGAGCACTACCGCATCATTAAAGAGAAGCTCTATTGCCCGGACGGCGTGCGGCTGATGGATCGCCCCGCGACGTATGCGGGCGGCGTAAGCACGCACTTCAAGCGAGCGGAGCAGGCGGCGAATTTCGGCCGGGAGATCGGCCTGCAATACGTACACGCCCATATTCGTTACGCGGAGGCGATGGCGAAGCTGGGCAAGACCGACGAGGTATGGCAAAGCCTGCTCATGATCACGCCGATCGGGCTGCGCGACGTCGTGCCGAATGCGGAGCTGCGCCAGAGCAATGCGTATTTCAGCAGCTCGGACGGGAAGTTCAACAGCCGATACGAGGCGCTCGAGCGCTTCGACGAGCTGCGGGAAGGCGCCGTTCCGGTGAAGGGCGGATGGAGAATTTATTCGAGCGGACCCGGGATCTTTATGAACCAGTTGATTTCCAACGCGCTCGGCATTCGCCAAGAGGAGGGGGAGCTGGCGATCGATCCGGTCTTGCCCGCGAAGCTGAACGGCATGCGATTCGAGTTCATGTGGGACGACTTCCCGATCACCTTCGTCTATCGCATCAGCGGCGCGGAGACCGTCTCGAAAATAACGGTGAACGGCGAAGACATGCCGTTGCTCCCGCTCGCGAACCCGTACCGGGCGGGCGGCGTGCGGCTGCCGAAGGAACGATGGACGGCAAGCCTCAAGGCGGTATCGAACGAGGTCGAAATTTTTATGTAAGCCGCAGTCGTATTTTGATATATTGATAGTCAGGGAAGAAGAGGAGCGAGTGCTGTGGTTAGTATTAAGGATATCGCTAAACAAGCGGGGGTCTCGATTTCGACGGTATCCTACGCGCTGAACGGCAGCTCTAAGGTGACATCCGAAACAACGGCCAAAGTGCTTGCCATCGCCAAGGAATTGAATTATATGCCGAACGCCGCGGCAAGGACGCTCAAGACGAGGGAGACGAAGATCGTCGGCGTCTTTCTCACGGATTTCAGCGGCGCGTTTTACGGAGATCTCCTGCACGGGATGAAAGAAATCTTATCGACCAAAGGCTATGATATGATCGTTTGCAGCGGCAAGCATTCCCATAGAATGCTGCCGGAGCGAATGATCGACGGAGCCATTATTTTGGATCAAACCTTCGGCAGCGAAGAATTAATTCGCTATGCGGATCGAGGGCATAAGCTGGTCGTGCTGGATCGGGAGCTGACGCATCCGAACGTGAATCAGGTGCTGCTCGATAACAAGGCGGGGGCCATGCTGGCGACCGAATATTTGATCGAGCAAGGCCACCGAACGCTGTATGCCGTAACGGGGCCTAGAGGCTCGTACGACTCGAAGCAGCGGCTGCAGGCGGTCGTACAGGCGGTAGATCGGACGACGGACGTCACGCTGACGGTCATCGAAGGCGATTTCAACAAGAAGGCGGGGGAGCGGGCGGCCGCGAAGATTATGGCCGATACCGACGGCGGTTCGCTCTCTTCGGCCGTGTTTTGCTTCAATGACGAAATGGCGATCGGGATGTTCAATTATTTGGCGGAGCACCATCCGGACGTCCGGATCGGGGAACAGATTCACATCGTCGGATTCGATAATATCGAGTTGGCCGCGTATACGCAGCCCCGCCTGACGACGATCGATTATTCGGAGCGCAAGTGGGGCGCGCTCGCCGCGGAGCAGCTGATCAAGCTCATTCACGGCGAACATGTGGACCATGAGCGGGTCTATGTTACGCTGCGTATCGGAAATTCCGTCGGTATGGCCGCAGCGGACGCCGTCCAAAAGCGATTAAACGCATAATATTGCTGATTTTTCCGTGCGTTGCGAAACGTTTCGAACCAGTAATGTTCGCATCCGTTCTTTGACATGACTATGTAACATAATGCCCCTGAAAGACGAGTGAAAACGAATTCATACTAAAAATAGGGATTGATTTACGCCCATCCATGATGTAATATTCGTCTAAGAGAAACGTTTCGATTAAATTCATTGGATCAGGAACGAACCTCTTCATTTTTTGTGAATGATCGAAACGTTTCAATCCAATGCAATTCCTTTTACACCGTGAGATGTAAGCGCTGAACAAAATTGAGGTCGTACCGGTTTCGCAGATCTAAAATGGGAGTTGGGTGCAATGGCTGTCATCGCAAGAGTGAAGCTGCATGGCGGAAACGTACTACGGGAGATTTTGAAAAATAAAATACTGTTCATCATGCTTGCGCCGGTCATCTTGTATTTCATCGTCTTTCACTACCTCGTCATGCCAGGGGCGTACGTAGCGTTCGTCGATTACAACATCAGTAAAGGGATTTTTGGAAGCGATTTTATAGGGCTGAAAAACTTTGAGTTTTTGGTGAAAAACGGCGACCTCTGGAACATTACGAAAAACACGTTCCTCTATAATTTCGTATTCCTCGCGTTAGGGAACGTCATTCAAATTATGTTCGCCATCATGCTTTCCGAAATCGCGAGCAAGTGGTTTAAGAAGGTTACGCAATCCGTGCTCTTGCTGCCGCACTTCATCTCCATGGTTATCGTCGGCGTGTTCGCGTACAACATGTTCAACTATAACTCGGGTTTTATCAATACGATGCTTACCTCCTTCGGCATGGAGCGGTATGAATTTTATACCGATCCGGGGATCTGGAAATACATCATCGTCGCTTTTAAAATTTGGAGCGCTACCGGCTACGGGATGATCGTATACTTGGCGGCGATTACGGGCATTAACAACGATCTGTACGAAGCGGCTTATATGGACGGGGCAAGCAGATGGCAAAGAATTCGTTACATGACCTTGCCGATGCTCAAGCCGACCTTCATCCTGCTCCTGTTGTTCGGTCTCGGCGGCATTCTCAAGGGCTCGTTCGATCTGTTCTACAACCTGATCGGCACGAACTCGGTGTTGTACCCGCAGACCGATATCATCGATACGTATGTGTTCCGCAGTTTGGTCGGACAGTTCAACTTCTCCATGGGCGCTGCGGTAGGCTTCTACCAATCCATATTCGGCTTGTTCCTCGTGTTGACGGTGAATCTGATCGTGCGGAAACTCGATCCGGACAGCGCCTTATTCTAAAAGGAGGGTAGAACCAATGGGGAATCAAAAAATAGGAAAAGAAGATTTCGGAAGCATCGTCATTAAAGTCGTCAGCTACATCAGCATCGGCGGATTCGCCTTGGCTTGCCTGTTCCCGTTCGTTCTGATGATCTCCTCCTCCTTCATGAACGAGCAGGAAATCATCCGCGAAGGATACAAGCTGATTCCGAGCGAATTTTCCGTGATGGCGTACACGATGCTGCTCAACAACTCGTCCGCCTTGTCGAAGGCGTACGGCGTAACGATCTTCATTACGATCGTCGGCACCGCGTTAGGATTGTTTATGATGTCGATGGCAGGCTTCGTGTTGAACCGGAAAGATTTTAAATACCGCAATTTCTTCTCGTTCATGATCTACTTTACGACGCTGTTCGCCGGGGGCTTGATCCCGAGTTATATCCTGATGGTCAAATATTTGCACTTGAAGGACAGCCTGTTCGCCTTAATCCTGCCCGGCGTCGTCGGAGCTTGGTCGATCTTCCTGATGCGCAACTTCATGAAGGCGATACCGGACTCGTTATACGAGTCGGCGACGATCGACGGCGCAGGCGACTTCATGATCTATTGGAAAATTTTCATCCCGCTTGCGGTTCCTTCGCTCGCGACGATCGGGCTGTTCTCGGCGCTCGGGTTTTGGAACGAATGGTATAACGGCATGCTGTACATTCAGACGCCGGACAAATATCCATTGCAATATTTCTTGCAGCGTATGATCAACCAGACCAACGTCCAGGCGCTGATCAATCAAGGCGTGGTCATCGATGCGTCGGAGCTGCCGACGCAGTCCATCAAGATGGCTACCGCCGTATTGGCTACGGGCCCGATCATCTTGCTGTATCCGTTCGTACAGCGTTATTTCGTCTCGGGTCTTACGATCGGAGCGGTCAAAGGGTAATAAGTTCCCCTGCGAAGGAGAATTTATTATAGATCATTTTCGGAATTATAAAAGGGAGGTAAACACACATGAAAGGCAAGACATTATCGAGTTCCATCTTGGCTGCGGCGATGCTGGGCAGCCTGCTGGCCGGCTGTACAGGTTCCAATGAAGAGAGCGCGCCGTCCGGCGATCCGGCGGCGACGACGACCGACGGCGGCGTTGATATTTCCAAAGAGGTGAAGCTCGTTTATTACCTGTGGGGTTCCGAAGGCGTCGCCAACAAAGATATTTTGGCGGAAATCAATAAGCTGCTGAAGCGCGACATCAATGCGACGCTGGAAATCAAGTATATCGATTGGCCGGACGTCGCTACGAAATATCCGCTGCTGTTCGCTTCCGGCGAGCAATTCGATATGTCGCATGCGTCGCCGGGCGCCGCGGTATCGTACTTTTCGCTGGCCGAACAAGATGCCCTCGTCGATATTACGGACATGCTGGATAAGGTCGCTCCCAAACTGAAGGCCGAAATTCCGGAGGCGGTTTGGGCGGGGAACAAGGTCGACGACAAGATTTACGGCGTACCTTCCTTGTATAGCGAGTTTACGCCGACCGGTTACGTATACCGTCAAGACCTGCTGAAGAAATACGGCATGGAGAAGATCAGCACGATCGAAGAAATGGAACAATACATGGACAACGTCGTGGCGAATGAATCGTTCACGCCGATCAACGGCAATGCGAACGACGCCTTCAACATGTACAGAATGTTGGTCGATACGACGGGAAAATGGATTAACGCGCCGGGTATCTCGTTCGCGGAGCTGAATCTCGTTACGGATAGTCCGGAAAATTTTAAGAAAGTGATCCATCCGGCGTTCACGCAAGAATTCGAAGACTGGGCCGTGAAGATGCGCGAATGGTCGGATAAAGGCTACTGGCCGAAGGATGTATTGTCCTCGCAGGTCGCCGGCGACGTGAACTTCCGAGCGGCGAACGCGGCCGGGTACCTGACGCACGCGCAGGATTGGATCGGCAAGTACGGCTCGGACGTGAAGGCGATGCCGGATGTGGAGACGGGCTTCTATACGTTCGCGGAAGCAAACCAGAAAATCAAACGGAAAATGGGCGTAGAGAACTCCACGGTCATCAGCGCGAACTCGAAAAATCCGGAACGCGCTCTGATGGCGATCGAGAAGTTCATGACCGATCCGGAATACTATAACTTGATTCAGTACGGGATCGAAGGTCGTCAATACGTCATCGAAGACGGCATGAAGAAGACGCCGGCCGGATTCGACGACAAGAAGGACGGCGGCGGCTTCGCCGTATGGTCCTTGCGGAACGATAAGTACAACCTGCCGATGGATACGGAAAACCCGATCCGCAGCAGCTTGTACGAAGAATGGAACAAAGTCGCCATCAACGATCCGTACATGGGCTTCAGCTTCGATCCGAAGAACGTGACGACGGAAATCGCGGCGATCTCCAACGTAAACTCTCAGCTCGGCATGCAGCTGATGCTCGGCAAGACGAGCAAAGATCCGAAGACGGCCGTAGCGGAATATAGAGAACAGTTGAAAGCTGCGGGCATCGACAAGGTGATCGCGGAAGTAGAAGCGCAGCTGGCCGATTTCGTACCGGTACAATAATGTAAATAAACAAAGGAAGGGAGCTATGATCATAGCTCCCTTGTCTATGTATCCTATGTAAATTCTAAGGAGAGATCTTCCGTGAATACACATACTTATCGAGTCGCTTTCATCGGCTGCGGCCGACGCGCGCATGAACACGCGATCGGCGTACAGGACGATAACAGATGCGAAGTCGTCGGCCTGTCCGATATTTCGGCGGCCTCGGCGGAAACGCTGAAGGCCGAATTCGGTTTCCAAGCGAACGTCTACACCGATCACAAGGAGATGTTGGCGAAGGAGAAGCCCGACGTCGTGCTCGTATGCTTGTGGACGCCGCTGCATCTGCCGGTATTCCGCGATTGCGCGGAAGCCGGCGTCAAAGCCGTACTGTGCGAGAAGCCGATGTCGGCGACCTGGGGAGAATGCCAGGAGATAGGGCGGATCGCCGAGGAGACGGGCTGCCAGCTGACGTTCTCGCTGCAGCGCCGTTTCGCGGCGGGCAATCGAACCGTTCGGCGCTTGATCCGGGAAGGGCACATCGGCCAAATCCTTCGGATGGATTTGTATTCCCCGCCGAACTTGCTCGATTGCGGCATTCATACGTTCGATCAGGCGATGAGCTTTATGGACGAGACGCCGGCGAAGTGGGTGCTCGGCGGGGTCGATACGACCGAAACGTATAACTGGTTCAACGTACCTTCGGAATGCGGCGCGTACGGGCATCTGGAGTTCGCGAACGGCGTTCACGCGAGTTTGTATTCGGGCGCTATCGATACCTGGGAACCGACGGAGGATAAGACGAAAATTTGGGCCGGCGTTCGCGTGATCGGCACCGAAGGCTTTATCGAAGTCATGTGGGACGGGCAGATCGTCGGAGGCGTCAAATACGCGGACCCGACGTGGAAGCCGGAGATGGAGCTCTCCTCGATGCAGGATCAGATGAAAGGGTACGTCCGGCACTCGATCGATTGTTTGGCGAGCGGCGAAGAGCCTGAAGTTTCGCATCGGAAAGCGCTTCGCGCCTCCGAAATCATCTTCGCCTTCTATGAGTCGGTTCGCCGCAACGCGCGCGCGGAGCTGCCGATCGCCGGCTTTACGGACAGCCCGTTCATCTCCATGCTCGAGAACGGACAATTTACGAAATAAGGAGCGTGCAACTTATGAAGTCGAGACCTAAGCTTGGTTTGATCGGAATCGTTCGAGAAGAAGCGAAGCAGGACTTCTGGGGGACGATGCAGCGCGTCGCCGAGATCGGGTACGAAGGGATCGAAGGCGCAGGGGAGCTGCTGAACGGCGACGTGAAGGCGAACGTCGAGCGGTTTCGCGGATTGGGACTCCAAGTCGCGACGCACAGCGTGAACAAGGAGCAGCTCCGCGACGAGAAGCTGCTCGATCAAGTCATTCGGGAAGCCCATGCGCTGCAGACGAAGGACGTTACCTTCTGGTGGGACGTCGTCGACAACCGGGAGCAGCTGCTTCGAGATGCGGAATTGTACGATAAAGCGGGCGCTCGACTCGCGTCGGAGGGGCTCCGCTTCTGCTATCATAATCATGCTCACGAGTTCACATATACCTTCAACGGCGTATATTCGTTGGACATTTTGGCGGAGCATACGGATCCGAAGCATCTATACTTCCGCATGGACGTCGCGTGGATTACGATCGGCGGCGCCGATCCGGCGCACATCCTTCGCAAGATGGCGGGCCGCGTTCCGGCCATCCACTTGAAGGACGTCTATACGTTGGAGGAAGAAAGAAAGTGGACGGCGGTCGGGACGGGCGTCGTGAATATTAAAGAATCGATCGAAGCGGCGAAGGACATCGGCGTGGAATGGATGACGGTCGAGCAGGACGAGCTCCGCCATCTGACGGGCCTCGAGACGGCGACGGTCAGCTATCTGAACTTGAAAGAAATGGGCATGCTTCGGTAATGGAGAAGATCAAGATCGGATTGGCGGGAGCGAGTTGGTTCGCGGACTTGTGGTATGTCCCGGTCTTATTGAAGCATCCGCATGTCGAGCTCGCCGCCGTCTGCAGCGCAGGCGGGGACAGCGCGAGACGGATGGCGGAGAAGTACGGCATCGCTTCGGCGTACGACTCATATAGCGACATGTTCGAACGGGCCGGCATCGACGGCGTATGCGTCGTAACGCCGAACGACGTCCATGCGAGCATCGCGACGGCCGCCATGGAGCGAGGCATTCATGTCATCTGCGAGAAGCCGCTGGCCGCGACGATCGCCGACGCGGCCGCAATGGTGCGAACGGCGGAGCGGACGAAGATCGTGCACGGCGTAAACTTCACCTATCGCGAGCATCCCGGCGTCCGGAAGCTGAAGGCGATGGCGGAAGGCGGCGACATCGGCAGCTTGCACTCGGGTATCTTCGAATATACAGGCGATTACGGCATCGCGGGTCCGCCCGGGTGGCGCGGCTCATCCTCCGTCGGCGGCGCGGGCGGCGTGTTGGGCGATTTAGGCTCGCATCTCATCGATCTGGCTCGATTCGTAACGGGAGAGCGACTTACGGAGACGGTCGCCGACGCACGATTCGCCCATCGCGGTCAGTCGCCCGATTCGGCGGCGGACGCCGTCGTATTCCTCGGGCGGCACGAGCGGGGAGCCATCGGCTCGTTCCGCACAAGCTGGCTCGACCCCCAGGGCGCGAGAGGCCAGACGATCCGGATCGCCTTGATCGGCGACCTCGGGAAGCTGGACTTCGCCGCCAGCCACTTCGGGGCGAGTCTGACGTACGCGAAGACGGGGCAGCCCGCCGTCGCGATCGATCTAGCGTCCGAGGTCGAGGCATGGGACGAAGCCGTCGACGCGACGGAGGAACGCTTCCGGCCGTGGAGAGTCACGGAGCGCAACGAGGTTTGGAAATGGATCGACCGAATCCGCGATCATAAGGCCGGGAGAGCGACGCCGCACGCCGACGCTCCTACGTTCTTGGACGGATACTACGTTCAAGCCGTCATGGAAGCCGTCATGAAGTCCGCGGAGCAGAAGCGATGGGCGGTCGTATAAGGCCGTCGGCCGATCGGGGATCGCGAAGAAGGCCGATCGATCCGATCAAGCGGCATTCGGACGGCCGCCCCGTCGCGGCAGGATCAAGAAGGCGGCCCCGTGCCCGGGGACGCCTTCTTTCCTTATATCATCAAGGAAATCCAGTTGATCGCGTCATTCGTATGCAGATCGCACGGGTATAGATCAAGTACATCCAGATGAAGTGCGGTTCCCTCCATTGTCTTGCGCGCGCGTTATCGGGATAATGAGAGCAGAAACATCAATTCCATCTAGGGGATGAGACGATGCGCAGGATGAAGGTCGGAGTCGTCGGAGCAGGCGTGATCAGCGACATTTACTTGAAGACGTGCACCGAGACGTTCCGACATATTTTGGAGATCGCGGCGATCGCGGACAGCGTCGAAGAGCTGGCGCGCAGGCGCGCGTCGGAGTACGGAATCCCGAAGGTATGCACCCTGGACGAGATGCTGGCGGACCCGGAGATCGATATCGTGCTCAATCTGACGAGTCCGGCGGCGCATGCGCCGATCAACTTGAAAGCGCTCCACGCCGGGAAGCATGTGTACGCCGAGAAGCCGTTCGCCTTGTCCGAGAAGGACGCCGACGAGGTGTTGGCGCTGGCGAAGTCCAAGGGCTTGTACGTCGGATGCGCTCCCGACACGATGCTCGGCGCCGGCGTCCAGACGTGCATCAAGCTCATCCAGGACGGCTGGATCGGCCGGCCGTACGCGGCGAACGCCGTCATCGTCATGGGCAATTCGAGCGGAGGCATGCATCCGAATTTCCGCAATTTCTTTAAGCTCGGCGGCGATCCGCTGTTCGATATGGGTCCTTATTATTTGACGGCGATGCTGACGATGCTGGGACCGGTTCGCCGGGTGTCCGGGTCGGCGCAGCAGCTGAACCGGGAAATCACGGTCGCGAATCCGAAGTCGCCGGCGTACGGCCAGACGGTGCCGGTCGAAGCGCCGACGAACGTCTCCGCCGTGCTCGACTTCCATTCCGGCGCCGTAGGCACGTTCCAAGCGGCCAAGGAGAGCTTCGGCTACTTGCCGCGGATGGAGATCTACGGGACGGAAGGCAATCTTACCGTGCCGGACCCGAACTTCTTCGGCGGGACGATCAAGCTGCAGCTGGCGAACGGGGAGACGAAGGAGATGCCGTACTCGCATCCGTTCGCGGAGAACAGCCGGGGCATCGGCGTGGCGGATATGGCGTACGCGATCCAATCGGGACGACCGAACCGCGCGAACGGCGACATCGCCCGGCATTTGCTCGAGCTGTCGTTCGCGATCTTCGAATCTTCCGCCTCCGAGAAGCACGTGCATTTGAACACGACGTTCGCCCCCGTCGCGCCGATGCCTCTCGGGCTGAGGTTCGATGCGCTGGACGCGTGACCATCTTCCGAATCCATTCTCGAAAAGAGAGGTGCTTCCATGAAGAAATTCCCGATAGGAGTACAACCGTATACGATTCGCGAGGCGCTGGCGAAGGATTATGTCGGAGCGCTGACCCGCGTCGCGGAGATCGGGTATAAGGGCATCGAGATCGGACCGCCGCCCGAAGGGATGAGCGTCGACAGCCAGAAGCAGCTGCTGGACCGACTCGGCCTCTACGTCGTCGGGTGCCATGCTGGCTTCGACACGTTCGACTTCGACGTCGACCGCTTGGCGGATTATCTGGAGCAGGTGGACGGAGGAAGGTACGTCGCGATTTCGCTGCGCTTCGCTTCGAAAGAAGAAGTGCTGGAGAAGGCGAAGCGGATGAACGAGATCGGCGAGCGGTTCCGAAAGCGCGGCGTCACGTTCCTATACCATAACCACGATTGGGAGTTCGCGAAGTTCGACGGTGCGTACGCGCTCGACCTGCTGCTCGAGCATACCGATCCGGCGCTCGTCATGACGGAGCTCGATACGTATTGGATCGCGAAGGGAGGAGAAGATCCGGCCGGCTACTTGCGGAAGCTGCAAGGACGGGCGCCGCGGCTGCATCTGAAGGACATGGAGGCCGGGGAGGAGCGGTTCTTCGCGGAGGTCGGCGAAGGGGTCCTTGACTTCGAAGGCATCGCCGGAGTCGCGGAAGAGATCGGCGTCGAATGGATGGTCGTCGAGCAAGACGCCGGCCGGCGCGATCCGTTCGAGAGCCTGCGCCTCTCGTACGAGAACTTGAAGGGAATGGGCTTCATGGCGTGAGCGCGCGGGGCTTCCCGACGATTCATCTCGCCGGAGACATCACGAAGAAGCCGGGAACGGGACTCGGTCCCCGGACGATCGACGATTACGAGCTGCTGTACTTCACTTCCGGGACGAAGGGCGTCTATGCGATCGAAGGCGAGACGGTGCCGCTGGACGTCCCCTGCTTTATCGTGTGCCGCCCGGGGGAACGCCACGAGTATATTTACGATCGCGACGTCGCCTCGCGGCATCTGTTTCTTCATTTCGGCTTCGAGGACGCGCCGGAGGCGAAGCCGAGGCTTCCGTTCCTGGAAGTCGGGGGGATCTGCCGCATCCCTTCGGATAATGAGCTGCTTATCGGGATGATGAAGCAATTGATATACTTGTCCTACGCGGTGACGGAGGGGGGACAGGAACGGTCCGGCGCGCTCCTGCTCGCCCTGCTGCTCGAGCTGAACGGAGAGCTTGCGTCGCCGAAGCCGGGGACCGGGGCGGCGATGCCGCCTCAAGTCGTGCGGGCGATTCAGACGATGGAGAACCATCTGCACGAGCCGCTGAAGGTGGAAGCGATCGCGCGCAAGGTCGGCTGGTCGCACGAGCATCTCTCGCGAAGCTTCGCGAAGCATACGGGCCGGACGCCGCGGGAGATGCTGCTGCAGCTGCGCATCGAGCGCGCGTGTCAGCTGCTCATGGACGAGGGGCGCTCGGTCAAGCAGGTGGCTTACGAGGTAGGCTTCGCGGACGAAAATTATTTCAGCCGCATGTTCAAGGAAGTCAAAGGAACGACGGCGACCGCGTACCGGAAGCGGTACGCGAATCCGCTGTACCGGGATTTGGCGCCGATCTACGCGGCGGATTCCCGATACCCGATCAATCGCGTATTTCTATTCCCCGGAAGAACGAAATCGTAGACGAGGAGGAAGCGCACCATGAGTAGAATCATTCGGGCGGGCTTGGTCGGCTTCGGCTTCGCCGGACGTACGTTCCACGCGCCCGTCATTACGGCCGCGGAAGGCATCGAATTGGCGGCCGTCGTCCAGCGCACCGGCGACGAGGCCGCCGTTCGGTATCCGAACGCCCGCTTGTATCGCGAGACGAAGGCATTGCTCGCCGACCCGACCATCGATCTGGTCGTGGCGGCGACGCCGAGCGGGGACCATTATCGACTGGCGAAGGAGGCGCTGCTGGCCGGCAAGCACGTCGTGGTGGAGAAGCCGTTCACCGTGACGTCGGCGGAGGCGGACGAGCTGATCGCGCTCGCGAAGAACGCCGGCTTGGTGCTGAGCGTCTACCATAACCGCCGGTGGGACGGGGATTTCCTCACGATCTCGAAGCTCCTGCAAGAGGGAGCGCTCGGGACAATCGTCGAAGCGGAATTTTGCTGGGACCGCTATCGCCCGCACGCCGGGGCCGGCTGGCGGAACGCCGACGAGCCCGGGGCCGGCACGTTCTATGACCTCGGCGTCCACTTCCTCGATCAAGCGCTCACCCTGTTCGGTCGTCCGAGCGCGATCCGGGCGGACTTGCGCAAGACGCGGCCGGGCGCCAACGCGACGGACGCGTTCGACGTCGCATTGAGTTACGGGAGTTCCAGGAATCTATCGGTGCGGTTGAAGTCGTCGCTGCACGCGATGAAGTCCGGTCCCAGGTACGTCCTGCACGGCACCCGAGGGACGTTCGTGAAATACGGGGAGGACCCGCAGGAGCAAGCGCTGAAGGCCGGGGCTGCCGGCCGGGAGCCCGGCTGGGGGCAAGAGCCGCCCGAGTCGTGGGGGGAGCTGACCGCGGATTGGGGCGGTCTTCGAGTGACCGGGAAGGTGGAGACGCTGCCCGGCCGGTATGCCGCCTATTACGAGAACGTCGCCGCGGCGATTCGCGGGACCGAACCGCTGCAGGTGCGGCCGGAGCAGGCTCGCCTCGCGATCCGGCTCATCGAGCTGGGCATAAGAAGCGACCGGGAGAAACGGACATTGGAAGTAGATAAGGAGGAAGGCGAATGAACGCATTTCGATACGCGCTGAACGCGTCGACATTGTTTCCGTTCCGACTGACGCTTCCCGAGCAGATTCGGGTCGCGGCGAAGGCGGGGTACGAAGGCATCGAGTTTTGGATGAGAGATGTAGACGCCTATGTCGAAGCAGGAGGGACGCTCGCCGAGCTGCGGCGTTGCGCCGCCGACGAGGGGGTCGCCTTCGCGAACGCGATCGCGTTCTGGAAGTGGGCGGATCTGGACGAGAAGGAGCGCGCCGGCGGGATGGAGCTCGCGGTTCGCGAGGCCGAGACGCTCGCCGAGCTCGGCTGCCCTTCCGCGGCGGCGCCGCCGTTCGGGACGGTCGAGGGCGTCTCGCTGGAGCGCGTCGCGGCATGCTACGGCGAGCTCGCCGGCCGCCTCCGGCCGATCGGCGTCGATCCGCTGCTGGAATTTTGGGGCCGGGCGAAGGCGCTCTCCCGCTTGGAGGAGGCGATCTACGTCGCCGACACAAGCGGCGTCGCCGACGCCAGGCTGCTCCTCGACCCGTTCCATATGTACACGGGCGGCAGCTCGACGGAGGCGCTAGCCGCCTTGGACGGCCGCCGCATCGGCATCGTGCACGTGAACGATTACCCGGCGAACCCGCCCCGGGAGACGATCCAGGATCGGGATCGGTGTTTTCCGGGGGAAGGCATCTTCGAAGGCGAACGGTTCGCCGCCGGGCTCCGCGATACGGGGTATCGCGGCTTCCTCTCCTTGGAGCTGTTCATCCCGGATTTCGGCGGCCGCACCGCCGTGGAGGTTGCAAGCCGCGGGCTAGAAGCCGTTAAGCGAGTGTATGGAGCCCAGTAAGAAGAAGGACGCATGGCGGTCGATGTCGCTCTTCGCGATCAGCTGGCCGATCTTCGTCGAATCGGCGCTGCAGATGCTGCTGCGGATCTCGGATACCTTCATGCTGAGCAAGGTGTCCGACGATGCGGTCGCGGCGGTCGGCGTCGCGACGCAGCTGCTGCTCTTCGCCGTGCTTCTCTTCAATGTCATCTCCTACGGCGCTTCCATCGTCATCTCGCAATACCTCGGCGCCGGGCGGGATCGCGAAGTCGCCCGGCTGACGGGCGCGTCGATCGGTCTTAACGCCTTGTTCGGCATCGTCGTCGGCGTCTCCGTCGCGGCCTTCAGCGGTCCGCTGCTCGGCATGTTCGGGCTGGAGCCCGCGCTGTTCCAGCTCGCGCAGCCGTTCCTATGGATCGCCGGCGGCGCGTTAGTCGTGCAGGCCGTGCTGTCCGCGGTCATCGCGGTCATCCAGGCGCACGGCTTCACGCGGAGCACGATGACGGTCACGCTCGGCATGAACGTCTTGAACGTCTGCGGCAATTACTTGGTCATCTACGGTCCGTTCGGCTTCCCGAAGTTGGGCGTGCCGGGGGTCGCGATCTCGACGGTCGTCGCGCAATTGATCGGCTTAACGGTGAACTTATACGTATTGCGCAAACGGATCGGCGTGCGGCTCGACGCGGCCGCGCTCTTGCGTTGGAAGCGGGAGCACGTGCGCCGCGTGATCGGGGTCGGATTTCCTTCCTCGATCAACAATGTATCCTACTCCGCGAGTCAGCTCGTTACGACCGGGTTCATTACGGCTCTGGGAGCGAGCATGCTGTCCACGAAAATTTACACGCAGAACATCACATTCTTGATTATCGTGTTGGTGGCGTCGATCGGACGGGGCGGGCAATTGATCGTCGGTCGAATCGTCGGCGCCGGCGAAGCCGAGGAGGCGTATCGCCGCGCGCTGCGGCACTTGGCCGTCAGCATGGGATTGACGCTGACGGCCGTTGCGTTGGTCGCGCTGTTCCGCGTTCCGCTGCTCCGATTGTTCACCCAAGACGCGTCGATCGTCGGATTGGGCGCGTCTTTGCTATTGCTGGGCTTCCTGCTGGAGCCGGGACGAAATTTCAACGTCGTCATGGAACGGTCGCTGCACGCCGCGGGCGATGCGCGGTTTACGATGTTCGCCGCCTTGACGGTGACATGGCTCGCCAGCGTGCCTCTGACCTATTTGCTCGGCGTGCATTGGGGGTACGGATTGTACGGCATGTGGATCGTCTTTATTTTCGACGAGTGGGCGCGCGGGCTCTTATTGTACTATCGGTGGAGAAGCCGAGCATGGCAGGGCAAATCGATCGTCGCCCGCGGCGGCGCCGCGGTCGGCCATCGATGAGATGCGGAATATCGGGGAACTGCGGGACACTTCGTTCCGCAGTTCTTTTTCTTTACCTCCTCTGAAGGACGGTCCGATGGATGCGATGGAAGAACTGATCGATCGAACGGTCATGTTCAATCGGAAGAAGCGGGCGGACCAAGAGGAAGTCGTCGTTATGGCGCGGTGGAGGTCCGTCGAGGATTGGAAAAACTGGGAGAAGAGCGACGCTCATATCCAAGGCCAACGGGACAATCGAGGGAAACCGCACCCCGACCACGTGATCAGCGTAACCGTGAATCTGTATGAAGTGAAAGCGGTAAAGAAGGCAAATTGTAGGATATTATTGCGGCTCCGTGGGACGATAAGGAAGACAAGGCAAACAGCAAAGGAGCCGTCTTACCCATATGAATCCGAAGCTCTCTTTCTTCGCGCTGGGCGGCGTAGGCGAAATCGGCAAAAACATGTATGTCGTGCAATACGAGGACGACTGGATCGTCATCGATTGCGGCTCGAAGTTTCCCGAAGACGACTTGCCGGGGGTCGACCTCGTCATCCCGGACGTCTCGTATCTCGTAGAAAACAAGGATAAGGTCAAGGCGCTCATCTTGACGCATGGGCATGAAGATCACATCGGGGGCCTGCCCTATGTGCTCAAGCAGCTGAGCTTGCCGGTCTACGGCACGAAATTCACCATGGGGCTCGTCCGAAGCAAGCTCGAAGAAGCCGGCATCTTGAATCGCACGCTTCTTCACGAAATTACGGAGCGAACCGAGCTGCGCATCGGCGGCTTCGACGTGTCCTTCTTCCGGGCGAGCCACAGCATTCCGGACTGCGTCGGCATCGTATTTAAGACCGAAGAGGGGACGATCGTGCATACCGGGGATTACAAGTTCGACTTGTCCCCCGTTACCGAGGAAGCGGCGGATCTGCACCGGCTGGCGGAGATCGGGAAGAGCGGCGTGTTGGCGTTAGTGTCGGAGAGCACCAACGCGGAGCGCCCGGGCTTCACGCCGTCCGAGCGCAACGTCGGCCGGCACTTCGCGGAGGTGTTCCAGAGCGCTCGCGGGAAAGTCGTGGTGGCGACGTTCGCTTCCAACGTACACCGCCTTCAGCAGGTGATCGACGCCGCCTTCGCGAGCGAACGCAAGATCGCCTTGCTCGGGAGGAGCATGGTGAACGTCGTGCGGATCGCTTCGGAGCTCGGGTATTTGCAAATTCCCGACCGGCTCTTGATCGAACCGGCGGAAGTCATGAATCTGCCGCCGGATCGCGTGGCGCTCCTGTGCACCGGCAGCCAAGGGGAACCGACCGCGGCCTTGGCGCGCCTCGCGAGAAACAGCTTCCGGCAAGTCGAGATCGCCCCGGGAGACACCGTGATCCTGTCCGCGACGGCGATTCCGGGCAACGAGAAGACGTTATCCCGCATCATCGACGACTTGTTCAAGCTCGGGGCGAAGGTGATCTACGGGTCCGGTTCCCAAACGGGCATGCACGTGTCCGGCCACGGCAGCCAAGAAGAGCTGAAGCTGATGATTCATCTCATGCGCCCGAAGTACGTCATTCCGGTGCATGGAGAATACCGCATGCTGTATCAGCATCGCTTGTTGGCCGAAGCGGTGGGCGTCGAGCAAGACCGTATCTTGATCGTGGAAAACGGGGACGTCGTCGGGTTCCGCGACGGAGCCGCCGAGGTAACGGGCAAGGTGCAGGCCGGACCGACGCTCGTGGACGGCTTAGGCATCGGGGACGTCGGCAATCTGGTGCTCCGGGACCGGAGATCGTTGTCGCAGGACGGGATCTTGATCATCGTCGTTACGCTGCATAAGTCGCAAGGCACGCTCCTGTCCGGCCCGGACCTCGTCACGCGAGGCTTCGTCTATTCGCGGGAGTCCGGCGGCTTGCTGTCGGAGGCGACCGACATCGCGGCCCGTACGATTCGGGATATGGGGGAGGAGACGAGAAACCGGAACGCGGTAAAGCAAAAGCTGAAGGACAATGTGGGACGCTTCCTCTACGAGCACACCCAACGCAGGCCGATGATTCTTCCGATTCTGGTGGAAGTGTAGCGCGGCAGCGCAAAGAAGAAGAGCATGAGCTCGGGTTCGTACCGGCTCATGCTCTTCTTGGTTAGGCGGTAGGCTCCTCGTCGACCGGGAAAGCGATCTCCAACGTGCAGTACGCGTCGGCGCCCGAGGATATTTTCTTGATTCGGCCGCGGGCGGGCGTGTCCGACTTGAACGTATCCGCATATTGCTCCGCGTAGAAGGGGGCGATCAAGCCGATCTGCCCGAATTTCGTCCAAACCTCCAGCCGGTTCTCGTGCCCCGGCGCTGGATTATACTTCACGGTGACCTCGTCCCCGCGGTAGCACTTATTGAAGATCGCTTGGCGATCGGTGCCGTCCTCGTTCTGTCCCTCGAGGTCGTAGAGCTCGAAGTCGCGGTATTCTACGCCCTGCTCTTCTTCCTCCCCCGGACGGGCTTGTTCGCGCCGATGCTGCCTGTACTTCCGAAACAGTGCCAGCAGGATGATATACAACAAGAAGAGCGACCAATGCACGATAAGCAGCGCCAGTCCAAGCAAGATTTTGACGATCCACTTCACTACATTCCACATGACGATTAAGCGCCTCCCCTATTATCGCTCGAATGGCTTTCATTCCCGAACGTGACGTCGATGCGAACGATCTCCGATCTCGTCCCGATGCGGATCGGCGGTCCCCAGAAGCCGTATCCGGACGTGACGATCGCATGCATCGTCCCCTTGCGCAAATATCCCCAATCCAGCTCGTACAGTCGCTGCGTGATCAGGTGTCCCGGGGCGACCTGACCGCGATGCGTATGCCCGGACACCATCAAGTCGATGCCGGCCCGCTCCGCGACGTCGAGCTCGTACGGCTGATGCTCGAGCAGGATCGACGGCATCGAACGGTCGACGTTCGCCGTCAACTCGGCGAGCGGAAGCCGATTCGCTTCGGAGCGGTCCTTGCGGCCGATCAGCGCCAAGGCGTCGCCGACGACGGCGACTTCGTCGTACAGCACCGTGATGCCGCCCCGCTCGATCGCCTCGACGATATCTTGCGCCGGCCCCTCGTACTTGTCGTGATTGCCGAGCGATGCGTATACGCCTAGCGGTGCAACGATGCCGCGCAAGAGATCGGGAATGCCTTGCTCGACGTACGGCCGAATCGCATCGTCGAGGATGTCGCCGGGGAAGAGCACGAGGTCGGGCCGCATCGCGTTGATTTCCTCGACCATCCGCTTGGCGTGATCTCTGCCGGACAACGGCCCGAAGTGCATATCCGCGGCCATCGCGATCGTCATGGCGTCGGCATGCGGATTCGGCTTGTCGATATGCACCTCGTACGTGCGAACGACCGGGCTGTAGGCGTTGAACGTGCCGTATGCGAGGAAGCCCGCCACGACGAGCAGCGCGACGACGCCGGACGCCTTCTCGACGCGGTGCCGCGGAAGGCGCGTGAGCCGCAGCAGCAGAACGGTAATTTGCACGAGCGGCAGCACCAGCAGCAGCAAGGAAAACAAGGCCATCCAATAGGCGCCGACGACCTGAAGCACGATATTCTCGAACCATTGGCCGAGGAGGAAGGCGCCGGCGAGGACGCTTAGGACGGCGATATATAACATCTTCAGCGCGGTCGAGCGTTTGGGACTCAGCCAGCGCCAGCCGCTCCACCCGATGTAATACACGAGCGCTGCGTACAGCAACAAGAATACGATTCCGATAAGCAGGTGCATAACTTCTCCTGGTGAGCGTATTTTCGGACGATTACTTCTATCCTACCGAATTCGGGAGGTTGTGGGCAACCCGACGGCGAAAATCGTTTATAATGTAAAAAATGAGTTGCGCAAGACTTCATAAGAGGGTGCCCATTCATGACGACCGAACGAATCCCGAACCATTCGCTGCTCTTGTCGAAGCTGCATCGACCGCAGGCGTTGGAGCCCGTCGTACCTCGTCCGCGGCTCGTCGAACGGCTGAACGAGGGGATGAAGGCCAGAGCGACGCTGCTGACGGCCCCGGCAGGCTACGGCAAATCCACGCTCGTCAGCCAGTGGGCTGCGCAGCTTCGCGTTCCGGTCGGGTGGCTGTCGCTCGACGAGAAGGATAACGACCTGAATCGATTTTGGAACTATGCGCTTGCGGCCTACGCACAGGCGGCAGGGGCCGTATCGGAGTCGGTTCGAGCCGCCGTCTCGACGCTGCGGCCCGGGCAATACGAGCCCTTCCTCGTGGCGCTGCTCAACGAGGCGAGCGGGCTGCGGGAGAGGGTCGTCCTCGTCCTGGACGACTGGCACGTCATCGACGACGAGGATATCGCTGCATCCGTCTCCTACTTCATTGAGTACTTGCCTCCCTCGATGCATCTGATCCTCGCGAGCCGGAACGCGCCGACGTTCCCCAAGGCGAGGTGGTATAGCCGCGATTGGGTGCGGGATCTTCGCGTCGAGCAGATGCGCTTCGATCTTAGGGAAACCGTGGATTACTTCCGTCTCGTCGCGAAGCGGGAGATGTCGAGGGAACAGGTGGAATCGTATCTGCAGCGAACGGAAGGCTGGGTGACCGGACTCAAGCTGATCTCCTACGCGCTGCGGGATGACCGACGTCCGGCCGGGCTGCCGCGCCCCGAGACGCAGGGGAGCGAGCGCGTCGAGCAATACTTGTTGGAAGAGGTGTTCGAAGGACTGGACAAGGCGACGCGCGCCTTCTTAACCGATGTGTCGGTGCTGCAGCGGATGACCGGCGCGCTGTGCGAGACGGTCGCCGGCCCCGGCGGCGCGGAGCGGCTGGCGGAGCTGGCTTCCCTTCGCCTGTTCCTCGTTCCGCTCGACGAGCGGAACGAGTGGTACCGATTCCATCATCTGTTCGGCGAATTTCTGCGGAACCGGCTGCGGAAGCTCCATCCGGAGCGGACCGCGGCGCTGTACGGCAAGGCGGCGGCCTGGTGCGAAGAGCAGGCGCTGCTGGAAGAGGCGGTGGACTATTATTTGGCGGGGCGATGCTACGAGGATGCGATCCGACTGCTCGAGCAGATGAAGAGCATGATGGTGCGGAGAGAGTTTTCGGCATTGAACGTGTGGCTGTCAGCCATACCGGAGCCGTTGCTGCAGCGGCACCCTTTCCTCTATTTCTCATATATCTATTCCTTGCTCTGGAGCGGCGAGCTGGAGCTCGCCGAGCGGCATCTGCAGCGGGCGGAGCAGTATATCCGAACGGCTTCCGCCGAGTGGACCGAAGCGCAAGCGAATCGATATTTGGGAGATTTGTATTACATTCGGAATTTTCAAGCGACGCAATACGAGATGGATATGGTCAAAGGGCTCCATTACATTCGCCTGTCCTTGCGGCACCGTCCCGAGGGGACGGATCTGCTGTTCGGGTCGCCGCAGACGCCGCTCGTTCCGACGGTGTACCGTTCGTACAACGGGAAGCGGGGGACGCATCTGCCGAGGGGGCTGGCGGACGACTTCTTCCGAAATATGATCGAATTCATGACGTTGATGGGGCTGCAGCATTCGGTGGTGGTCTGCTATGGAGAATTGCTATACGAGCGTAACGAGCTGGACGAAGCGGAGCGGCAGCTGAAGCTGGCGCTGCAGGACGCGGACCGGCTGCGTTATCAGGCGGAGAAGGTTTACGTACCCGCCTATTTCCTCTTGTCGCGGATCGCGAAGGCGAGGAAGGATCGGCCGCAAGCGGAACGATGGCTCGAGGAAGCCGGCCGGCGGGCGCTGGTAGAAGGGGCGGAGGAAGCGCTGTCGCTTGTAGAGGCGGAGTTTGCGGCGCTGCGACTGGACGAGGGGGATACGGCGGCCGCGTCGGCGTGGAGGGAGCGTTACAAGCTGTCCGAGGACGACCCCGTCTCGGTCTATCAGCTTTACGTATATATATTCCTTGCCAAGATACTGCTTGCGGGAGGGGCATGGCGTGAAGCGTGGGCGCTGACGGAGAAGCTGCACTCGATCGCGGTGAAGGGGCACCGCCCGATGGACGCCCTGGAGATCGAAGCGTTGCAGGCGATGATTTTATCGGCGGAGGGCAAGCCGGAGCAAGCGCTGCTGAAGCTGGAGCAGGCGCTAGCTTATGCGGAGCCGGACGATTATGTGCGGGTGTTCGTCGATAAGGGGGCGCCGATCGCGGCGCTGCTGACCGCATACGTTCAACAGCGGCAGCGGGGCAACTTGCGCGACAAGCAAGGGCCGACGCTCGGCTACGTTCGGAAGCTGTTAGCTTGCTTCGGCGGCGAGGCCGCTCTCCCGTCGGAACGGGCGGCGGGCTCGCTGGAGGCGCTGCTTACGCCGCGCGAGCTGACGATCTTCCGTTGCATGGAAGACGGGATGGACAACGGGGCGATCGCCGCGGCGCTCGGGATCGGGATGGGGACCGTGAAGACGCATATCAACCATATCTACAGTAAGCTGCAAGCGACGAATCGGGTGGAAGCGATCAACGAAGGGAAGAAGCGGCTCCGGCTCTAACAAGCGAATAAAGACGAGAAGCAGCTTCCTTGCGGAGCTGCTTTTCCGCGTGCGCCGCGAAGCTGCGAAAGAGAACAGAGCTATTGCATCGGACGGCAAAGGGGTGTATAGTAAAAATAACTCAAATTTGAGATAATAGACGTGCCGATCGATGGCAACGATAACGGGAACGGAGGTTTTCGCGATGACTTTTCAATCCATGGGCATTCACCACATTACTTCTTTCGTAGGCAACGCGCAGGCGAATGCCGACTTCTACGCCGGCCTCCTCGGGCTTCGGCTCGTGAAGAAGACGATCAACTTCGACGCGCCGGAGGTGTATCACCTGTATTTCGGCAACGAACAAGGAAGTCCGGGCACGATCGTTACGTTCTTCCCGTTCGAGGGCGGTCGGAAGGGGCGGGTCGGCGGCGGCCAAGTCGGCTATACGACGTTCGCGATTCCGAAGGGCGCGATGCCCTTCTGGGAAGCGCGGCTCGAGCGGTTCGCGGTACCGTTCGCCCGCGTAGCGCGCTTCGGCGAACGCTACATTCAGTTCAAAGACGGGGACGGGCTTCAGCTCGAGCTCGTGGAGCGTGAGGCGGGAACGCTCAGCGCCTGGTCGTTCGGCGGCGTCCCGGTCGATTTGGCGATCAAGGGCTTCGGCGGGGCGGTCTTGTACAGCATGGCGCCGGAGCGGACGATGCGTCTGCTAGAAGACGTGATGGGTCTCGAGCGCGTCGCGGAGGAGAGCGGGCTGGTTCGATTCCGCGCGGCCGGGGATATCGGCAATATCGTCGATGTGAACGCTGCGCCGATGGGCAGGGGGTACGGAGGCGCAGGGACGGTCCACCACATTGCATGGCGGGCGCATGACCGCGGGGATCAGGAGGCGTGGAGAGAGCATGTCGAAGCGGCGGGCTACCGTTCGACGCCGATCGTCGACCGGAATTATTTCACCGCGCTCTATTTCCGGGAGGACGGCGAGATCTTGTTCGAGATCGCGACGGATCCGCCGGGGTTCGTCGTCGACGAACCGTTCGAAGCGCTCGGCGGGAAGCTGATGCTGCCGGATTGGCTCGAGCCTCGTCGGGAAGAGATTCAACGCGGCTTGCCGCCGTTCGAAATCAGAGTGCGGGAGGAGGAGGAGGCATGAGACACATTTTCCGAAGAGGAACCGAACCGAGCGCTCCGACGCTGCTGCTGCTGCACGGCACAGGCGGGACGGAGCACGATCTGCTCCCGCTTGCGGAGCGGCTCGATCCTGCCGCCTCGATCCTGAGCGTTAGGGGCAATGTGTCGGAAAACGGGATGCCGCGCTTCTTCCGAAGGCTTGCGGAAGGCGTGTTCGACGAAGAAGACCTCGTATTCCGGACGCAGGAGCTGAACGATTTCCTTCGCGACGCCGCAGGGACGCACGGCTTCGATCGGGAGCGGGTCGTCGCCGTCGGGTACTCCAACGGCGCGAACATCGCGGCGAGCTTGATGTTCCATATACCGGGCGCGTTCCTCGGGGCGATCCTCCATCATCCGATGGTTCCGATGCGCGGGCTCGAACTGCCGGAGCTTTCGGAGACGCCGGTATTCATCGGGGCCGGGCGGAACGACCCGATCTGCTCCGCGCAGGAGTCGGAGGAGCTGTCGGCGCTGCTTCGCGGGGCCGGGGCCGACGTTCGCGTGCATTGGGAGTCGAACGGTCATCGGCTGACAGGGACGGAGGTCGACGCAGCCGCGCAGTGGTACAGGGAAAAGCTCAAGCAGGATTGACATTGATAATCATTATCAATTATGATGATGGGGGGTTACGATGTAACGGAAAAGGGGGAGCGATATGGCGGTTCCAATCCAATATATTTCCGACGATGGGGATTGTCCGACGCCGGATCTTGTATCCGTCAGCGCCTGCGACGACGGCATGTACGCCGCCTCCTTCGGGAACCGCGTCTTCCGGAGACGGCGGGACGGGACTTGGTCGAAGGAAGATCGCGGGCTTGGGGACGGCATCGTCGTCAATCGATTGCAGTCGATCGACGGAAGCGTGTACGCCTGCACGAACCAAGGTTTATATTATCGCCACGCCGATCGCTGGCATCCGACGGAGATCGCGTTCCCATGCTATCAAATTCGGAAGCAAGGCGGCCTTCTCGCTGCGGCTACGGAGTATGGCGTATGGTGCAAAGTCGGGACGCAATGGGGGAACGTCGCGTATGCGAACGTCCCCGTGTACGATCTATTGCTCGCCCCTCAGTTTTTTTTCCTTGGTACGAATCAAGGGGTTTCCCTCTACGATCGTTATACCGATTCGACGGCGGACTTCCCGATCGCTTCCCCGGTCACGAGCATGGCGGTGTTTCAAGGCCGTCTGCTCGGCGCGTCGTCGGAAGGCGAATTGGTCGCTGGGGACCGGCGGGGCGGATTTTCCCGAACCGGCTTCGATGGAATACAAATCTTTTCGTTACAATCGACGGAGACCGACGTCTTCGTTTGTTCCGGGAAGGGGCTGTACCGACTCTGCGCGATAGGGGATCGGTTGACGTTGCGCTCCGTGCTCGTCGGGTTCCCGGTGACGGATCTGATCGGATCCGAGGACGGCATGTACGTCGCGACCTTATTCGGGGGGTTGAAGAAAGTGATCTTCCGATAGTTCGGGATGTGGATCCGAACTCGCGTACGGCGGCCACCCCGCCCCCCCGGGGGCGGGACAGCTCTTCGTCTTGAACTTCGCGCGAATGCGAACGAAGCAGCCGCACAGCGAACACGTATGTCCGCCGATCAGCTTCGGGCACGAACGGCACGTCCGGAGCCGATCCTCGTACACGTCGTCCGGCACGCACGCGTCCGAGCCGTCCCGGAACATGGGCTGCGAGAGCATCCGATCGATCCGCTCCTCCGTCGCCATCGCGTCGCCGCGGCACCCCTTGCAAGAACGGTCCGCCTCGGCTCTCCCGGTCATGCCCCCGGCGTCAGCTCGAGCACCGTTACGGACATCGGCGCGACGGCGGCTTGCAGCCTATGTCCCTCGACCGAATACGCCGAGAACGGCGCCGGCGCGACGCGATCCGGCCGCTCGAACGTGTTATGCCCGTCGATCGCGTCCGACGTCAACGTCGTTCCGCTCACGCTTACGCCCGCTTCCGTCCATCCGCGAAGCTCGAGCCGTACGTTCGCGGCTTCGCGGTGGTCCAAGTTGCAGATGCTGACATGGATGCGGCCGCCGGCGTCGCGGGAGGCGGAGACGGACACTTGCGGCAGCGGGCCGTGCTCGGTCGCCAGTTCGGCGACGGATGCGTGCGTCGCAAGCCGCTCGGCGTCTTGGTGCACCTTGAACATGTCGAAGACGTGGTACGTCGGCGTCAGCACCATCTTGTCGCCTTCGGTCAAGACGACCGATTGCAATACGTTCGCCAGCTGCGCGAGGTTCGCCATGCGGACGCGGTCGCAATGCTCGTGGAAAATATGCAGCGTAATGCCGGCGACGAGCGCGTCGCGAATCGTATTTTGCTGATACAGGAAGCCCGGATTCGTCCCCGGCTCGACGTCGTACCAGGTGCCCCATTCGTCTACGAGCAGGCCGATGCGCTTCGACGGATCGTATCGATCCATAATGACGGAGTGCTTCGCGATCAGCTCCTCCATATGCATCGCCTTCTTCAGCGTCGAGCTCCATTCCGCCTCCGTGAAGCCTGTGGCGGCGCCCTTCTCCGACCACGACGGACCGGGGATCGTGTAATAATGCAGCGTGATGGAATCCATGAACCGGCCCGCGTTCTTCATCAGGACGTCCATCCACTCGTAGTCGTCGGAATTCGGTCCGCAGGCGATCTTGTGAATCCGGTTCTCCCCGTAATTGCGCACATACGTCTGGAATTGCCGATACAAATCCGCGTAATATTCCGGCCGCATATTGCCGCCGCAGCCCCAATTTTCGTTGCCGACGCCGAAATACTGCACCTTCCAAGGCTGCTCCCGGCCGTTGGCCTTCCGCCACTCGGTCATCGGGGAGAGACCGTCGAACGTCAGGTATTCGACCCATTCGGACATCTCCTGCACGGTGCCGCTGCCGACGTTGCCGTTAATGTACGGCTCGCAGCCGAGCAGCTCGCACAGCTGCATAAATTCGTGCGTGCCGAAGTGATTGTTCTCGACGACGCCGCCCCAATGCGTGTTAATCATGCTCTTCCGGGTTTCCCTCGGCCCGACGCCGTCCTTCCAATGATACTCGTCCGCGAAGCAGCCGCCCGGCCAGCGGAGGACGGGAATCTTCATCCGCCGCAAGGCGTCCAATACATCGTTGCGGATGCCGTGCGTATTCGGGATCGGGGACGATTCTCCAACCCACAGCCCTTCGTAAATACAGCGGCCGAGATGCTCGGAGAAATGTCCGTAAATATTGCGGTGAATCGTGCCTTGCGGTTGATCGGCTTGGATCGCGATCCGGTTCGTCATACGCGAATGCACTCCTTGGATTAATTAAATTATTAAACACAATTGAAAATTATTAATTCATAAACTATAATAAAATGGTACTCTTTCGATCGCAACCATTATTTCTCTATTTTTCTCCCGGAGTGAACGATATATGATAAGAGCAACGACCGATTCCGAATGGCTTCCCGTATTCGAGGCGCTGGCGAGCGACGTTCGCCTCCATATTATTCGATTGTTGTCGGAGCAATCGATGAACAACAAGGATCTGGCGGATCGCCTCGGCCTGAGCGGGGCGATCGTGTCGATGCATGTGCGCAAGCTCCAAGAAGCGGGCCTCGTCAAGTCCGCGATGGTTCGCAAGGACGGCGGGACCCATAAGATGAACGCGCTGGCGGTGCAAGGCGTCGAGGTGCTGTTCCCGCACGGAGCACAAGAGGCAAGGCCGTTCCACGAGGTCGTCGTACCGATCGGACATTACAACGACCACGAGGTATATCCGACGTGCGGCCTCGCGACGACGAGCAAGCTCATCGGTCAGTTCGACGATCCGAGGTATTTCCACGACCCGGAACGGGTGCAGGCCGGCATTCTTTGGTTCGGTCGAGGCTACGTGGAGTACACGCTCCCGAATTTCTTGCTCTCCTCCCAGCAGATCGAGAGCATCGATATTTCGCTGGAGATCGGTTCGGAGGCGCCCGGCGTGAACCGGGATTGGCCGTCCGACATTACGTTCGTCTTGAACGGCAGGGAGCTCGGCACGTGGACGAGTCCGGGCGACTCCGGCGAAGGACGCGGCGCGTTGACGCCGAGCTGGTGGATGGACACCGTCAATCAGTACGGGTACTTGAAGGTGCTGCAGGTGAAGGAATCCGGCACGTACTTGGACGGCCAGCAATTGTCCGAAGTCGGACTTCGCGATCTGGCCATCCGCCGGCATTCGTGGACGCTGCGGCTCGAGGTGAAGGAGGACGCGGTTCACGTCGGAGGCATGACGCTTTACGGTGCCGGGTTCGGCAATTACAATCAAGAGATCGTCTTCCGCACATACTATCGCGAGCAAGCGGAACAGGAAGAAGAATGATTCCGCCCGGGGCGGCGTTATTCTTTGCGTTTCATGTAAGCGCTACCGATAATGCGGCTGCGGCATTCCGCACGCCGCAGCGCCATGAGCGAAAGGAGAGAAACGATGAGACGAATTCCGATGATGCTGCAGCTGACGCTGATCTTGTTCTGCGTCATGGCGGTCCCGATGGGGATTCTGACATGGTACAGCGATATGCGAATTCTGCAGAACGCGGAGAGCGCCATCGCGGAGACGTCGCTCGAGGGGCTGAACGCGAGCCGGAAGCTCAACGAGAACGCGCTGAACAATCTCGCTCAGGACGTGGTGCGTCTCGCCGCGACCAAGGTGTTCGATCGGATTCGCGCATTCGAGACGTACGAGGAGGCGAATGCGAACTTCGATAACGTTCGAACGACCCAACTAGTGCTGCAGGAGCTGTACAACTTAAATCATCGGGTAGACGGCGTGTACTCGTCCTTCTTTCGATTAACCGATTCGGACTACGTGGTTTCTACGGATAAGGGCATTACGACGCTGGCGCGATACGAAGCCTTGGATTGGATGGAGGAAGCGCTCGAAGGCCGGCGGGGCATCGGCGGCGTCTGGCATCCGCGCAGGACGGAGACGGGAGTCGATGTCTTGTCCTACGTGCTGCCGCTCAACCGGCTCTCGACCACGACGCGCGGGGAGGTCGTCGTGAACCTCAGGGCGAGTCAGATCGGACAATACCTCCGGTCCTCGGAGCCGGGCAAGTCCGGCTACCTCTTGCTCGATTCGGACGGCACCGTCATCTCGCACCATGAGAAGGGCATGTTCCTGACGGACGGGAACGAACAGCCTTTCATTCGAGACATCTTGCGGAATCCGTCCGCGGAGGGCTATGCGATCCACGAGGTCGCAGGCGAACGGCTCATCTATACATGGTCGCGTTCGAAACCGTTCCAATGGTGGGTCGTCAACATCTATTCGATGGACGAGCTGATGACGAAGACGCACAGCTTGCAGCGCGGCATTATTGTGTTAACGCTGGCCATCATCGTCGCAGGCGCGTTCCTGACCGTCTTCCTCGCCACCTGGCTGTCCAAGCCGGCGAGACAATTGGTCCGGGCGATGCGCGCCCGCAATATTATCGGCGAGTCGAATCGCAACGAGCTCGCGTTCCTCGATGCGGCGTTCCGCCGGATGCAGGAGGAGGAAGAAGAGCTCTACAAGCTGCTTAAGGAACGGGAACACGATACGCGGAGCCTCGCGATTCATAATCTGCTTCGGGGCGAAGTGTCGAAGGGGACGGTCGAGCTGTTTCCGGAGCCGTATTCGCGCGTCGCCGTCATCTCTATCGACCGATACCGCCGCTACGTCAGCACCACGAACCCGGAGACGCGGAATTATCATCGGTATGTGTTGATTTCGAGCAGCGAGAATATGTTCCCGGCGGCCATTCTGGCGAGATGCGTCTACACCGGCGACGGCTGCTTCGTCGTCATTATGAATTACGGGGAAGCGGAAGCGGAGCGCGATTTGGAACATGTCAAGCGATCGTTGGACGCGATTCGAGATCAAGCGGCGGAGCTGCTCGGACACTCCGTCACGATCGGGGTGAGCAGCGAGGCCGAAACGATCGACGAGCTGTCCGACAAAGCGCTGGAAGCGATGGAAGCCGTCAAATCCCGTCTGATCGAGGGGAGCGGACGTATCGCGTACTGGAAGCAAGAGGCCGACCGCGGAAAGAAGTATATTTATCCGACGAACAGCGAACGGCGCATTTTGAACTTCCTCGATACGGGGGATCTCGACAGCATCGTGAAGGAACTGAAGGTTATCGAGAACGAGATTCGCTCCGTCGATTACATTTCGTACGACAACATCTTGTTCATCTACAATCAGCTAGTCGGCGTCACGATCAAGCATCTTCGGGAAAATCACGTCGGGGCGGCGCGCATGTTCACGGGCCGGACGAACGTCTATTCGACGATCGCCTCGCTCGATACGCTGGACGAACTCGAAGATTACCTGAAGCAATTCTTCGGCGAGATCATTCCGCTGCTGGCGCGCGGCGCCGGCGAAGTGAACTACGGGGAGCGCATCGTTCGTTATCTGGAGGAGCATTATCGCGAGGAAATCGTCTTCGAGGACATGGCCAAGGAGATCGGCATCAGCTATTCGTATATGCGGAAGATTACGTACGAGGTCACGGGCAAAAGCTTGATCGAACAGCTGAACCACCTGCGTATCGAAAAGGCGAAAGCGATGCTGCTGGAATCGAAACTCAGCATTGCGCAGATCGCTTCGGAAGTCGGTTATGCGAACGTGCAAAGCTTCAATCGCTTCTTCCGCAAGTTCGAAGGGATGCCGCCGAGCGGCTATAAAGCGTTGAAATCCGCTTTGCCGCCGGCCGATCATCAAAAATAAAGGGTCATGGCACCCGGTAAGGTTCGCCGTAGACGGCCGCTCCCGCAGCGGCCGTTTCGCATCGAACAAGCCGTGTAAGCGGATTCATAATTGCTTATGCCTATCATTTTTGATTTTGTTCCCGCCGGAAATCAAAAATGAAAGCGCTTATCAATACTCATGATTTACCGGAACCGCTCGCCGGAGGTAAGATGCAAACACGACCCGCCACACAACACTTGAGTAAGCGGCTGGAATTTAGCAAGAAGAAGGGGAGGTGACACTGTGACAGTTGAAAACGCTTCAGTTGGCAATGAAGTCATTGTAAAGAAAGCTAAATGGGGTGACCGGCCGCTGACGTACTATCTTCGGCGAGACTGGCAGCTCTATTCGCTCCTTCTGATCCCGCTGGCGTTCGTGCTCGTATTCAAATACGCGCCGATGTCCGGCCTTGTGCTGGCTTTTAAGGATTACAAGCTCGCGAGAGGCGTCTGGGGGAGCGAATGGGTCGGGTTCGAGGTATTCCGGGACATCTTCGCGAACCGAGATTTCGGTCGGGCGGTCCGCAATACGCTGCTGCTCAACAGTTTAGACCTGCTGTTCAGCTTCACGGCGCCGATCGTTCTCGCGCTGCTGCTCAACGAAATCAAGAGCGTCGCATTCAAGAAGATCAATCAGACGCTGCTGTATTTGCCTCACTTCCTGTCCTGGGTTATTATCGGCGCGATCGCTTACCAGCTGCTCGGCGAGGGCAGCGGCGTGGTGAACAATGTCATGGAACAGATGGGCGGGACTCGCGTTCCGTTCCTGCAAGACGACACGAATTGGCTGATCAGCTACTTGGCGATCGGGGTTTGGCAGAGTATGGGATGGGGGACGATCATCTACCTCGCGGCGATCAGCAGCGTCAACCCAGAATTGTATGAAGCTGCTACCGTCGACGGCGCAGGGCGGCTGCGGAAGGCGTGGAACGTCACGCTGCCGTGCATCCGGGTCACCATCGTGACGCTGCTCATTATGAACCTCGGCCGCGTCATGGAGGGGTCGTTCGAACGGGTGTACGCATTAATGAACCGAGCCACGACGGAGTTCACCACGACCATTCCGGTCTTGGTGTACCGATGGGGCATCGAAAGCGGCGACTTCAGCAAAGCGACGGCGCTCGGCTTGTTCCAAGCGGTAATCGGACTCGTGTTGGTCATTGCCGCCGACCGCATCGCCAAGAAGCTCGGCGAAGACGGATTAATTTAGAGAGGAGGCGGTTCCATGGTTTCATCCAGCAGTGTACTCGCTGCGCGCGGCAAGAAGCGCGTCGATGTTTGGGATGTGCTGATTCGCCTCATTCTCATCGTCGCTTCGCTGGCTTGTCTGCTGCCGTTCGTGCATGTCGTCGCGAAGTCGCTCAGCGCAGACGCTTTCGTCATCGCGAATAAAGTCGTGCTGTGGCCTCAGGGCTTTACGCTTGAGGCATACAAGAAAATTCTCGCGGACGCCAGCATCATCCGTTCTTTCTATGTGTCGGTCATCGTCACGACGGTGTTCACGGTCCTCGGCATGATCATCACGATTTCCGCCGCATACCCGCTGTCCCGCAAGCAGCTGAAGGGACGCGCGTGGCTGACGTTCCTCTTCATCTTCACGCTGTATTTCGGCGGAGGCATTATTCCCGAGTATCTGAACGTCAGCAATCTTGGGCTTCTGGATACGATGTGGTCGTTGATTTTGCCGCCGGCGTTCAGCGCATTCAATCTGCTCATCATGAAGAGTTCGATGTCGAGCAGCATTCCCGATAGTTTGGAAGAATCCGCCCGAATCGACGGCGCCGGACACTTCCGAATTTTGTGGAGCATCGTGCTGCCGCTTTCCAAGCCGATTATCGCGACCTTATCTCTGTTCTATGCGGTCGGCCGGTGGAACGCCTATCAAGACGCATTGTTCTACATTAAGCAAGCTACGGATTTACGTCCGCTTCAACTGAAGATGTATTACCTCGTCATTCAAGCGAGCGAGAGCTTCCAGCTCGAGATGACGAACGTGCAGCTCACCAATCCCGAAGTGCTGAAAGCGTCTGTCGTCGTGTTCGCGACGATTCCGATCGTCTGCATCTATCCGTTCGTCCAGAAATATTTCGTGCAAGGCGCCATGTTGGGGGCAGTGAAGGAGTAATATCACATTCGAACATGAAAACGGGGGAAAAATCAATGCGCAGAAAACCGATCGCGGCATCGATGTTGGCTTTGATTACGGCATCCGGTCTCTTGGCCGGCTGCATGGACAACGGCAATTCCGGCGGCGGCGCCGCCGAGCCGGAAACGACGAAGCCGGCCGAAAGCAATGCGGAAGCGGGAAAGACGGAGGGCGCTTTCGCCGATTATTCGAACGGCTTCCCGGAGCGCGTGACGCTGGAGATTCCGGTGTACGAGCGCGCCTTCGAGGGTTGGAACGTGCAGGACAATTACTACACGCGCTGGATTCAGCAAAACTTCGGCGAGAAGTATAACGTCGACGTGAAATTCGTGCCGATCGCGCGCAGCAACGAGGTTCAAGACTTCGAGCAGCTGCTCGCTTCGCGCAAGGCGCCGGATATCATTTTCCATTACGACATGCCGCAAGCGCTTGCATACAACAGCGAAGACGTCTTGCAGGAGCTGAACCATGACGAAATCGCGTTCTACGCGCCTACGTACTGGAACAACATGAAAGAGACGATCCAGACGTACGGTCAAGTCGACGGCAAGAATAAGTTCTTCTTCGCCAAGCGCCCGGACGCGGATAACTTCACAACGCTCATTCGGAAGGATTGGGTCGAGAAGGTCGGCATGAAGGTGGAGGATCTGACGTCCCTCGAGAAGATGAACGAACTGCTCGTCAAGTGGAAGGAAGCTGGAGTCGGCGTTCTCGGCGGCACGCTGACGCGCAACAACTATATCTACAGCTACGGGTTCCGCGACTGGCCGATCGACCCGAAATGGCGCGCGCTGTATTCCGACCTCGGCGTCGCTGACTTCACGACGGAAGCGACGGAGCTGTGGCTGCGGAACTTGAACTACCAGTACAACAACGGGTTGATCGATAAGGAATTTTATCTCCGCGACGACGACGCAAAGGCGAAGGCCGAGTTCGTCGCAGGCAAGACCGGCACCTACGGCACGTACTTGACGGCCAATACGGACGTCATCGCCGCGACGCTCGCGAACAATCCGGAAGCGGAGTTCGCCGTATTGCCGCCGGGCGCCGGAATTCCGGAGGGGAGAAAGCCGCAGCAGCGCGCCTACTGGCCGTTCGGCTTCATCATGGGGATTAACTACGAATCTTCGGACGCAGAGCGCGCTGCCGTGTGGACGTATCTGGAATGGATGAGCCAGCCGGAGAACCTGTTCTTCCTGCAGAACGGCGTCGAAGGCCAGAACTACACGCTCGACGCCGACAGCATCGCAGTCAAGAACCCGGACTTCAACGGCGAATCCAAGCAAGCGCCGAACAGCAATAAAGACTATTGGGCCCTGGTTACCGAAATCGCGGAATATCCGGATCCGGCGATCACGCGCAAAGCGTTCTTCAAGAGCTGGGCGCCTGCAGGCTATGAGTACTTGGTCGAAGATATGTTGAAGTATCGCGACGAGACGGCGGAGTATCGGACGCCGGACGCGCTCTTCAGCGTATCGCTCGAGAAGGTGAGCGAGTACAAGGCCGATCTGAACGCGCTGTTCCAAGAGCTGTACGTGAAGATCGCCATCGCGCCGGAAGCCGAGTTCGACGCGCTGTACGAAGAGGCGAAGAAGACGTATCTCGAGGCGGGCTATCAGGAGATTCTCGACGAGAAGCAAGCGGCGATCGACGCCGGCCAATTCAAATAAGACGGCAAGCTGCCAACGACAAGGCCCCTGCTTCCGGCAGGGGCTTTCCCTAAGGAGACGATATCGGAATGAAACTGCAAATTGCGCACCCCGACTTGAAGCGAACGATCGACCGCGTCGTCGATTACACCTTCGGCATGGATCTGACGTGGGATTGGCCGGGCGGCGTCGCGTACTACGGCGTCAGCCGCGCCTTCGAGACGACCGGAGAGGCGTCGTATTTAGAACGGATGGCATCGTGGGTCGACGAATATATCGAAGCGGGCTTGCCCGGGAAGTGGACGGTCAATGCGTGCGCGATGGGGCATATGCTGCTAACGCTGCACGAGCACACCGGCGAGCAGAGGTACCTCGATCTGATCATGAGCAAGGTCGATTATTTGGAGCATCATGCGCTTCGGTTCGGCGACCGGGTGCTGCAGCACACCGTGTCGGCGAAGAACGACTTCCCGGAGCAGGCATGGGCCGATACGCTCTTCATGGCCGCCTACTTCCTGCTGCGCGTCGGCGTGAAGCTCGGCGAGAAGCGCCTGATCGACGATGCGCTTCATCAGTATTTCTGGCACATCAATTATTTGCAGGACGAAGATAGCGGCTTGTGGTACCACGGCTACTATCATGTTCACAAGGATCATATGTCCGGCATCCACTGGGCAAGGGCCAACGCCTGGGCGGCGTATACGATGGCCCGCGCGGCGAGAGGGCTGCCGGAGAGCTACTTGTATCCGCCGATGATGCATA
>JAPSKX010000319.1 GCA_031181325.1 Paenibacillus sp.
GGAGCTCGCCGTCCGTTTTCGAATCGAGGCCAGCCGAGCCGGATGGGACGGAGGCCATGGCGAATGAATCCGGGCACCGCGCCGGAGTTCCCCGCTGAATGGAATCCGCCCTCGCTAAGGAGGAGCCGGTATACGTTGTCGCTGATGAACGAAGGGCACCGCGCCGGCTTCTTGGACGACATCGAGCTCCGCCGCATGCAACGGCAGCTGTGGCTCGTGCTGCAGCGTCTGATCGAGCGTTATACGCAGGGAGAAAGCTCCTCCGTTCCGACCGAAACGGCGGAATCGCTGCTGACTTCCGCCTTATATGCCTTAGACGCGTATTTACTGCATGTCGGTCCCCCGCGCGCGGCGCTGACCGCCTTGCGGACGGCCGGCATCGCCGACTTATACGAGAAGGGAATCGAATGCGTTCGTCGGACCTTCGAAGAAGCGAAGCTGCTGTATACGGAAATCCGCAAGCGCAAACTGGATGTGCCGATCGAGGCTTATCACGCGACGATCGACGAATCGCTGCCCGTGTTCATGAACAACTACGGCATCGTCTTCGATGCTCACGATACGATGGCCGGCATCGACTACCCGTTGGCGATCGACGACATGAAGCTTCAAGGCGTCTTTTATATCAAGCAGTACTTGGAACGGCTGCGGCTCGAAAACGAGTTCTGTATCCGCTTCGACCGCGACGAGGTGCTCGAGTTGCTGGAGCGCTTCGGGAGCGCCGCTCGATTCGATTATCGGATCGAATTGTTCAACCTGTTCGAGCTCGTGCTGCATCACGCCTTGTTTTCGACGATGTCGGGGGGCGATTCGGATCGGATTCTCCTCTCCCCTTCTCAATACGGGCGCTTGGAGCGCTCGTTCGCGAGCGCGAATGCCGACGAGATCGCCCGTACGGTTCATCGCGGGATGGCGCGTCTGCAGGAGGCGCTGCGCGTCGACGACAGGACGGCGGATTACATGAACCTATGCGGCGAAAGACTGATCCCTCGCCTCGTCGACGCGGCGGCGCGCGGACGCCTTCGCGCGCTCGTTCTGACGGTCCGGGAGCGGAACATAACACCAGACGTCATCGTTATGCATGCCGGAGACAAGATGTGCGACGTCCGGCTGCGCAGGCTGCTGGAGGACATCGCGCGCCGCGAGACGAAGGAGGGGAAGGTCGCGCTTATTCGAGCGAACGTCTTCTCCCTGCACGATTACTTAGATCTGTTGGAGAGCGATTGTCTGTACGAGGAGGAATACGACGCTTTGTATTCCTCCTTCGGCGATGTCGAGCTGGCGATCTTGTCGAAGATCGTATGGTACGAGGAGCTGCGGGGCGGTTCCGCGCCGCTTCGGGAGATCGTTGAGCGGTCGGAAAGCTCGAACCTCGATTGGAAGCGGCGTTTCGCCTTTTATATGAACGGCCTGAACGGCGCGCGAATCCGGTCGATCGAGGGGCTGATCGACAGCATCGATTACGAAGAGGTGTCGTTTCGTTAGGGCCGCCCGACCGATGAGCGCCTGCGGCTGCGACGTCAGCGTCTTCTTCGTAATGTCCGGCGCGGTTGTAAGGCGGGAAGAGGCCTCAACGAAAGCGTAACGCCGCGATCCGCCCGGCTGGGGCGGCGGTCGCGGCGTTTCCTTTTATAGCAATGCCCTTACCTCGTCCTCGATCGCTGCGGCAACCGTGCTCGGGGCGAACCGCTTGACGACGTTGCCCTCCCGATCGACGAGAAACTTCGTGAAGTTCCAACGAATATTGGAGCCTTCCAGCAGCTCCGGCGCCTTCTCGCGCAGATGCTTGTACAACGGGCTGTTCGAATCGGCGTCGGCGTCCGCCGGCGCTTGCTCCCGCAAATACTTGTAGAGCGGATGCGCCTCCGGTCCGTTCACCTCGATCTTCTTGAACATCGGGAACGTCACCTGGTAATTCACGGCGCAGAACGCCTGGATCTCCTCGTCCGTTCCCGGCTCCTGTCCGCCGAACTGATTGCACGGGAAGCCCAGAATCGTGAAGCCCTTGTCCTTGTATTCCTCATACAGCTTCTGCAGCCCTTCGTACTGCGGCGTGAGGCCGCACTTGCTCGCCGTGTTCACGATTAGCGCGACCTGGCCTCTGTACTTCTCGAGCCGTACCACTTGCCCATCCTGAGAACATGCTTCGAAATCGTATACGGACATCTCGATCGACCCTTTCCGAAATCAGGTTGGTTTCCGTCATTGTACCACCCGTTCGCGCTTCGGTCCAAGCAAGCCCGCCCGACGCCGCCCCGCGCCGCGCATCGACTCCCCCGATCCTGTCGCTTCCTTGTCGATCGCTCCTTCGAATAAGCCAGAACGGTACGCCGCTGCGAAAACTTGAAAAATGACGCGCGCGAAATGGTGTGGAACGAGAGTAGAGCTCCCTATACAATGGAATCTACGTCAGAATATGTCGATTATAGTCGAATTATGACGAAATCCATTCGTGAACTGGGGGACGAACATGAAGTATATTTTAAACAAAAGCCTGATCGTCACGATTACGATCGCGGTCTCCGTCATCCTGTGCATTCTGATCGGCTCGATGACGCTGCTCAGCTATCATTCCAGCAAAAACAACTATCTCGGTACGTTCGACCGGATCGGGGCGGCGGTCGCCGCGCAAATCCAGACCGAGCATACGCGCGTGGCGGAAGCCTTCGAGGGGCTATCGGCCGGCAACTATAACGACCGCTCGCTTGTTGAACTTCGGACGCGCCTGGAAGCGATGACGACCGATCCGTCCGTGGGGAACACGTATATCCTCGCCTCCGAGATCGAGCTGACCGATGGCGCCCCGTACGTCGACACCCTCCAAGTCAACCAAGCGTTGCACGACGCCGGTCTGACGCCGGGGACGCAATACCAATTGCCGCCGCTCTTCCAAACCGCGTACGACGAAGTTATGGCGCGCGGCAGTTCGCGCACTCCGCTTTACGTCGACGACTTCGGATCTTGGATTTCGTATTTGCACTCGATCAAGGACGACCAAGGCCGCGTAATCGCCGTGCTGGGACTCGATTTCGAATATCG
>JAPSKX010000320.1 GCA_031181325.1 Paenibacillus sp.
GAGAAACTCCGACTATTTCGCCCCACGGAGCCGCGACGGCGGCTGCAGTCGGAGAAACTCCGACTATTTCGCCCCACGGGGCCGCGACGGCGGCTGCAGTCGGAGAAACTCCGACTATCGCGCCTCTCGGAGCCGCGACGGCGGCTGCAGTCGGAGAAACTCCGACTATTTCGCCCCACGGGGCCGCTTCGGCGAGCGCAGCCGGAGATCAAGAAAGGCCTGCGCGATGGCGCAGGCCTTTCGTTTCATTTTCCAACCCTTATTCCCACTCGATCGTCGCCGGCGGCTTCGACGTAATGTCGTACACGACGCGGTTGACGTTGTCCACTTCGTTCACGATACGCGTCGAGATCGTCTCGAGCACGTCCCACGGAATGCGCGCCCAGTCGGCCGTCATCCCGTCGATCGACGTGACCGCGCGGATGCCGACGGTGTACGAATACGTCCGGGCGTCGCCCATGACGCCGACGCTCTTCATGCCCGGCAGCGCCGTGAAGTATTGCCAGATTTCCCGCTTGAGGCCCGCCTTCGCGATCTCCTCGCGCAGAATCGCGTCGGACTCGCGCACGATCTCGAGCTTGTCCTCCGTAACTTCGCCGAGGACGCGAATCGCAAGCCCCGGTCCCGGGAACGGCTGGCGCCAGACGATCTCTTCCGGCAAGCCGCATTCTTCGCCGACCTTGCGCACCTCGTCCTTGAACAGCGTCTTCAGCGGCTCGACGAGCTTGAACTTGATGTCCTTCGGCAGGCCGCCGACGTTATGGTGCGACTTGATCGTCTGCGCCGTCGCCGTGCCGCTCTCGACGATATCCGTGTAGAGCGTACCCTGCGCGAGGAATTCGAAGTCGTCGAACTTCGCGGACTCCTCCTGAAAGACGTAGACGAACTCGTTGCCGATGATCTTGCGCTTCTGCTCCGGATCGTCCACGCCCTTGAGCTTGCCGAGGAACCGCTCGCGCGCGTCGATCTTGACAACCTTCATGTCGAACTTGCCGACGAACGTCTCCATGACGCTCTCCGCTTCGCCCTTGCGCAGCAGGCCGTGGTCGATGAACATACACGTCAATCGGTCGCCGATCGCCTTGTGGATCAGCATCGCGACGACGGACGAATCGACGCCGCCGGACAGCGCGCACAGCACCTTCTGATCGCCCACCTGCTCGCGAATGTCGCGGATCGCGTCTTCGATGAACGTCGTCATGCTCCATTCGCCCTCGCATCGGCAAATCTCGAACAAGAAGTTCTTGATCATGTCGTTGCCGTACGTCGTGTGGCGCACTTCCGGATGGAACTGCACCGCGTACAGGTTCCGCTCGCGATGGCTCATCGCCGCGATCGGGGCGTGCTCGGTGCTGGCGTCGATCGCGAAGCCGGCCGGCGCCTCGATGACGAGATCGCTGTGGCTCATCCATACCTGCTGCTCGCCGGTTAGCCCCGACGTCAGGACGCAATCCGGCGCGAAGCGCACCATCGCCTTGCCGTATTCGCGTTTCCCCGCCGCTTCGACCTTGCCCTGCAGCTGATGGCTCATCATCTGCATGCCGTAGCAGATGCCGAGGATCGGCACGCCAAGGTTGTACACCGCCGGGTCGACGAGCGGCGAGTTGTCGCCGTAGACGCTGGCCGGTCCGCCGGAGAAGACGATGCCCTTCGGCGCGAGCTCCCGGATCTTCTCGGCGCTCGTGTTATACGGCAGCAGTTCGCTGTACACGCCGAGGTCGCGAATGCGGCGGGCGATCAATTGGTTGTACTGCCCGCCGAAGTCGAGGACGACGACGATTTCGTTCGGTTTGTTCATCGGTTTGTACGAGCCCCCTAATAATAATAGAAACTATTCTACAAGATCGCTCGCCCGGATGGCAACCTCTAAAGTTGGGTCAGCCATGCGGACAGCGCCTCGTTGAACGACTCGGGGCGCTCGAGATTGGACAGATGGCCGGCGCCGTCGACGACGACGAGCTGCGCGGCGGGAATCGCGTCCGCCATGCGGCGCGCGACGTCCGGCGGCGTAATCGCGTCGTCCGCGCCGACGATGACGAGCGTCGGCACGCGGATGCCGGCGAGCAGGGCCGTCCGGTCCGGCCGCTCGGCCATGCCGAGCGCGGCGGCGGCGATCGCGGCCGGCTTCGCCGTCAGCATGATGCTTTCCGCGAGACGCACCGTGTCCGGCCGCCGCTCCGCCGTCGCGGGCGACAGCAGCTTGCCAAGCATGGCGTCTACGGCGACGCGCGCGCCCTCCGCCAGCACGTTGCTCGCCAGCTGCCGCCGGCCCGCCTTCCCTTCCTCGCTGTCGGCTTCCGCCCGCGTATCGACGAGCGCGAGCGCCGCCACGCGGTCCGGATAGCGCTCGAGCAGCGAGAAGGCGACGTAGCCCCCCATCGAGAAGCCGACGACGACGGCGCGGTCCGCGCCGGCCTCGTCCAGCGCCGCGACGGCGCGATCCGCCATCGCGTCCATCGTCGCGGGCGACGACTCGAGCCGGAGATCCGGCGCGACGACGCGATAGCCCGCCGCCTCGAACGCCGCGCGCTGCGGCGCCCACATGTCCGGGCCGAACGGAAATCCGTGTAAGAACAATAATGCAGTAGCGTGTTGCGTCATGCGCGAGAGCGCCCCTTTCCTATCCTTCCGAAAATGGTCCTGCTCCCATTATATCCCGATCTCGCCCGGATGCCTAACGCGCCCCGCGCTTGGCCAACGTGCGCCAGACGTCCTTCACCCAGCGCCGCGACACGGGGCGGCCCGAGCCGCCGCCGTAGCGGATCGCCTCGTCGCGACGGACGAGCTCGAGCAGCGCCGCCCGCGCCTCCGGCGTCGCCGCCGGCAGCCGCGCCGCGTAATCGCGCAGCGTCTCCTGCGGCGGCCGTGCGCCGTGGCGCCGGTAGATGCGGCGCCACAGGCGGTCGAGCCGCCGGCGCTTCCGCGGCGCGGCGAACGCCGCCGGCGGCGCGAGCGCCCCGGCGCCCCGGCGCAGCCGCCGCGCCAGCGCCACCGCGGCGCCGAACGCCGCG
>JAPSKX010000108.1 GCA_031181325.1 Paenibacillus sp.
GCTTGCTTGATGACGGGAACCATGACGCTTGCGGTCGGCACGGAGGACAGCGTCATGGTTCCCGTCATCAAGCAAGCCGATCGGAAGAACATCGCCGGCCTCGCGCGGGAGATCGACGAGCTCGCCCGGAAGACGAGAACCGGCAAGCTGACCCCGTCCGACATGCAAGGCGGGACGTTCACGGTCAACAATACCGGTTCGTTCGGTTCGATTTTGTCGCAGCCGATCATCAATTATCCGCAGGCGGCGAATTTGACGTTCGAGTCGATCGTCAAGCGCCCCGTCGTCATCAAAGACATGATCGGCGTTCGTTCGATGGCGAATCTGTGTCTGTCGCTCGACCATCGCATTCTCGACGGCGTCATCTGCGGGAGATTCCTGCAGCGCGTGAAGGAAAACCTGGAGAGCTTCAACGAGTCGACGAATTTGTATTAAGCGCCGACGAAGCTGACGCCCATCAGAATCGTCGACAGCAGCATCGAGATCAAGACGGCCCAGACGACGACCTTGATCCAACCGCGATTTTGCATGCCGGGAACACGCTCCTTTCGATAAGAAGAAAACAAGGGCACTATAAGCCTGTCCCTATTGTAACGCAACGACACGCCGGGAGGAAACGGGAAATATGGTCATGCAGCAACGATTGATCGACGAGTTTTTCGAGCTGGTCCGCATCGACAGCGAGACGAAGCGGGAGCGCGCCATCTGCGATGAGCTCAAACGGAAGTTCGCGGCGCTCGGTCTCGACGTCTTCGAAGACGATACCGCGGCGAAGACCGGCCATGGCGCGGGCAACCTGTTCGCGACGTGGGCGGCGACGCCGGGCATGGAGGACGTCGCGCCGTTCCTCTTCACGGGTCATATGGATACGGTCGCGCCGGGCAACGGCATCCGGCCGCGCATCGACGACGACGGCTTCGTCCGCAGCGACGGCACGACGATCCTCGGCAGCGACGACAAGGCCGGCCTCGCCGCGATGTTCGAGGCGATCCGCGTCGTCAAGGAGCGGAACCTGCCGCACGGCCGCATCCAATTCGTCATCACGTCGGGCGAAGAGAGCGGTCTCGTCGGCGCGCGGGCGATGGATAAGAGCCTGCTGGACGCGAAGTACGGCTTTGCCCTCGATTCCGACGGCAAGATCGGCGAGATTTGCACCGCGGGGCCGACGCAGACGAAGCTGCGCATTACGGTCACGGGCAAGTCGGCGCACGCCGGCGTCAACCCGCAGGACGGCATCAGCGCGATTACGGTCGCCGCGAAGGCGATCTCGCGCATGCCGCTCGGCCGCATCGACCACGAGACGACGGCGAACATCGGCCGCTTCGAGGGCGGCGGGGAGACGAACGTCGTCGCCGATCGCGTCGTCATTACGGCGGAGGCGCGCAGCCTCGTGAACGAGAAGATGACCGCGCAGATCGCGAAGATGCGCGAGGCGTTCGAATCGGCGACGAAGGAGTTCGGGGCGACGTACGATTTCGAGGAAAATTACTTGTACCCGGCCTACAAATTCGACGACGACGCGCCGGTCGTGCGGGTCGCGGCCGACGCGTTCGAGTCGCTGGGCATTCCGTGGAGCACGTTCCCGTCGGGCGGCGGCAGCGACGCCAACATGTTCAACGGCATGGGCGTGCCGACGGTCAACCTCGCGATCGGGTACGAGCATATCCATACGCCGAAGGAGCAAATTCGGGTATCGGATTTGGTCGGGGCGGCGAACATGGTCGTCGCGATCATCGAGCAGTCGGTCAAGGTAAAGGCATAACGAATCGAAAAACCGCCGCTTTCCGGGAGCTTGAAGCTCCTTGGAGGCGGCGGTTTGCTGTATCCAAGTCGTTCGAACTACGCCATCGGGTAAGAACGGAAATCCGCGGCGGAGGTCGCTGCCGAAGCGGGGCGGACGGGCGAAGGCTCGCCGGCCGATCGCAGCGCCGGCGGGTTCCGCAGCCAGGCCGCGAGCGTCGTCGACGAATCGTCGGCCTCCCGTCTCAGGAGCCTGAGCTTCTCCCGCACCTCCCAGCCTTTGCCTACTAGTCGCAGCCGCTTGTCGCCGTAATACCCCTTCATCGTGTCTAACGCACCCTTTCCGCAGGTTTGGTATAATCACCCTATGCGCGTATGGGCAGGCATATGACGGGGAGGATAAGAAACATGAAGAAACAAGCGTTGGATTTTACGGAAAAGACGGTGTCGACGAAGGAGATCTTCCAAGGCAAGATCATCTCGCTGCAAGTGGACGAGGTCGCGCTGCCGACCGGCGGCACCGCGACGCGGGAAATCGTGAAGCATCCGGGCGCGGCGGCGGTCGTCGCCGTCGTCGACGGGAAGCTGCTCGTCGTCGAGCAATATCGCAAGCCCCTCGAGCGGCTGCAGGTCGAAATCCCGGCGGGCAAGCTCGACGGAGACGAAGACCCGGCCGCGGCGGCGGTGCGGGAGCTGCGCGAGGAGACGGGGTACGGCTGCGAACGGGTCACGCTGCTGCATTCGATAGCGACGTCGCCCGGCTTCGCGGACGAAATCATCCACATCTACGTGGCCGAAGGGCTGAGCGCGGGCGACGCCGAGCCGGACGAAGACGAATTTCTGAACTGCTTCGCGCTCACGCCGGAGGAAGCGTCCCGGGCGATCGCGGAGGGACGCATCTGCGACGCCAAGACGCTGCTTGCCGTCTACGCGTGGCAGCGGTATTCGACGACAGGACAATGGGGAGTCTGATGATCGCGTGAACGACGAGCTGCGAACCGTATACGCGGATTTGCACATTCATATCGGACGCACCGAGGCGGGGGCGCCCGTGAAAATTACCGGCTCGCGCGACTTGACGTTCTTCAACATCGCGCGGGAGGCGAGCGTCCGCAAGGGCATCGACATAACCGGCATTATCGACTGTCAATCGCCGGCGGTGCAGGAGGAGATCGAACGGTATCTCGAGTCCGGCGACATGACGGAGCTCGACGGCGGCGGCATTCGGTACGGGAATACGACGGTGCTGCTCGGCAGCGAGCTCGAGGTGAAGGACCCGGGCTGCGGGCCGGCGCATCTGTTATGCTTCCTGCCCAAGCTGTCGGCGATGAAGGAGTTCACCGCCTGGCTGACGCCGCGCATGACGAACGTCTCCCTCAGCTCGCAACGCGTCTATGCGCTGGCTCGCGAGCTGCAGACGGAGACGGTGGGCCTCGGCGGTCTCGTCATTCCGGCGCATATTTTCACGCCGCATAAGAGCTTATACGGCAGCTGCTGCAGCCGGATGGAGGAGGTGCTCGATCCTGCCGACGTCGCGGCGGTGGAGCTGGGCCTCAGCTCGAACACGGAGATGGCCGATACGATTCCCGAGCTGCACCGGCATGCGTTCGTGACGAATTCCGATGCGCATTCGCTCGGGAAGATCGCTCGGGAGTACAACGCCTTCCGCCTCGCCGCCCCGACGTTCGAGGAGGTCGCGAAGGCGCTTCGCGGCGAAGACGGGCGGGCGATCCTTGCGAATTACGGCCTTAAGCCCCAACTAGGCAAGTATCATCGCACGTATTGCGAAGCGTGCGACGCGCTCGTCGACCTCGCGGACGGCCAGACGGAGAAGAAGTGCCCGGCCTGCGGCAGCCGCCGCATCGTGCGCGGCGTCTTCGACCGCATCGCGGCGCTCGCGAGGCCCGAGGACGCCGTCGGCGGACCTCCGCCTCGCCCGCCGTATCGCAATCAGGTGCCGCTCGAATTCGTTCCGGGCCTCGGGCCCCGGAAGCGGGAGGCGCTGCTCGCGCGGTTCGGCACCGAGATGAACGTGCTGCACCGGGCGCCGGAGGCGGAGCTCGCCGAGACGATCGGCGCCGCGCCGGCCGCCGTCATCGCCGCGGCGCGCGCCGGCGACGTATCGGTCGCCTCCGGCGGCGGCGGACGTTACGGAAAAATCAAGTGACTCTCGCACGCCCGTCATAGTTTCCTTCCTAGCTTCATATATTCGTATAACGAAGCATGCTTGGGAAGGAAGGGAAGTATAATGACGGGCGCTTTTCGCGTGTATACGAAAGACTTGTTGCCGCTCTACTTGTTCGTTTGCATCTTGTTCGTTATGGGCGTCGTGTTCGGCGCGCTGCTCGTGAACGCGCTCACGCTGCAGCAGAAGCACGACGTCGGTCAATATGTGAATACGTTCCTCGCGGGGATTGGCGGCGAAGGCGAGGCGGGCGGCGAGGCGGTTCGTTCGACCGTCTCCGGGGCCGGCGCCGTATGGGACGCGTTCGGCGCGCATGCGCGTTGGGTCTTTTTCATCTGGATTCTGGGGTTGTCCGTCGTCGGCGTGCCGCTCATCCTGCTGCTCGACTTCCTGAAGGGCGTCTTGATCGGCTTTACGGTCGGCTATCTCGCGGGGCAGTGGTCATGGGACGGCATCGTGTTCGCGATCGTCTCGGTGGCGCCGCAAAATCTAGTCGTCGTCCCGGCGATTATCGTCGCCAGCGTCGCGTCCATTTCGTTCAGCCTGCTGCTCGTGCGCAGCCGTCTCCTTCACCGGACCGGGACGGTCAAGCAACCGCTCGCCTCCTTCTCGCTGACCGCGCTGCTGTTAACGGGGTTGATGCTGGCCGTATCGCTCTTCGAGGTGTACGTCTCTCCGGGACTGCTCGAATGGGCCGCGCCGATGCTGCTCGAAGCCGTTTGACTTGTCCGTCGGCCTCCCTCTATAATGATTAGAAGAGTTCATAGAGACGCGTGAGGGGGGACTTCGACGTGGAGGCGCGCATCGAGAAGATTAAACAACAGCTACAATCGCAAGGGTACAAGTTGACGCCGCAGCGAGAAGCGACCGTTCGCGTCCTGCTCGAGAACGAGGAAGATCATCTGAGCGCCGAGGACGTGTTCATGCTCGTCAAGGACAAGGCCCCCGAGATCGGTCTCGCTACCGTGTACCGGACGCTCGAGCTGCTCAGCGAAATGCATGTGGTCGAGAAGATGAATTTCGGCGACGGCGTGGCGCGATACGACCTGCGGAACGACAGCTCGCATCATCATCATCATCATCTGATCTGCGTGCAATGCGGCGCGGTCGACGAAATTATGGAGGATTGGCTGGGCGAATTGGAGGAGCGGCTGGAGAAGGAATTCCGCTTCGCCGTCTTGGACCATCGCCTCGACTTCCAAGGCATCTGCCATCGCTGCCGCGACAAGGGCGTCACCTTGCCGAAGCGAGGCTGAGCGAATCGAATATACACGCAGAGCGCCCCGCCGGGAACGGTGAAGGGCGTTTTTTGGCGTTGCCACATATTTTCCCAAGGGCGAAGCAACCTAACCTTATCCCAGCGGCGCGGCGGCGCCGCGAATCGCAGCGATGCGCTGCAGAGAAGGAAGGATGAGGAAAGCCATGGTCATGTCCATATTTACGAAGGACGAGAAGAAAGCCGAGGCGTCGTCCGGCGCGGAGGCCGGCGCGCGGCCCGCGGCCGGCCGGAGAAGACTCGAAGGGAAGACGGCGATCGTCACCGGCGCGGGCTCCGGCATCGGCCGCGCTGCGGCGATCCGCATGGCCGAGGAAGGCGCGAAGGTGTGCCTCGTGGATCTGAAAGAACGCAACGCCGAGACGGTGGAGCGCATCATTACGGCTGCGGGCGGAGAGGCGATCGTCGCCGATACGGACGTCTCCGATCCGGCGCGAGTCGAGGCGGCCGTGCAGGAGGCGGTCGATGCGTTCGGGCGTCTGGACATCGTGTTCGCGAACGCGGGCATCAACGGCACGATGGCGCCGATCGAGACATTGACGCCGGAGCAATGGGCGCATACGATCACGACCAACCTGAACGGGACCTTCTACGCCGTGAAATACGCGATTCCGCATCTCAAGGAAGACGGGGGAAGCATCGTCGTGACGAGCTCGATCAACGGCAACCGGAAGTTCAAAAATTTCGGCGGCGCGGCGTACAGCGCGTCCAAGGCGGCGCAGGTCGCCTTCGCGAAGATGGCCGCGCTCGAGCTCGCGCAATACCGGATTCGCGTGAACGCGATATGCCCCGGAGCGATCCAGACGAACATCGGCGAGAATACGCATCAAACCGACGAGGTGCAATCGATCGAAATTCCCATAAAATATCCCAAGGGCAGCCAGCCGCTCGCGCATCGGGCCGGTCGACCCGAACAGGTCGCCGATCTCGTCGTCTTCCTCGCTTCCGACGAATCGAGCCACATTACGGGGACCGAGGTGTATATCGACGGGGCGGAGTCGTTGCTGTAACCGGAGGAGGTACGCATCGCATGATCGTAGGGGTACCGAAGGAAATCAAAAACAATGAATTTCGCGTCGCTCTCACGCCGGCGGGCGCAGGCATGCTCGCGGCGGAGGGCCACGAGGTCGTCGTCGAGACGGGGGCCGGCGCGGGCAGCGGCTTCGAGGACGACGATTACGAGCGGGAAGGCGCCCGCATCGTCCCGGGAGCCGACGAAGCGTGGGCGGAGGCCGATATGATCCTGAAGGTGAAGGAGCCGCTGCCGGAGGAGTACCGCCGCTTCCGGGAGAAGCAGATCTTGTTCACGTATTTGCATCTCGCGGCGGCGCCGGAGCTCGCCGAAGCGCTGCTCGCGAGCCGGGTGTCGGCGATCGCGTACGAGACGATCCAAGCGCCCAACGGCTCGCTGCCGCTGCTGACGCCGATGAGCGAGGTAGCCGGGCGCATGTCGGTTCAGATCGGGGCGCGCTTCCTGGAAGCGTACCAAGGCGGACGCGGCATCCTGCTCGGCGGCGTGCCGGGCGTCCCGCCGGCGGAGGTCATCATTATCGGAGGCGGCATCGTGGGCCTTAACGCCGCGCGCATGGCGCTCGGCCTCGGCGCGCAAGTCGTCATCATCGAGCGCAGCGCCGATCGGATGCGGTATATCGACGAGCTGTTCTCGGGCCGGGTGTCGACGCTCATGTCGAATCCGTACAATATCGCGAGCGCGGTCCAGAAGGCCGACCTCCTGATCGGCGCGGTGCTCATCCCCGGGGCGCGCGCGCCGCGGCTCGTCACGGAGGAGATGGTGACGCGCATGAAGAAGGGCGCGGTCATCGTCGACGTGGCCGTCGATCAGGGCGGCTCGATCGAGACGATCGACCGGGTGACGACGCACAGCGATCCGACGTACGTGAAGCACGGCGTCATTCACTATGCGGTCGCGAACATGCCCGGCGCGGTGCCGCGTACGTCCACCCTCGCGCTGACGAACGCGACGCTGCCGTTCGCGCTGCAGCTCGCGAATCGAGGACTTCGGCAGGCGGCGCTGTCCGACGGTTCGCTGCTGCGCGGCGTGAACGTCTACGACGGGCGCATCGTGCACCGCGCGGTCGCGGACGCGCTCGGGAAGCCGTTCGTGCCGCTGCAGGACATTATATAAGTGCGGCGCGTCGACGGCATCGCGGAACCATCGAAGCGTGACATAATCCCAGGGACGAGTTCATATGTTGTACGAAGCAACGATCGAACGCTCTTTCATTGGCCATACCCGAACGTCTTGCAAGCCGGAGGTGCTCCGAATCGATGATCGTGCCGCTGAGACGATGGTTTCATCGTTTGAAATTTATTGTCTTGTTTCTCGCGCTTACGTACGCCGCGTATCACTTGTTCGACACGGTCGCCGCATGGATCGAACCCGATAAGTATCGGGAGCCCGGCGGCCGCGCCGTGAAGGCGTTCGGGCAGGGCGCGCCGGGACCGGAGCCGTACGACGCGGCATGGGAGCGGCTGCGCCAGTTTTACTGGTACGGCGAATAAGGGAAGCGAAGGCGCCCGTCCGACGACGGGAGAACAGGGCATCGGCGGGCGTCCGCCGATGCCCTCCGTTCGCGGCGGATCGCGCGGCGGCAGGAAATCGAGGGGCGAACGGCGAAGGAGTCGGCGAGAAGCGCGGGCGAACGAGGCAGCGGCGAACGCGGCTTGCATTCGTTCCGCGAACGAACCGAAGGAGCGCGACCCTTGAAACTACTGCTGCGATCATTCATCGATTATCTCGCGGTCGAGCGGGGCCTCGCCCGCAATACGCTGGACGCGTACGAACGAGACCTGACGCTGTACCTTGAATACTTGGAACAACAGGGCGTTACGGACGTCGCCGCGTCGACGTCGACGCACGTGCTAGGCTTCATGGCGGCGGGCAAGCGGAGCGGGAAGGCGTCCGCGACCGTCTTCCGCCGACAAGTGGCGGTGCGGGCGTTCTATAAATTCCTAACGGAAGAGCGCATTCTGGCTGCGGATCCGACGTCGACGATGGGGACGCCGACGCCGGGCAAGAAGCTGCCGACGACGTTGACGACCGCCGAGGTGGAGCGGCTGCTCGGCGCGCCGAGCGTCTCCACGCCGCACGGCGTGCGCGACCGGGCGATGCTGGAGCTGCTGTACGCCACCGGCATGCGCGTATCGGAGCTGCTGGACCTGAACCTCTCCAGCGTACATACCGGCATGGGCTTCGTGAAGGCGGTCGGGAAGGGCTCCAAGGAGCGCATCATTCCGATCGGCCGCATGGCGATTTCCTGTCTGAACGACTATTTGAACGGCGCGCGCGGGAAGCTGCATAAGGGGAAGAAGGCGGAGGACGCCTTGTTCCTCAACCATCTCGGCACGCGCATGACGCGGCAGGGCTTCTGGAAAATCGTCAAAAAATACGCGGCCGACGCCGGCATCCGCGCGGAGCTGTCGCCGCATACGCTGCGCCATTCGTTCGCGACGCATCTGCTCGAAGGCGGGGCGGATTTGCGGGCGGTGCAGGAGATGCTCGGCCACGCCGACATTTCGACGACGCAAATCTATACCCACGTCGCCAAGTCCCGATTGAAAGAGGTGTACGATCGGACGCATCCGCGCGCGAAGAAATGACGCCCGTCCTTTGCATTCCTCTTCCGGGGAGTGCGATAATGAGACAGGCATGAATTATAGAAGGGGGAAGTGCACGCTTGCGCACATTCGATAAAATTTGCATGATCGTGCTCGACAGCGTCGGCATCGGCGAGCTGCCGGACGCGGCCCGCTTCGGGGACGCCGGAGCGCATACGCTCGGCCACATCGCGGAGCGCGCGCCGTCTCTCGCGCTGCCGAACCTGCGCGCGCTCGGACTCGGCAATATCGCCGACATCGCGGGCATCCCGCCGGTCGAGACGCCGCAAGGCGCCTACGGCAAGATGGCCGAGACGTCCGTCGGCAAGGACACGATGACGGGCCACTGGGAGCTCATGGGCCTGAACGTGACGATTCCGTTCCAGACGTTCCCGAACGGCTTCCCGGACAAGCTGATCGACAAGTTCGAGAAGGAAACCGGAAGGCGCGTCATCGGCAACAAGCCGGCGTCGGGCACGGACATCCTCGACGAGCTCGGCGAGGAACAGATGAAGACCGGCGCGTGGATCGTCTATACGTCCGCGGACAGCGTCTTCCAGCTCGCCGCGCACGAGGACGTCATCCCGCTCGAGGAGCTGTACGACGCTTGCCGGATCGCGCGCCGGCTGACGCAGGGCGAATATGCCGTCGGTCGCGTCATCGCGCGGCCGTACGTCGGGAAGCCCGGCGAGTTCAAGCGGACGAGCAATCGGCACGATTACGCGGTGAAGCCGCCGTCCCCGACCGTCATGAACGCGCTCAAGGACGCTGGCCTCGATGTGATCGCGGTCGGGAAGATCGGGGACATCTTCTCGATGGAGGGGATTACGGAGTCGCTGCCGACGAAGAGCAACGCGGACGGGGTGGACAAGACGGTCCTCGCGATGAAGCGGGACTTCCGGGGCTTCTGTTTTACGAATCTCGTCGATTTCGATTCGCTCTACGGGCATCGCCGCGATCCGGAAGGGTACGCGAGTGCGCTGGAAGCGTTCGACGCGCGGCTGCCCGAGATTATGGGGACGTTCACCGAACGGGATCTCTTGATCATTACGGCGGACCACGGGAACGATCCGGTGCATCCGGGCACGGATCATACGAGAGAGTACGTCCCGATTCTGGCGTGGAGCCCGGGACTCGCGGGAGGCGCGTCGATCGGCGTGCGGTCCACGTTCGCGGACGCGGGCGCGACGATACTCGACAACTTCGGCGTCGCGCCGATGGAACACGGCACTTCATTCCTTAAGGAGTTGAAATAAAGATGACGCATACGCAACAGAAGGGCGGCATGACGGCGGCGATTCGGGAAGCGGTCGATTATATCGGCACGCGGACGAACGTGCGTCCGGCCATCGCGCTCGTGCTCGGCTCGGGTCTCGGAGTGTTGGCCGACGAGATCGAGAACGCGGTTACGATTTCCTACGGGGACATTCCTCATTTTCCGGTTTCGACGGTGGAAGGACATGCGGGCGAGCTGCTCGTCGGCACGCTGGCGGGGAAGCCGGTGCTTCTCATGAAAGGCCGATTCCATATGTACGAAGGCTACGGGGCGGAGACGGTCTCGTTCCCGGTGCGCGTCATGAAGGCGCTCGGCGTGAAGACGCTGGTCGTCACGAACGCGGCGGGCGGCATTAACGCGTCGTTCCAGCCGGGCGACCTGATGCTGATCTCGGATCATATCAACTTCATGTTCAAGAATCCGCTGATCGGCCCGAACGACCCCGAAGTCGGCGTTCGCTTTCCGGACATGTCCGAGGCGTATAGCAAGCGGCTGCGCGCGCTGGCGCGCGGCGTCGGCGAGAAGGTCGGCGTCTCGTTCCAAGAGGGCGTCTACGCGGGCTTGCTCGGGCCGACGTACGAGACGCCGGCGGAAATTCGGATGCTCCGGACGCTCGGGGCCGACGCCGTCGGCATGTCGACCGTGCCGGAGACGATCGCCGCGCGCCATTCCGGCATCGAGGTGCTCGGCATCTCGTGCATCAGCAACATGGCGGCGGGCATGCTGGATCAGCCGCTCGACCACGCCGAGGTAATGGAGACGGCGGAGCGCGTGCGCGAAACGTTCATTCGCGTCGTGAAGGGCATCGTCGCCGAGCTGCCGGCATAAGGCGCCAGGCTCGCGCGGAAAACAGGAGGGGATCGACGGATGGCTACATACTACGAACAAATCCAAGAGGCGGCGGACGCGCTCCGCGCGAAGCTGGGCGGCCGCGAGCCGAAGATCGGCCTCATTCTCGGCTCCGGCCTCGGCGACCTCGGCGACGACGTCGCGAACGCCGTGAGGGTGCCGTACGACGCATTGCCGCACTTCCCGGTGTCGACGGTGGAAGGACACGCCGGGCAGTTCGTCGTCGGCGAGCTGGAAGGCAAGACGGTCATCGTCATGCAAGGCCGGTTCCACTATTACGAAGGATACCCGATGCGCAAGGTCGCGTTCCCGGTGTACGTGATGAAGCTGCTCGGCGTCGAGTCGCTCGTCGTGACGAACGCGGCCGGCGGCATGAATCGATCGTTCGAGGCCGGCGACCTGATGATGCTGACGGACCATATTAACCTTACGGGCGACAACCCGCTCATCGGCGCGAACGATCCCCGCCTCGGCGTCCGGTTCCCCGAAATGTCGACGGCGTACGACGCAGAGTACCGCGCGTTGGCGCGGCGCCTCGCGTCCGGCGTGACAGGCGAGGACGGCGGCGAGCCGCTGCGGCTCGTCGAGGGCGTCTACTGCGGCATCGCCGGCCCGACGTACATGACGCCGGCGGAGCTCATCATGCTCGCGCGCGTCGGCGGCGACGCGGTCGGCATGTCGACGGTCGGCGAGACGATCGCGGCGCGTCACGCGGGGCTTCGCGTGCTCGGCATCTCCTGCATCACCGATATGGCGATCGGCGAGGAGCTGGAGCCGCTGACGCACGAGCAGGTCGTCGCGGTCGCGAATCGAACGAAGCCGAAGTTCAAGACGCTCGTCCGCGCGTTCGTGCGCGACGTCGAGGCGTAAGCGGATGCGGGCGGTCGATCTCATTCAGGCGAAGCGGGACGGGGCGGAGCTGACGGAGGCGCAAATTCGATTCCTGATCGAGGGGTACGTCTCCGGCGCCGTGCCGGACTACCAGATGTCCGCGTGGGCGATGGCGGTGTACTTCCGCGGCATGACCGCGGCGGAGACGGCCGCGCTCACGCTCGCCATGGCGGAGTCCGGAGACACCGTCGACCTCTCCGCCGTCCGCGGCGTCAAGGTCGACAAGCATTCGACCGGCGGCGTCGGCGATACGACGACGCTCGTGCTCGCGCCGCTCGTCGCGAGCGCGGGCGTGCCGGTCGCCAAGATGTCCGGGCGCGGCCTCGGCCACACCGGCGGCACGATCGATAAGCTGGAGGCGATCCCGGGATTTCGCGTCGAGCTGGCGCAGGACGCGTTCACCGCTCAGGTGAACGCGCTCGGCGTCGCGGTGATCTCGCAGTCCGGCAATATTACGCCGGCGGATAAGCTGCTCTACGGGCTGCGCGACGTGACGGCGACGGTCGAGTCGATCCCGCTCATCGCGAGCTCGATCATGAGCAAGAAGATCGCGGCCGGCGCGGACGCCATCGTCCTCGACGTAAAGACGGGCGGCGGCGCCTTCATGAAGACGATCGACGATTCGATCCGACTCGCGGAAGCGATGGTCGCGATCGGATCCAGGGTCGGCCGGCGCACCGTGGCGGTCATCTCCGGCATGGACCAGCCGCTCGGCAACGCGATCGGGAACGCGCTGGAGGTGCGCGAGGCGCTGAGCGTCTTGCGCGGCGAAGCGGGGGTGTCGCCCGACTTGATCGAGGTATGCCTCGCGCTGGGTGCGCATATGCTCGTGCTCGGCGGCGTCGCCGCCGACTACGACGCCGCTAGGGCGACGCTGCGAGAGAAGCTCGCCTCCGGGGAGGCGCTGCGGAAGTTCGCGGCGTTGGTTGCGGCGCAGGGCGGCGACCCGGCCGTCGCCGACGAGCCCAGCCGGCTGCCGGCCGCGGCGCGCGTCGTGCCCGTGCCGTCCCCGCGCGCCGGCTACGTCGGCGCGATCCGCGCCGAGGACCTCGGCGCCGCGGCGATGCGGCTCGGCGCCGGCCGCGCCACGAAGGAAGCGAGCATCGACCTCGCGGTCGGCATCCGGATGCGGAAGCGGATCGGCGACAAGGTCGAAGCGGGCGAGCCGCTCGCGGAGCTGCACGTCGGCGGCGCGACCGGGGACGAAGCGCTGGAGACGATCGCCCGGGAGGCGAGCGGCGCTTACGCGCTGCAAGACGCGCCACCGGCGAAGCCTCCGCTCGTCTATGCGGTCGTTACGCAGGACGGCGTCGAACGGTTGGCGTAACCGACCGCGGATCGGCCGGCGTTCGGCGATTCCCGAGACTGGCGTCGGATCGCCGATTCGAGTATAATCATATTCAGGTAAGCGCAATCGAAAGCACACGGTTCACGGACGCGAAGCACGCGCCGCGCCTTCTCGGGAGACGAGGAGGGCGGCGCTTTTTTTTGTTGCGTCCGAGTCGAAGGAGGAGAGACGCGAGTGAAGACGTTCGATACGGCGCACGAAGCTTGGCTTACAGATGCGCGTCGCGGCAGACCGAGACGAGACAAGGAGGCGTTGACGCTCGGACACGGCCCGATGCAGCGGCAGTTTTTGCGAGACGTCTGGTGGCCGGCGTTCGGCTCGTTCGAGGAGCTGCATCCCCAATACGAGCTTCGCGACGCGGAAGGGATGCCTTGCCGGCTGGATTTCGCGTATTTGCGTCCGCCGTTCCGAATGGGTGTCGAAGTGATCGGACCTTCGGCGCAAGGGGCGTCGCGGACGGACCGGCTGTCGGCGGACTTATGGATCGTGCTTCGGTTCTCGATCGACGACGTCAAGGAAGACCCCGTCCGATGCAGGCGAACCTTGATCGGCGCGCTCGATCGGTTGCGCCGGGAGGGCGCGTCGGACGGAAGCCTGACCCCGTCGGAGAAGGAAGTCGTCCGTCTCGCGGCTCGCTCCGTCCGTCCGACGAACCCGGCGGACGTCATGCGGGCGCTGCAGGTGTCGGATAAGACCGCCCGCGCGCTGTTGAAATCGCTCGTGCATAAGCGCCTGCTTCGGCCGGTCGGCGCCGCCCGCCAGCGCGTAAGAGCATACGAGCCGGCCGTAGAACCGCAATTGCTGCTCTTCATGGTCCCGTGAATCGGGGCTCCCTTCAGGCCGAGAGACTCGATTCTCGTTCGCGCGGGGAAGTTTGCTTTCGGCCTCGGGAAGCCGTATAAAACGAATCCCCCCCGTCAACAATGGTAAGAGCGCAAAAACCGCTTTTTGCCAGTCTCGAAACTAGGTTCTTCATTTCTTAGGAGGGGTAGAAGTTGAGTACATTCAAGAAGAGCAAACGACTTGCCGTCACCATCCTCGCCATGCTGGTCGCCCTGACGCTGGGGACCGGCTCCGCGTTCGCTTCCATCGGCGCGGACGACGCCGCGGCCGCCGAGGCGTCGGTCGTCGACCTCGCGCCGAACGCGCGCTCCGCCATTCTGATGGATGCGGATACGGGCACCGTCATTTTCGAAAAGAATACATCGGAGAAGCTGCCGCCCGCATCGATCACGAAGGTTATGACGATGCTGCTCATCATGGAAGCGCTCGACGCTGGCAAGATCAAGCTCGACGACAAAGTGTCTACGAGCGAATACGCCGCTTCGATGGGCGGCTCGCAAATCTTCCTCGAGGTCGGGGAAGAGATGACCGTCGACGAGATGCTCAAGGGCATCGCGATGGCGTCCGGCAACGACGCGTCCGTCGCCATGGCCGAGAAGATCGGCGGCAGCGAGCAGGCGTTCGTCCACATGATGAACGAACGGGCCAAGGAGCTCGGCATGAACAATACGAACTTCGTCAACGTCAACGGACTTCCCGCCGACAATCACTACACGACGGCCGAAGATATCGCCATCATGTCCCGCGAGCTGATGAAGCACGAAGAGATAACGAAATATACGAGCGTCTATCAAGACTATCTGCGGAAAGAGTCCGAGAAGCCGTTCTGGCTCGTGAATACGAATAAGCTGGTGCGCTTCTACTCCGGGGCGGACGGCATCAAGACCGGGTATACGAGCGAAGCGAAGTTTTGCCTCACCGCGTCGGCGAAGCGAGGCGACTTCCGCGTCATCGCGGTCGTGCTCGGCGAGCCGAACACGAAGACGCGCAACGCCGAAGTGACGTCGATGTTCGACTATGCGTTCGCGCAGTACCAAAACCATTCGTTGATCAAGGACGGCGACCAGATCGGCATCATCCGCGTCGAGAAGGGCCAGCAAGAGGTTATCGAGCTGAAGGCCGACCATCAATACAGCGTGCTCTTGAAGAAGGGCGATCAAGTCGACGCCATCCGGTACGAGCTCAAGTACGACGAGCATCTGAAGGCGCCGATCGCGATCGGCCAGCCGATCGGCAAGCTCGTCGTATACAACGGCGACGCGGTGCTGAAGGAATACGATATCGAATCGCCGGTCGACGTTCCGGAAGCGAGCTGGTGGACGATGCTGAAGCGCACCGCATCCAAGCTGTTCCTGATCAAGTAAGCCTCTCGACTTTCTTCCCATTCGTCCCCGTCGCGTACCGGCGGGGACGAAAGGTGTATTCCCTTCGCGTCTATCAACCTATCGGAGCGCGCCGAACCGCGAAATAGAGGGGAAATTGTCGCTATTCTTCTAGTTTTGTCGCCATGCAGGAAAGGAACCGCCTTCCGTAGAATTGGAACGGACAAGATCAGGAAGGAGATGGAACAGCATGAGCTTCGGCATTCAGATGGAGCAGCATCGGCAGGCGTTGATCGTCCGGCTCGAGGGAGAATTGGATCATCATACGGCGGATACGGTACGCACCCAAATGGAGGATGCGATCATACGAGGGAACGTGACGCACCTCATTTTAAGTTTAAAAGAGTTAACGTTCATGGACAGCTCCGGCATCGGAGTCATCTTGGGGCGGTATAAGCTGATTACGAGCCGCGGCGGCAAGATGGTCGTATGCGACGCGTCGCCCGCGGTCTACCGATTGTTCGAGATGTCGGGATTGTTCAAGATCGTCGCGATCGAACCGAGCGAGCAACAAGCGCTTACGAGTCTGGGGGTCGTATCATGAGCGAAACGAATTTCATGACGCTGCAATTCGCGAGCCGTTCCGTCAACGAGGCGTTCGCCCGCGTCGCGGTCGCTTCCTTCGTCAGTCAGCTGGACCCGACGCTGGACGAGCTGACCGACATTAAGACGGTCGTCTCCGAAGCGGTGACGAACGCGATTATCCACGGGTATAACGAGGACCCGAACGGCGTGGTCACGATTCGCGGGAAGATCGAAGGGGATACCGTGTATCTTACCGTAGAGGACGAAGGCGGAGGCATTGAC
>JAPSKX010000109.1 GCA_031181325.1 Paenibacillus sp.
TCCCCCTTCCTAGGAATAAAATGTGTAACCAAATTTCATCCGCTAGGACCTACGTCATTCACTGCTCTAGGGGATCAATCTCGCGATTATCCATGTCCTGAGTGAATCCTGGTTCCTATTAATTTTTCAACGATGTTAAAAGTAACATCATTCGAACCGAAATGCAATACTTTTTTTAGGAAAAGCGCCCGCCCATGAAATTCTTAACATTTCAAGAGAAACCGCCCGCATTTACCGTATGCCGCAAATAGGCGGCGCGAGCTTGCACCCGCAAAAAAAATCCGCTCCTCGAGCGGATTTTTCCAAATAAGCGTATTAAGCTTCCAGCACGAACAATCGGTGCGACAATCGTTGAAGCTCCGCATCGATCCCTGCGATCGCTTGCGGATCCCATGCCTCGTTCCGACGATCGAGCCATTCGTTGATTTCTAGGCGAACGACTTGAATTTCCGCTTCCGCTCCGTTCCCTCGGAACGTTCTCGCGAGCTCGCCGATCGTGTCCTTATACTCGTACACGAGCCGCTCGCCGCGCTTCGTTCGCTCCGTGATCCGAACGACCGCGCCTGCGCGGTATCGGTACTCGACGGTATGAAATTCATAAATTCGATTGACGATCGCGTCGCCCTTAAACTGGGACACCGCCTTGCGCATCGCGTTCGCGAGCTTCAGGTCGGTGAATCGGCAGGAGCCTTCGAGCACGTACTTGCCGTGCCTGCGTTCGAACGTGAGCGCGAGCGATTCCGCGCCGGACGCGTTCTCGAACACGACCTCTTGATCGCCGAGCTCCAGCACTTTCACTTTGAACGCGAGATTATGATTCTGAAACAGCTGCAGGAGTTGGGACAATTCGGCTTCATCTAAGACCAGACAGGTTTTGACGTATTCGGTCGCTAACCGCTGAGCCATACCAAGATCTCCTCAATTCTTCAAGGTTAGGAAACGCAGGTTTCGGTCCCCGTGTATACATTATACACCAAAGACGGAACGCGATGCCCGCGCTTCAGCCTCGAATTTCGGGCAAAAATCGAGAAAATCCGTGATAATGGGAAAGCATCGCCGAAAATCCCTTTTCTTCCTCGTTTTCGTGCAGGGGTTTCTCCGCATCCCTCGGACGACCGACGATTTTCGAAGGGTTAACGGATAACGCTTGCAAGCCGTTCCGAAACAAAAACGCAAAGGGCCGCCCCTCAGTAGATATCTACCGGGAGCAACCCTTCGCGTTGTGCGCCGACGCTACGTCAGCTTCGTTTCGATCCAGCTCCACAGCTCGTCCTTCCCGAGCCCTTCCTCGGAAGAGAAGACGACGAGCGGATGGTCCTTGGCGAGCTGCAGCTTCTCGCGAATAATCTTCACATGCTGCGGACGTTTGCCTTTCGGAATTTTATCCGCCTTCGTCGTTACGACGCACGTCTCGATCCCGATATGGCGAAGCCAGTCGCTCATCATGACGTCCTCCGCCGACGGCGGATGCCGGATGTCGATCAGATGGAGCACCGCGCGCAGATGTTCCCGTTCCGTTAAGTATTTCTCGATCATCTTGCCCCAAGCCTTACGCTGCTCCTGCGAGACGCGGGCGAAGCCGTAGCCGGGCAGATCGACGAAATACATCTCTCCGTTGATCAGGTAATAATTGAGCGTCTGCGTCTTGCCCGGCTGCCCGCTCGTGCGCGCCAAATTTTTGCGTTGAATGAGTCGATTGATTAAGGACGATTTGCCCACGTTGGAGCGCCCTGCCAGAGCGATCTCCGGCAAGGCGCCTTCGGGGTACTGCTCCGGCTTTACGGCGCTGATGACAAACTCCGTCGTGCGAATTTTCACGGTTGCGTTCCGACCTTTCCCAGGGTCCCCGTCAGTGCTGCGGCATCTCCACCGTCTCTTCGACCGAGTACGTCTCCGGCGCAGCCGCGCTTACGCGTCCAACGAGCGCATGCTCCAGCACCTCGTCCATATGAGACACCGGCACGAATTCGACCTCTCGCTTGACGCTGTCGGGGATCTCCCCCAGATCCTTCTCGTTGTCTTGAGGGAGCAATATTTTCGTAATGCCCGCGCGATGCGCCGCGAGCGCCTTCTCCTTCAGGCCGCCGATCGGCAGGACGCGGCCGCGGAGCGTAATTTCGCCCGTCATCGCCACTTCCCGGCGAACCGGCGTCTCGGACAGCGCCGAGATGAGCGCCGTCGCGATCGTAATGCCCGCGGACGGACCGTCCTTCGGGATCGCGCCTTCCGGAATGTGAATATGAATATCTTTCTTATCGTGGAAGTCCGCCTCGATGCCGAGCGCCTCGGCTCTCGAGCGCGCATAGCTGAATGCGGCTTGCGCCGATTCCTTCATCACGTCGCCGAGCTTGCCGGTGAGCGTCAGCTTGCCGCTTCCCGGCAGCACCGTCACCTCGATCAGGAGCGTGTCGCCGCCGACCTCCGTCCAAGCGAGGCCGCAGACGACTCCGACTTGGTCTTCCGCTTCGGCGAGACCGAACCGGAACTTCGGCGGCCCGAGATACTCCGGCACGTCCGCCGCGCCGATCACCACTTTCCGCTCGGGATCGGCGACGATCGCCTTCGCCGCTTTCCTGCACAGGGACGCAATCTGCTGCTCAAGGTTGCGGACGCCCGCCTCGCGCGTATATTCCCGCACGACGCGTTGGATCGCTTCGGACCGGATCTCGAGCTGCTCTTCCTCGAGACCATGGTCCTTCCGCTGCTTGTTCACGAGGTGCCTCTCCGCGATATGGAGCTTCTCGATTTCCGTGTATCCCGGAATGTAGAGCACTTCCATCCGATCGAGCAGCGGTCTCGGAATGTTATGCAGCGCGTTCGCGGTCGTGACGAACATCACCTTGGACAGATCGAACGGCGTCTCGATGTAGTGATCGCTGAACGTATTGTTTTGCTCGGGATCGAGCACCTCGAGCAGCGCGGACGCCGGGTCTCCCCGGAAATCCATCGCCATCTTGTCGATTTCGTCTAACAAGAATACGGGATTATTGCTGCCTGCGTTCTTCAATCCTTGGATGATCCGTCCCGGCATAGCGCCGACGTACGTCCGCCGATGTCCGCGGATTTCCGCCTCGTCGCGCACGCCGCCGAGGGAGATGCGGACGAACTTCCGTTCGAGCGACTTCGCGATCGATCGGCCGAGCGACGTCTTCCCGACGCCCGGAGGGCCTACGAGACAAAGGATCGGACCCTTCAGCTTCTTCACGAGCTTCTGCACCGCGAGGTACTCGAGCACGCGTTCCTTCGGCTTCTCCATCCCGTAATGATCTTCGTCGAGAATGCGCTCCGCCTTCTCGAGATCGAGGTCGTCCTCGGTCGTCTTGTTCCACGGCAGCGCGAGCAGCCAGTCGACGTAGGCGCGGATGACGCCGCCCTCCGCCGACGTCGCCGGCATCTTCTCGAGACGATCGATCTCCTTCTCGACCTTCTCGGCGACCGCTTCCGGCACGTCCGTCTCCTTCAGCTTCGCCCGAAGCTCCTCGACTTCCCCCGCGCGGCCTTCCTTATCGCCGAGCTCCTTCTGAATCGCCTTCATCTGCTCCCGCAGATAATATTCCTTCTGCGTCTTCTCCATCTGCTTCTTGACGCGCTGATTGATCTTCCGCTCGAGCTCCAGCACTTCCCGCTCGTTGTTGAGAAAGCCGAGCAGCTTCTCGAGACGCTGGCGCACGTCGATCGTCTCGAGGATGTCTTGCTTATCCTTGATTTTCAGCGCCAGATGACTGCAGATCACGTCGGCGAGCCGGCCCGGCTCGTCGATGTCCGATACCGCCGCGAGCGTCTCGGGCGTAACCTTCTTCGACAAGTTAATATAATGCTCGAACTGCGCGAGCACGGTCCGCATCAGCGCGTCGATCTCGGAATCCGCCGTCTGTTGCTCCGGCAATTCCCGAACCGACACCTCGTAATACTCCGCGTTCGGAACGTATTCGACGATCTCCGCGCGGGTGACGCCTTCGACCAGCACGCGAATCGTACCGTTCGGCAGCTTCAGCATCTGTCGCACCTTGGAGATCGTGCCGATCTGGTAGATATCGTCCTGCGACGGTTCCTCGATATTGATCTCGGATTGCGTGCAGAGCAAGATCATGTTGTCCTCGATCATCGCCTTCTCCAAGGCTTTCACCGATTTCTCCCGGCCGACGTCCAAGTGGAGCACCATGCTTGGGTATACCAAGAGCCCTCGTAAAGGCAGCAGCGGCAGGCGCCGTCCCTTCGGTTTATTCAAGCCCATCCTGTGGCACCTCCAAGAGACTCTTCTATCCGTTACCGCAACACAACGGTAAAATGACTGAATTCATTCTACCAAACCGGGCATCAAATTACCAACCGAGCGGGGGCTCCGCGCCTCCGCCTTGCCCCCGCTTCTCCGCGGCGTCGGCATGCAGCACGGATACGCCGTGCGCCGTCTCTCCGGCGAACGGCGGCAGCTTCGTCGCGAACGTCGCGCGTTCGATGCCGAACAGCTCGGCGAACAGCTCGTCGATATGCTCCAGCGGCACGACGGACAGCCCGCCGCCCAGCCCTTCGAAGATCGCCTGCCAGTTCTCCTTCGGAATGAACACCTTCGTCGCCCCCGCTTGGAAGGCCGCCTCCGCCTTGGCGACGACGCCGCCGACCGGCTTCACCTTGCCGTGAATGCTCACCTCGCCGGTCATCGCCACGCGATTGTCGACCGGCACGCCGAGTATGGCCGACGCGATCGCCGTCGCCATCGCGACGCCCGCGCTCGGGCCGTCGATCGGCACGCCGCCCGGGAAGTTGACGTGGAGATCATAGTCGTGCGGACGAAGGCCGAAGCGGCGCAGCACCGTCATGACGTTCTCGACCGAGCCGCGCGCCATGCTCTTGCGTCGCAGCGTCTTCGAGCCGCCGCCGAGCTCCTCCTCGTCGACGACGCCGGTAATGTTGATGCGTCCCGCCCCCGGCGTCTCCGCGACGTTGGCCGTCACCTCGATCTCGAGCAGCGTGCCCATGTTCGGGCCGTAGACGGCCAGCCCGTTGACGAAGCCGACCATCGGCTCCGCCGGAATTTTCTTCTCCGGCCGCGGCGTCATCTGACTCGATCTCGCCACCCACTCGACGTCCGCCGCCGTCAGCTCGCTCCGGCCTTCCGTGAGCGCGACGCCGGCCGCCAGCTGCACGATGTTGACGGCTTCGCGTCCGTTCGTCGCGAATCGCTTCACGACGTCGATCGCCGCCGGGTCCGGCTCCATGCCGACCTTCTTGATCGCGTTCTCCGTAATTTCGCCGACCTCCTCCGGCAGCAGGGGACGGAAAAATATTTCCATGCAGCGAGACCGCAGCGCCGGCGGGAGTTCCTGCGGCGTGCGCGTCGTCGCGCCGACGAGACGGAAGTCGGCCGGCAGCCCGTTCTGGAATATATCGTGGATATACCCCGGGATATGCGTATCCTCCGCGTTGTAATAGGCGCTCTCCAGGAACACCTTCCTATCCTCGAGCACCTTCAGCAGTTTATTCAGCTGAATCGGATGCAGCTCCCCGATCTCGTCGATGAACAATACGCCGCCATGCGCCTTGCTGACCGCGCCGGGCTTCGGCTGCGGGATGCCGGCGACGCCCATGGCGCCCGCTCCTTGGTAGATCGGATCGTGCACCGAGCCGATGAGCGGGTCCGCGATGCCGCGCTCGTCGAAGCGAGCCGTCGTCGCGTCGATCTCCGTAAACTTCGCCTCTTGGCGGAACGGCGAATCCGGATTTTTCTTCGCTTCCTCCAGAATGACGCGGGCTGCCGCCGTCTTGCCGACCCCCGGAGGACCGTAGACGATCACGTGCTGCGGGTTCGGGCCGCAGAGCGCCGCCTTCAGCGCGCGAAGCCCTTCCTTCTGCCCGACGATGTCGTTCATCGACGTCGGCCGCGTCCGTTCCGCCAGCGGCTTCGTCAGCGAGATGCTGCGGAGCTTGCGGAGCTTCTCCATCTCCTTCTTCGATTCCCGATCGACGGCCACCTTGTTCGTCTGTTGATTGCGCAGCAAGTTCCAGAAGTATAAGCCGATGACCACGGCGAAAAACACCTGCACCAGCACCAAGATGAGGCTAAGCGTCACCGTTCGTCCCTCCTCATGAACAAATCTGTATTGTTATCCCTAAGTATTACCTTCCTTAGGGTCGTTCATCCGGTCCTTTTTGGACAGAAAAAGCCCCGAGTCGCTCACGGACTCGGGGCTTGCGCTATTTTCGGAATTAGGAATGAGCCTTGTGCGCCTTGCGTCCCGGTATTTCTCCGGTCCGGTTGTACGCTTCGACGATGACGTCGATTTCCTTCTTTAATTCGTTGACGAGCTCCGCTTCCGGCACCTTGCGAATCATCTCCCCGTAGCGGAACAGCATGCCTTCCCCGCGGGCGCCGGCAATGCCGATATCGGCCTCCCGCGCCTCGCCGGGTCCGTTCACCGCGCAGCCGAGCACGGACACCTTGATCGGCACCTTCACCTTCTCGAGGTACGCTTCCACCTCGTTCGCCACCGCGAACAGGTCGATGTCGAGGCGGCCGCAGGTCGGGCAGGAGACGAGGGTCGCCGCGTTCGAGATCAGCCCGAACGTCTTGAGCAGCTCGCGCGCGACCTTCACTTCCTCGACCGGATCCGCGCTTAGGGAAATCCGAATCGTCGAACCGATGCCCATGTTGAGCAGCACGCCAAGGCCGGCGGCGCTCTTCACGGTGCCGGAGAACAACGTGCCGGCCTCGGTGATGCCGAGATGCAGCGGATACGGGATGACCTGCGCCGCCTTCGAATAAGCGGCGATCGCCATCGGCACATCGGACGCCTTCAGCGATACGATAATGTCGTGGAAGTCGAGCTCCTCCAGGATGCCGATGTGGAACAGCGCGCTCTCCACCATGGCCTCCGGCGTCGGATACCCGTATTTATCGAGCAGATGCTTCTCCAGCGAACCGGCGTTGACGCCGATGCGGATCGGGATGCCTCGCGCCTTGCACGCCGCGACGACCGCTTCGACGTTCTTGCGGCGTCCGATGTTGCCGGGATTGATCCGAACTTTATCGATGCCGTTCTCGATCGCCTTCAGCGCAAGACGGTAGTCGAAGTGAATGTCGGCCACGAGCGGGATATGGATGCGCTTCTTGATTTCCTTGATCGCATCCGCCGCCTCCTCGTTGTTCACCGTCACGCGGACGAGCTGGCAGCCGGCCTCTTCGAGCCGAAGGATTTCCGCGACGGTCGCGTCGACGTTCGCGGTTTTCGTCGTGCACATGCTCTGAATGAGCACTTCGTCGCTGCCGCCGATCGTTAAGCCGCCGACTTTGACGGGGCGCGTCTCTTTGCGATGGTACATTGTCCGTTTCCCCTCCCAAGGATTTCCAGGAACAAAGGAAGCACCCGCCTTCAAGAAGACGGATGCTGTCCGAACGCAGGCGGAACGCCGTTACGCGCTCTCTTCCTTTTTGTTTTTCTTGTTGTCGGTCTTCGCGAGCGTCAGCGTCGGCACGATCTTGTTGGCCACGACGTCCTTCGTGATCAAGCAATGATTGATGTCGGTCCGCGACGGCACGTCGTACATCACGTCGAGCATGATGCTCTCGATGATGGCGCGAAGACCGCGCGCGCCCGTATTCCGCTTAATCGCTTCGGCCGCGATCGCGACGAGCGCATCCTGCTCGAATTCCAGATGCACGTTATCCATCTCGAGAAGCTTCTGGTACTGCTTCACGAGCGCGTTCTTCGGCTCGGACAGAATACGTACGAGCGCCGTCTCGTCGAGCGGCTCGAGCGACGTGATGACCGGCAGACGGCCGACGAACTCCGGAATCAAGCCGTACTTCAAGAGGTCCTCCGGCAGCACCAAAGACAAATATTCGCCCGCCTTCAGATCCGCCTTCATGCCGTCGGCGCCGAAGCCGATGACTTTCTTGCCGATCCGGCGCTTGATGATTTGCTCGAGACCGTCGAAGGCGCCGCCGCAAATGAACAAGATGTTCGTCGTATCGATCTGGATGAACTCTTGGTGCGGGTGCTTCCGTCCGCCTTGCGGAGGAACGGATGCGACCGTGCCCTCGAGAATCTTAAGCAGCGCTTGCTGCACGCCTTCGCCCGAGACGTCGCGCGTAATCGACGGGTTTTCCGATTTCCGGGCGACCTTGTCGATCTCGTCGATGTAGATGATGCCGCGTTCGGCTTTCTCCACGTCGTAATCCGCCGCTTGAATGAGCTTCAGCAGAATGTTCTCGACGTCTTCCCCGACGTAACCCGCTTCGGTCAGCGAGGTGGCGTCGGCGATCGCGAACGGCACGTTCAAAATTTTGGCGAGCGTCTGCGCGAGAAGCGTCTTCCCGCTGCCCGTCGGTCCGACGAGCATGATATTGCTCTTCGTCAACTCCACGTCTTCGTTTTTGCCCGTGGAATTGATCCGTTTGTAGTGGTTGTATACGGCGACCGCGAGCGACTTCTTCGCTTGCTCCTGACCGATGACGTACTGGTCCAGGATTTCGCGAATTTGCAGCGGCTTCGGCACTTCCTTCAGGTCGAGCTCTTCCTCGTGGCCGAGCTCTTCCTCGACGATTTCCGTGCACAGCTCGATGCATTCATCGCAAATATATACGCCAGGTCCGGCGACGAGCTTGCGGACTTGATCCTGCATTTTTCCGCAGAACGAACACTTCAACTGGCCCTTCTCTTCGTTGAATTTAAACATGGTCTTCCCTCCTTTATTTCAAGTCGCCCGGCGTGATGACCTTATCGATCAAGCCGTAAGCGAGCGCTTCGTCCGCACTCATGAAGAAGTCACGGTCGGTGTCGCGATCGATTTTCTCGTATGGCTGCCCCGTGTGCTTCACATAGATTTCGTTCAACTTCCGCTTCGTCTGGAGAATCCAGTCGGCGTGAATTTTAATGTCCGTCGCTTGCCCGCGTACGCCGCCGAGCGGCTGATGAATCATCACTTCGCTGTTCGGCAGCGCGAAGCGCTTGCCCTTGGCGCCGGCCGTGAGCAGAATCGAGCCCATGCTTGCAGCCATGCCTACGCAAATCGTGGACACGTCCGGCTTAATGTACTGCATCGTGTCGTAAATGCCCATCCCCGCCGTCACCGAACCGCCTGGGGAGTTGATATAAAGGTGGATATCCTTCTCCGAGTCGTCCGCCGCCAAAAACAGCAATTGCGCGATGACGAGATTGGCCACGTCGTCGTCGATGCCGCTCCCGAGGAAGATGATGCGATCCTTCAACAGTCGCGAATAAATATCGTACGAACGCTCGCCGCGGTTTGTTTGTTCCACAACAATCGGGACTAGATTCATGGTTACCAACCTCGCTTCATGACAGATGGAGTTATCGTTATTTTATCACTTTCCGGGGGCGGTGTCATTTTTGCGGCGACGGGTTCGGGTTCAGGGGTAAAAAAGGGGCACGCCTCTGAAAAACGAACGTGCCCTTCTTTTTATAAGTTTCCTAATTGTCCCGTCGGCAGACCGCTTACTTCGTCTTGCTGTTGTCGACCAAGAAGTCGACGGCGCGCTTGATGGAAAGCTCTTCGCGAATGTCGTCCAGACGGCCGTTCGCCGCCAGAATGCCGCGGATTTCTTCGACCGAGCGTTGGAATTGACCGGCCATGCGCTCGAGCTCTTGCTCCAGATCCTCGTCCTTCGCTTCGAGCCCTTCCGCTTTCGCGATCGCTTCGAGCACGAGGTTGTTGCGCACGCGCTTGTCGGCGTCGGCCTGCATCTGCTCTTTCAATGCGGCTTCGCTCGTATTCGTGAACTGATAATACAGATCGAGCGTCATGCCTTGCGAACGAAGGCGGCTTTCGAACTCTTTTACCATATTATTCAGTTCCGTCTCGACCATGACTGCCGGAACGTCGACGGTCGCGTTGGCCGAAGCTTGATCGACGACCGATTGCTCTTGATGGATGCGGAATTCGCGCTCCTTGCGGGCTTTGATTTTCTCCGCGAGGTCTTTCTTGAACTCTTCGAGCGTCTCGAATTCGGAGACGTCCTTCGCGAATTCGTCGTCTAGCTCAGGCAAGTTTTTGCGCTTCAGGTCCTGCAGCTTCACCTTGAACGTCGCCGCTTGGCCCTTGAGGTTGTCCGCGTGGTAATCCTCCGGGAACGTCACCTCGATGTCCTTCTCTTCGCCCTTCTTCATGCCGACGACGCCGTCTTCGAAGCCCGGGATGAAGCTGTTCGAGCCGAGCTCGAGCGAATGCTTCTGGCCCTTGCCGCCTTCGAACGCTTCGCCGTTCGCGAACCCTTCGAAATCGATGACCGCGATGTCGCCGTTCTGCGCTTCGCCTTCTTCCACCGGAACGATCTCCGCGTGGCGCTGCTGCAGACGCTTCAATTCCGCGTCGATCTCCTCGTCCGTTACGTCGGAATCCTTCGCTTCGACTTCGAGACCCTTGTACTCGCCGAGCTTCACTCCCGGCTTCACTTGCACCTTCGCCGTCAGCTTCATCGGCTCGTTCTTCGCGAACTTCTCGATGTCGACTTCCGGACGGTCGATCGGCTCGATGCCCGTCTCTTGAAGCGCATATGTATAGGCTTCAGGCAGGAGTATGTCAATTGCATCTTGGTACAGGCTTTCTACGCCGAACTTCGCTTCGAAAATTTGCCGCGGCACTTTGCCCTTGCGGAAGCCCGGGACGTTCACGCGGTTCGCGACTTTCTTGAACGCTTTGTTCAATGCTTCGTTGACTTGTTCCGCTTCAACTTCGATCGTCAGGACCCCGACGTTGCTTTCTAGCTTTTCCCAACTCGCCTTCATTCTATGCATCCTCCAAACTTTTCGCCCGAAAATATAACCATGCCATTATAACACATAACCTGTCCAATTCAAACGCGAACCCCCGAAACGTCCCGAAAGAACTTCGCCAGCGACGCGTAAGCGTCTTCCCATGCGGGAAGCAGCGATTCCGTAACGCCGTACCGCTCCTGCAATTCCGCCGCGGCGTCGCCGCCGTACATCGCATGCGCTACGGCCGCGTGCAGCGCCGACGCCCAGACGTCGAGCATGGGCTCGTCCATCTCGTGCATGCCGCGATACAGCGCCGTTCCGTATGCGTACGTCAGGAATTCCTCCCACGTCTGCTTCGCGAACACCGGAATCGTCGGGTCGTCGCTCTCCGCCATCTCGCGCACCCGGTCGCTGACGAACGGCAGCGGCTCCGGGAACCGGTCCGGTCCGGAGGGCGTACGCTCGATGTCGACGGTCACGATCTCCCCGAGCTTCGCGAACGTCGCCTCGCCTTCGATGCCGAGCATCGCGAGCGTCTGCAGCAGCTTGAACGCCACGAACGGATGCAGCTGCGGCTCTGCGAGCTTCTTCAGCAGCGCGCCCGCTACGCTCTCGTCGTCGAGATGCCCCAGCTGCTCCAGCGCGTGAAGCTGCGATTCGATCGAGCCGCGCGACAGCGACTCCGCCAGCCGCTTCGCGTACTGCTTGTCGCGCGCCGCCTTCGCCGATACGCGGCCGCGAAGCAGGTCCGATTCGTCGACGTCGCGGTCGTCCTCGTCCGGGTCGCCGCCGGCCGCAGCGCGGGCCGCGTCCGGGAATTCGCTGCGCAGCCACGCCAGCAACGCGCTCCATTCCTCGTTCGCGCGGCCGTCGTCCGTGCGGCACTCCACGAGAAATTCGAGCGTTCGAATAGCTTCCCCGTACGCTTCCTTCTCCAGCAGTTTCGTCAATTCGATCTGATAATAATCAATGGTTTTCGGGAAAAGGATCAATTCCCCCCGCGTTTTGCCGTCCATCGGTGCCCCCGGTTTCCAAAAATGTTTCTACATTGTAACAGGTTTCTCGTCGAAATACGAACGCGAATGGATTTCGCTTCCACCTATTGCAATGCAGCACCTGATCGTGCTATAATTTCCGAGTCGCATTTTTTACAATGTCCCAGTAGCTCAGTCGGATAGAGCATACGCCTTCTAAGCGTACGGTCGGGGGTTCGAATCCCTCCTGGGACGCTCTTGCTTGGAAACAAAGCCTTCGGGGTCGCAGACTCCGAGGGCTTTTTTTTTTGTGTGTGCGGGGCGAATCCGCGTTAAGGCCCGGGCGATTCCGCTCTCGCGGGCGATCTAAGCGCGAATACTCGCTTAGATCCGGACAGCCAGCGACTTCTAGCGCCTTGCGCTGCAGTTTTCGCAATATACATCCCTTGCGTTTCCTAAGTTTAAGCGGGATACGCTCCGGCGTCTCGACCCATCCTAAGAAGGTACGTCGAACTTACATCCTTCTAAGGAGTGAATTGCACGTGACCCAGACAACGACGAAATCGAAGTCGACTTCCTCCACGGGTTCCAGCGCCGTATCGAACGTTCAGAAGGTGGCGCAGAACGCCGGCGTTGAGGTCGGGGCCGCCGTCGTCGACGCTGCGATGAAGGTGGAAGGCGCGATGGCGGAACAAGTGAAGCAAGGCGCTCAAGCCGTGCAGCAGATGGCGCAGCAAGGGTCCAAGCAAGCGCAGCAGACGCTGCAGCAGACGATGCAGCAAGGCTCGACGTCTTCTTCGACGACCCAACAACCGTCTTCCTCGGCCGCCTCTTCCATGAGCTCGACCATGTCTTCGCCGACGCCGTCCTCGTCCGCTTCGGCGACGATGCAGCCGCAGAACACGCAAGCGATGGTGGAGCAGATTACCCAGCATGCGCAGCAAGTCGTAATGGAGGCGCAGCAATTGGCGCAGCAGGCGATCCAACACGCGCAAAGCGCGGTGCAGAAAGCTACGCAAGCGCAGCAAATCCAGACCGAAGCGCAGAAGGTCCAAGGCATGAGCGCGCAGCAGCTGCAAGAAGCTCAGCTGCAGCAGCAAATGCTGGATCAACAGATGCAAGCCGTTCAACAGAAGGCGACGCAAGCCCAGCAGCTCGCCCAGAAGGCGCAGCAAGCGCAGCAGCTGAGCGCATCGCAGCTTCAGGCGGCGCAGCAAGAGCTGCAGCAGGTCGAGCAGACGCTGCACTAATCCGCTGCCGCGACGTACGGAACGAAAGAAGACGCCCGACGGGGCGTCTTCACGATTACATAATCGAAGGAGTTTACGATCGATGGCTCTCTGGTTCGTCTACGCCCTTCTCTCCGCCGTCACGGCCGCGCTCGTGGCCATCCTCGGCAAGATCGGGCTCGAGCACCTTGACGCGAACGCGGCGACGGCGATCCGCGCGGTGATCATGGCCGTCTTCCTCGTCGGCGTCGTCGCCGCGCAGAGCAAGTGGTCCGCCGTGTTCGACATCCTGCATCAACGCAAGGCGTTGACGTTCATTGCCCTCAGCGGCGCCGCGGGCGCGGCTTCTTGGCTGTTCTATTTCCTAGCCCTCAAGACGGGGAACGTGTCCCAGGTCGCGCCGATCGACAAGCTGAGCGTCGTGTTCGCCGTCGTCCTCGCGTTCGTCTTCCTCGGCGAACGCGTGTCCTGGACGAACGGCTTAGGCGTAACGCTCATCGCCGTCGGCGCGATTCTCGTCGCGCTCAAGTAATCAAGGCGCCGGGTTTTCCGCCATCTTCCGATGCACCCAGTCGATCGGCACCGCAAGGCCGATGCGCAGCTCCTTGCCGTCCCGCTCCATCGTGCTCGTCGCATACACGACGCCGATCACTTCGCCGTCCTTCGTGATGACCGGGCTTCCGCTGTTGCCCCGGTAGACCGGCGCGTCGATCGCCAGCATCGGAGGATCGCGATCCGCCAGCAAGCCCCGCGTGACGCCTTCGTTCGCGATGCCGTTGAAGAACAGCGGGTTGCCGATCAGAAACACCGGCGTATCCTCCGCGCCGTCGTACGTCGGCGCGAGCGCAAGCGCGGGCACGCCTTCCGCATCGATGTCGACGAGCGCCAGATCGACCGTCTCGTCCGCCCAGAGCACCTTCCCGCGGTACACGCTGCCGTCCGAGAGATGGACGCTCGGCGACGGCGAATCGTCCACGACGTGCCGGTTCGTCACGACGAGTCCGTCCTCGGATACGAAGAAGCCCGTTCCCTTCGATCCCCCCGAGCGAATGACGACGACGGATTCCTTGTATTCCTGAATTTCCGCAGACTGCGACAGCTGGGCGGACACGGTCAAGAATCGAATCGCCGCCAGCGAAAACACTTGCGGCAGCATCGTCATCACTTGCGCGCACAACATGAGCGCCAGCACCCCCGCGACGATCTTCCGGAAGAGGGGCCCGCGGAAAAACGGCGGCGGCGGTTCGCCTTCCTCGTCCGCCGCTTTGAACAACTCGCTCAATTCTTCTTCCGTGAATTCGCGTCCGAATTCCCGATCCTCGTACGCCGCGAGATCGGTGGAACCCTTAGCTCTATGAATCTCGTCTTCTTCCCGTTCCGCCAACCTTCGCCGCCCCCTTCGCGCATGTTTGTCTTCCATTATAACACGCAGGCGCGAACGCATGGTTTCGAGAAAAAGGCAAGCCCGGGACTCACTCCCGGGCCATAGCGCATTTAACTGCCGTAGTACATCGCCTCTTCCAGGCGCTCGCGCACGTCGCCGAACCGCAGCACCTGCTCCGCGAACGACCGCCTCGTCGTCTCCCCGTCCGAGCCGGCGCCGAACAGCCGCTCCATGGCGCTCGGGTACGCCTCGTGCAAATTGTTCTCGTACCAGTCCAGGAGATGATCGTCCCGCTTCTCCGTAACGTTCGTCAGCGACCAGCTCCCGTCCGCTTCCCGCTTGAAAGTAGCGATCAGCGGCGCATCGAAGCCGGACGCCGTCACCTCGACTTCGGCGAACGTCTCGTCCCCGCTGTAGCCGAGTCGAACGAAGGACGCATCCTGTATCGCGATCATACGCTTGTCACACCCCTCATAGGCTTATCCTCCTATAGATTCCCGCAGGGACTTGCATCTTATCCCGTCTCCGCGCATACCTATAACCATAATCCGCAACTGGGCACGGGTGTAACGCTCGAGGGGAAACCTTCGACCCGCGATTCCGTTTTCGACGCAGACGCAAACCATCACGAACGCCGCGAAGCAAGGAGTAACGACTTCGCCTTCCCGATCGGGAAGGCGCCGGTTACCGAGACCGTTCGGGCGTTACATTGTATCGTAGAAAAAGGCCCGCGAGGCCTTTTTCTCGTCGAAGGGGTTCGTCGGAAGGCGGCTACAGACACCAGGATGGAAAGGGATGAACTTCATGTGTGGAATTACGGGATGGGTCGACTGGAATAAACAGCTCACGAGTTATCCGACCATTCTTGAAAACATGACGGAAACGATGGGCGCCCGCGGTCCGGACGCCTCCGGCACGTGGATCTCCGGGCATTGCGCGCTCGGGCACCGCCGGCTCAGCATCATCGATCCGACGAACGGCGCGCAGCCGATGTATCGGAAGCACGGAGGCCATACGTTCACGATTTGTTATAACGGCGAGTTGTATAATACGCTCGAACTGCGGCGGGAGCTCGAAGCGCGCGGACACATTTTCAAGACGAACTGCGACACCGAAGTGCTCCTTGTCTCTTATATCGAGTGGGGCCGCGGCGCGGTCGATCGGTTGAACGGCATCTTCGCGTTCGCCGTCTGGAGCGAGCGGGATCAAAGCTTGTTCCTCTGCCGCGACCGACTCGGCGTGAAGCCGCTGTTCTACTCGCACGCGAACGGCTCCTTCCTGTTCGGCTCCGAACCGAAGGCCATCCTCGCGAACCCCGTCTTCTCGCCGGAGATCGGCCCGGACGGACTCGCGGAAGTGTTCGCCATGGGCCCCGCGCGCACGCCCGGGCACGGAGTGTTCCGGGATATGAACGAGCTGAAGCCGGGTCACTTCGCGGTGTACGACCGCAACGGTCTCCGCATCCAATGCTACTGGAAGGTCGAAGCGCGGGAGCATGAGGACGATCTCGAGACGACGGCGCAGACGGTCGGCGCGCTGCTCAAGGATACGGTCGAGCGGCAGCTCGTGTCCGACGTCCCGGTATGCTCGCTGCTCTCCGGCGGACTCGACTCCAGCGCGCTGACGGCGTTCGCGGCGAAGTATTACGCGGAGCGCGGCCTCGGCACGCTGCATACGTATTCGATCGATTACGTCGATAACGAGAAGCATTTCAAATCGTCGGCGTTCACGCCGAATCCCGACCGTCCTTGGATCGAGAAGATGACCGACTATCTCTCTACCTCGCATCACTACATCGAATTCGACACGCCGGAGCTCGTCGCCACACTCGAGGACGTCGTGTTCGCGCGCGACCTGCCGGGCATGGCCGACGTCGACGCGTCGCTGCTGCTCTTTTG
>JAPSKX010000005.1:0-19290 GCA_031181325.1 Paenibacillus sp.
TTGACGTAATACTGGATGTCTTCGAAATCCAGATCGTCCATGTTGCCGCCCCACTTCGGCATCTCCATCTTGTGGAACTGCTCGAGCGACTTCAGGCGGAATTCAAGCATCCACTCCGGTTCGCCCTTCATCTCGGAGATGCTGCGCACGATGTCCGCGTTCAGGCCCTTGCCGCTCTGGAAGATCGACTTATGCTCGTCGCGAAAACCGTATTTATATTCGCCGATATCGGGCATTTGCTTCGCCATCGGTAAACCCTCCTCTTTTCGGAAAATGATTTTCTTGCCTAACGCTCTATCTTAACGGCTCGATTCCCCTTGCGACTCCACGCCCTTACGCAATGCGTTCCAAGCAAGTGTAGCACACTTGATGCGCGCGGGGAACTTATTAACGCCGCTTAACGCTTCGATATCTTCGTATTCCTCGAACTCGACGGGCTCGCCCTTCATCAATCCGGAAAACCGTTCGGCGAGTCCGAGCGCTTCCTCCAGCGTCTTGCCCTTGACCGCATCCGTCATCATCGAGGCCGACGCCATCGAAATCGAGCAGCCTTCGCCCTTGAATTTCGCCTGCTGCACGACGCCGTCCTCGATCCGAAGTTGCAGCGTGATGCGGTCACCGCACGTCGGATTGCTCAGCTCGACGCCTACGGTTCCCTCGGCGAGCTCGCCTTGATTGCGAGGCGTCTTATAATGATCCATGATCACGCGCCGGTACAGATCATCCAATTGCATGGCCGAAGTACTCCTTTGCCCGTTGTAGCGAAGCGACCAACCGATCTACGTCCGACTCGTCGTTGTACAGATAGAAGCTCGCCCGCGCCGTGGCCGACACCTTCAACCAGCGCATGAGCGGCTGGCAGCAGTGATGGCCGGCTCGCACCGCGACGCCCTCGGCGTCGAGCACCGTCGCCACGTCGTGCGGGTGCACGTCCGTCAGGTTGAACGTCACGAGCGACGTACGGTTCGCCGACGGGCCGTATAGCGTCACGCCGTCCATCGCGGACAATCGATCCCAAGCATACGCCGCGAGCTGACGATCGTGCGCCGCGATGTTGTCCATGCCGATGTCCGTCAGGAAGTCGATCGCGGCGCCGAGGCCGGCCGCGCCGGCGATGTTCGGCGTCCCCGCCTCGAAGCGCCACGGAATTTCCTTCCATGTCGCGTCGTACAGGTCGACGAAGTCGATCATCTCGCCGCCGAACTCGATCGGATCCATCGCTTCCAGCAGCTCTCGCTTGCCGTAGAGTGCCCCGATCCCCGTAGGCCCACACATCTTATGGCCGGAGAACGCGAAGAAGTCGCAATCGAGCTTCTGGACGTCGATCTTCAGATGGGGCGCGCTCTGCGCCCCGTCGAGCAGCACCTTCGCGCCGTGCTTATGGGCGAGCGCGATGATCTCTTCGACCGGCGTGACGGCGCCGAGCACGTTCGACAGATGCGTGACCGCGACCATCTTCGTGTTCGACGTAATCGTCGCCGCGGCGCCGGCAAGATCGAACGAACCGTCCTCGTTCATCGGGAGGTGCTTCAGCGTCGCGCCCGTCGCTTTCGCCGCCTGCTGCCACGGAATGAGATTCGCGTGATGCTCGATCGGCGAGATGACGATCTCGTCGCCCGGCTTGCACACGGATCGCGCGTAACTCGCCGCCACCGTATTGATAGCCGTCGTCGTCCCGCGCGTGAAGACGATCTCCGAAGCGGAGCGGGCGTTGATGAACCGCGCCACCTTCTCCCGCGCGCCTTCGTAGGCGTCCGTCGCCCGCGTGCCGAGCGTGTGGACGCCGCGATGCACGTTCGCGTTGTCATGCTCGTAATACCGCTTCACCGCCTCGATCACCTGCCGCGGCTTCTGCGACGTCGCGCCGCTGTCGAGGTACACGAGCGGATGCCCGTTCACGTCCTGCTGCAAAATCGGAAACAGCGACTTCAGCTCCGCAGGCGAGAGGCCACTCATTGTCCGAGCTTCCTCTCGACCAAGGCGCTAAGCTGCTCCCGCAGCGCTTCCAGCGGAATCTCCTCGATGACCGGGTACAGGAAGCCATAGATGATAAGGCGCTCCGCTTCTCTCTTCGGAATGCCGCGCGACATCAAGTAGTACACCTGCTCCGGATTCACTTGCCCGACGCTCGCCGCATGGCCCGCCGTCACGTCGTCCTCGTCGATGAGCAGAATCGGGTTCGCGTCGCCGCGCGCCTTCGGGCTCAGCATGAGGACGCGTTCGGTCTGTTGGCCGTCGGCCTTCGATGCGCCGTGCTCGATCTTCGTGATCCCGTTGATGATGCCCGTCGCTTCGTCGCGCATAACAGCGCGCGTAATCATGTCGCTCGGCGTCGACTTGCCGAAGTGGACGGCGCGCGTCGTGTAGTTGAGCTTCTGGTCGCCGACGCCGACGGAGATCACCTTCATGTCGGAGCTCGAGCCGTTGCCCTTCAGAATCGAATAGGTGTCGGCTACGCTGTTGCCATGGCTCAGCTCGCCGACGATCCATTCGATGCTGGCGTCGTTCTCGAGAATCGCGCGTCGGTAATTGACGTCCGTCACATGCTTTCCGAGATCGTGCACCGTCGCGACGCGGACGTTCGAGCCCGGCTTCGCGAATACTTCGATCGCGCCGTTGTGCAGCATCTGCGTCTCCGAAGCGGCCGACAAGTAATTGTCGACGTAGGTGACGGAGCTGTGCGCGTCGGCGACGATCAGGACGTGCGGCGCGAACGTCGCTTCCGGATTTTCGCTGTAGAAGATCGCCTGGATCGGTTCTTTCACTTCCACGTTCTTCGGCACGTACAGGAACAATCCGCCGTTCCAGAGCGCCGCGTGCAGCGCCGTCAGGCGATGTTCGTCCTTCTTCACCGCTTGCATGAAGTATTGCTGCACGAGCTCCGGATGATCCGCGGCCGCCTGCTCCAGACTCTTCAGAATGACCCCTTGGCTTTCCAGCTCCGGGGACATGCGGACGAACACGACGCTGGAATCATGCTGCACGAGCAGATTCGGACTCGGGTTGTCGCCGATCAGGCTCGCGAGCTCGCCGGGGAGCTCCGCCGCGGAAGCGACGGCCTTCGCCGGGCGGTACGCGCCCGTGCCGCCGAGTTCCCAGCGGTCGATGCGCGTCTTCTCGAGCTTCGGCAACGGCAGCTGCGATGCGAGCGCCAGCGCTTCGGCGCGCGATTGCGAGAGCCATGCCGGCTCCTGCTTCGACGCCGCGATCGTTGCGAAGGTTTGTTGGTCTACCACATTCGTATCTGTCGTCACTGTTGAACGCCCCCTTACGAAAATTTCGGAGCGGTGGTGTTCTTCGGAACGACGAACTCTTCCTTGTCGTTGCCTACCGTCTCGTCTTCGATGCCCAATTCCGCCTTCACCCAGTCGTATCCCTCGGCTTCAAGGCGCTCCGCCAGCTCCGGACCGCCGGACTTCACGATGCGGCCCTGCATCATGACGTGTACGAAGTCCGGTTTAATATAGTTCAGCAAGCGCTGATAGTGCGTAATGATAAGGAACGAACGGTCTTCGGCGCGCATCGCGTTCACGCCCGCCGCGACGATCTTCAGCGCATCGATGTCGAGGCCGGAGTCGATCTCGTCGAGAATGATGACGCGAGGCTCGAGCACCATCATCTGAAGAATCTCGTTCCGCTTCTTCTCGCCGCCGGAGAACCCTTCGTTCAAGTAACGGTGCATGAACTGCGGGTCCATCTCGAGCTCCTTCATCTTCGCTTCCATCTGGCGGATGAACTTGATGAGCGAGATTTCGTTGCCTTCGCCGCGGCGCGCGTTAATGGCGCTGCGCAGGAAGTCCGCATTCGTCACGCCCGAGATTTCGCTCGGGTACTGCATCGCGAGGAACAAGCCCGCCAGCGCGCGCTCGTCGACGCCCATCTCCAGCACGTCTTCGCCGTCGAGCGTGACGCTGCCGCCTTGCACCTCGAATTTCGGATGACCCATCAGCGTGGAAGCGAGCGTCGATTTCCCGGTGCCGTTCGGCCCCATGATCGCATGAATTTCCCCGCCTTTAATTTCGAGATTGAAGCCTTTGAGAATTTCTTTGCCTTCGATGGAAGAGCGAAGATCTTCTATTTTCAAAACCGGTGCTTGTGCCATGAGCCTGTTTCCCTCCAAAATTTGATTTCTTCTATTTAGAATTATTCTAAATTGATTCTCACTGATTCTCAACTGTTAATTTTAATAAGAATAATTCCAATTCGCAAGGGCGCCTGGAAAATCGGTCGTTTTCGCGAGCGCTCTTACCTTTTCAAAGCTTCTCTAATCTCCCGAACCTTCCGGGCGAACGCCTCGTCGGACAATACCGGCCGCCCGTTCGCGGACCGACTCTCGCCGATCGGCAGGCGGACCCACGATTTGCACCCGGTCAGCGCCGGGTCGTTCGGCACGTCGATCGCCGTCTCGAATCGGTACACGCGCAGCAATAAGCAATGAAGCGGCTTCGTCCGCTTCCAATGCAGCCGTTCGGACGCGTAATCGTCCGTCCAGATGTGGAACGGAGACAACGCCTTCAAGCGTTCCTCGTCCTCGACGAGGAGATCCTCTACCGCTTCCGCCCAAGCTTTGATCGGTACGACCGGCGCGTCGGGACGCCAGACCGCCTTCGTCTCGGCGACGTAACGCCGATACGGCTCCTTGAGCAGATGCTCCTTCTGATGCTCGTACGTCGGGAAGAAACAGAACGCGTCGCTCGTCAGCTCGAAGTCGCGCGTCTCCTCCCGGATGCCGCCCTTGCGCAGCGCGAGAATCGTCTCGCCGGCAAGGAACGCTTCCACCGCGGACGCCCATTCCTTGAGCGCCGCCGTCTCAATCATGCTCATCCTATGTATCCGCCCCCCCGGTAAAACCATGCAGCCGCAGCGAAGTATCGAAACGCGCGTCTTGCCCCATTCTAATATGGCAGTCATCATTCTCGCCAAAGGAGTGACGGTTTCATGCGCGAAGGATTAATTCCGACGATTCTCGGCACCGCGGTCGCGACGACGGGCGCGGCGATGCTCAAGCGCAACCCGGCTGTCGGCTACGGCATCCTCGGCTTCGGGCTCGCCCACATCGTGCTCGGCGCCATCGACCTGATCGAGCACAAATAAACGAAGCAGCGTCGCTTGCGAAAATGAATAACACCTGCGCCCGACGGCGGCAGGTGTTTTCATTATACATAATAATTGGCTATTCGTTAAATGACCGAAGCATCCAAGCATGCTTCTCGAGCGACGAATGAATCGCGAGCAGCATGTCCGACGTCGCCTCGTCGCCGGCTTGCTGCGCCAGCTCCATCCCTTGGGCGAGCTCGGCGATGAGCGCGCGGAAGTCGGCTTCGATGTTGCGCACCATGTCTGCCGGCTTCTCGCCCCCCGCGGCTTCCCGGACCGACGCCAGACCTAAATATTCCCGCATCGTCGCCGGCGGCTTGCCGCCGATCGAGAGCGCGCGTTCCGCCAGCTCGTCGATGTGCACCGCCGCTTCGTTGTACAGCTCCTCGAATTTCAGGTGCAGCGTGAAGAAGACGGGACCTTTCACGAACCAATGATAATTGTGAAGCTTCACGAACAATACGTTCCAGTTCGCGATTTGCTTGTTCAAGAACGCGACGACGTTCTGCGTCGCGCCCGCGGACGGCGTCCGGTCGAGCGTTGCGTTTTGCGTCATTTTCGAAAAACATCCTCTCTCGTATAGTACCATTATCTTGCAACGAAGCTGCGGATCTTATCACGACGCCGCGAAATGTAGTTTCTTCCGAGCCCCGCTTGTCTTATACTTAGAGGTAATGCATTGATTCCGAAAAGGCGGGGAACCGAACCATGAGCGCATATCATCCGTTAACCGAAGCCGAAGCGATCGAGCGGGCGCGGGCCGTCCCGGGCGTCTTCGCGCCGGGCGCGAACCTGACCGTACGCGAGATCGGCGACGGCAACTTGAATTTAGTGTTTCATATCCAAGAGAACGGCCAAGGCAAGGGACTCATCCTGAAGCAAGCGCTGCCCTATGCCAAGGTCGTCGGCGAGTCGTGGCCGCTGACGCTCGACCGCGCCCGCATCGAGAGCGAGGCGCTGATCATCCAGGGCACGTTGGCCCCCGGTCTCGCGCCGAAGGTGTACGAGTACCAACCGGAGCTCGCGCTGACGATCATGGAGGACCTGAGCGATCACGTCATCATGCGCCGCGGGCTCATCGAAGGCAACGTCTATCCGCAATTCGCCGGTCACATCGGGGAATTCCTCGCGCGGACGCTGTTCTTCACCTCCGACTTCGGCCTCAATCAGCAGCAGAAGAAGCTGCAGACCGGCCGCTTCATCAACCCGGAGCTGTGCAAGATTACGGAAGACCTGATCTTCGACGACCCGTACACGGTGTCGGCGAACAACAACTATGATCCCGCCATCGAAAACGAAGCCGCGGCGCTGCGCACCGACCGCGAGCTGCATCTCGAGGTCGCCCGGCTGCGCTACGGCTTCCTGACCAAAGGACAAGCGCTGCTGCACGGCGACCTGCATACGGGTTCGATCTTCGTCACGCCGACGTCGACGAAGGTCATCGATCCCGAGTTCGCGTACTACGGGCCGATGGGCTTCGATATCGGCGCCGTGCTCGCGAACCTGCTCCTGAACGCCGCGGCGCAAGGCGGCCGCATGGACGATCGCGCCGCGCTGCGCGACTACCGCGCGTACTTGCTCGAGACGGTCCGGCAGGTATGGACCGAATTCGAGACGCGGTTCCGCGCCCTGTGGACGGAACATACCGTCGACCGAATGCTGCGGGAATCCGGCTTCCTCGACGCGTTCCTCGCGGAGCTGCTGCAGGATACGTTCGGCTACGCGGGCGCGAAGATGGTCCGCCGCATCGTCGGCCTCGCCCACGTCGCGGACATCGACGGCATCCCGGATCCGGAGCGCCGCAACCAAGCCCGCCGCGTCGCGCTCGCGATCGGCACGGATCTCATTAAGAGCCACCGCGCGGCAGGGTCGATCGGCCAGATGCTTGCGCGCGCGAACCTCCATTTTGCATCGAAAGAAGGCAACTGAACTTGACTGAGACTATGAATCGCGAAAACTGGCTGCAATCGGTTCGCTGGAATGCGGATCAACTGGACTTGCTGGATCAACGACTTCTTCCCGAGGAAGTCGTCTACTTGGCGCTTACGACGTCGAAGGACGTCTGGGACGCGATTAAGGAGCTGAAGGTGCGCGGCGCGCCGGCGATCGGCATCGCCGCAGCGTACGGCCTGTACCTCGGCGTGCGCGGCGTCTCCGGCGGCGTGCCAGAGCTGCTCGCCGCCGTCCAGCGCGAGCGCGACTACCTCGCGTCGTCCCGCCCGACGGCCGTCAACCTGTTCTGGGCGCTCGATCGGCTCGTGCGGAAGGCGCGGGAGCTGGCGGACGCCGGCGTCGACGCGGCGGCGATCAAGGAAGGGCTGCTGCAAGAGGCGATCGTCATTCAGTCGGAGGACGAAGCGACGAACCGCGCGATCGGCGAACACGCGCTTTCGTTGTTCGAGGACGGCTACGGCGTCCTGACGCACTGCAATGCCGGCGGCCTCGCTACGGCGCGCTACGGCACCGCCACGGCGCCGATGTACCTCGCCAAGGAGAAGGGCTGGAACCTGCGCGTGTTCGCGGACGAGACGCGTCCGGTGCTTCAAGGCGCCCGTCTTACGGCGTTCGAGCTCATGCGCGCCGGCGTCGACGTGACGCTCATTACCGACAACATGGCCGCCATGGTCATGTCCAAAGGCTGGATTCAGGCGGTCATCGTCGGCACCGACCGGGTGGCCGCGAACGGCGACGTGGCGAACAAGATCGGCACGTACGGCGTGGCGGTGCTCGCGAAGGCGCACGGCATTCCGTTCTACGTCGCTTGTCCGATGTCGACGATCGACCTCTCCACGCCGACGGGCGCCGACATTCCGATCGAGGAGCGGCACGAGGACGAGGTGACCGTCGGCTTCGGGAAGCGCACCGCGCCGCAAGGCGTGAAGGTGTACAACCCGGCGTTCGACGTCACGCCGGCGGAGTACGTCACGGCGATCATCACCGAGAAGGGGATCGTCCGCGCGCCGTACGGCGACAATTTGCGCCGACTGTTCGAGTAGCCGCGCCGTTGCCCCGCCGGATCGAAGCGCGTTTGCGCGCTTCCGGCGCCTACCACCCCCCACGTATCAACAAAGACGCTGCGCTCCGATGTCGGGAGAGCAGCGTCTTCTGCATTCAGACCATCTTGAGCAACGCATCGGCCCCCTTCATGCCGACATGCACGCCGAGCCGTTCCGCCTCGCTCGTCACCGACTCGAGCGGCGCGTCCACGAGCTCCTCGAGCGTCTTGACGCCGACGGCCCGTCCCGCGACAATGCCGCGATCCTTCAGACGTTCGTTGAGCAGGGCCACGTCCAACGCCCCGCACATAATGTAGCCGCGATCCGTCGTCACGGCGACGAGATTCGTCTTCGGCAGCTTCACCTCGACGCCGATCATCGTATGTCCCCCGATGTTCATGGGTACCATCCGCATCATTCGCCTTTCGCCTCCTTCGAGTTCGCAACCCTCTCTTGGTTCATGTATATGCGAAACCCGTCGCCCTGTGAGCGCAATGAATCGGGCCATTCCCCGGGACCGGATGTCCATGGCCCCGCCGGACGCGCTTCATATGCTGACTCGTAGAAGGAGGAGATGTAGATGACGCATCGTTCGAAGCTCGCCGCGAAAGCGAAGTCGCTCGTCGGCCGCTCCGTCGCGCTGAAGATGAAGGACGGTTCGACCGTGTCCGGCGCGCTCGTCCGGATTTCCGGCGATCGGTTGTACGTATCGACGGCGGCTTCCGTCGCCGGCGGAACGCGCAAGTCCGGGTCCGTCCGGACGAAGGCGCTGCTCCCGCTGCTGCTGTTCGACGTCGCGGCGATCGGCGCAGGCCCATACGGCGGCGGATATGGCGGGTATGGCGGTTTCGGTCCCTATGGAGCCTACGGCAGCCCGTACGGCCCATACGGCCCGTACGGCGGCGCAGGCGGATTCTGGTTTTAAGCGAAGTCTCGCAACGACAACTGCCCCGGAGGTCGATGGACCTGGCCGGGGCAGTTGTCGGATTCGAAGGATACCTGTACTCCCATTACGCCGTCGATGTGCCGTCCCGCGCGCGCTTTGCCTCATCGAGCAGCCGCTCCCGCAGCTTCTCGGGCGTCAGCGGCGGGCTGTACAAATACCCTTGGAGCTCGTCGCAGCCGTAGGTGCGGAGATACGCCAACTGCTCCTCCGTCTCTACGCCTTCCGCGATGACGGTCTGATTCAGATGATGCGCCATCGTAATGATCGTGCGCACGATCGCCGCGTCGTTCGGGTCGGTCATAATGTCGCGGACGAACGAGCGATCGATCTTCAGCTTGTCGACCGGGAAGCTCTTCAAGTAGTTCAGCGAGCTGTACCCCGTGCCGAAATCGTCGATCGAGATGCGCAGTCCCAGCTCCTTCAAGCGAATCAAGGCCGCCGTCGCGAACTCGACGTCCATCGTCATGCTTTCCGTAATTTCCAGCTCTAAATACTCCGGCGCGAGGTCGGTCTCGATGAGAATCGCCGCGACGCGCTCGGTTAAATTCGGCTGCAGGAATTGCCGCACCGACAAGTTGACCGATACGGGAATCGGCGGAAGCCCTTCGACCTGCCAAGCGCGGTTTTGCCGGCACGCCTCCCGAATGACCCACTCGCTGAGCGGCACGATGAGTCCCGTCTCCTCCGCGATCGGAATGAAATCGCCGGGCGACACGAGTCCGCGTTCCGGATGACGCCATCGGATGAGCGCTTCCGCGCCGACGACCTCGAACGAGGGAATGTGCACCTGCGGCTGATAGACGAGCACGAATTCCCCCTCTTGGATCGCCTTGCGCAGATCGTTCTCCAGCGTGAATTTCGACAAGTACAACTCGTCCATCTCCGGCGTGTACAGCTCGTACCCGTTCTTGCCTTTCTCCTTCGCTTTGGACAAGGCGGTGCCGGCGTTCTTGAGCAGCGCCGATTCGTCGGCGTCGGCGGAACCGGCCGCGATGCCCATGCTCGTGGTGATATGAAGCGTATAATCCTGAATCAAGAACGGCTCGTCCAGCTCTTGGTTGATGCGCCGCGCCAGGTCTCCGGGCAGAACGGCGCCTTCGGCGTCGCGGAACAAAATACCGAATTCGTCGCCTTCCATCCGCGCCGCCGCGCCGAAGTCGGAGACGCTCCGATTCAGCCGATCGGCCAGCTGCAGCAGCAGCATGTCCCCGATATCTTGCCCGAGCGAGCCGTTGACGAGCTTGAAGCGGTCGACGTTCAGCAGCACGACGTAGATGCGCGTCCGGTCTCCCGCGGAAACCAAGTACTCCGCGACGAGGTCGCGGAACAGCCTCCGGTTCGGAAGACCGGTCAAGTCGTCGTAGTAAGCCATATGCTTAATGCGTTCCTCGGTTTGTCGTTTCTTCGTAATATCCTCGTAGATCGCGATAATGCCCGTGACGTTCCGCTTGTCGTCCTTAATCGGCAGCGTCGTGACGTGGACGTCGGCCGGGTAGCCGGACTCCAGCACGATGACGGAGTGGAACGTCGAGACGTCGCCGGCGAGCGTCTGTTGGAATCGGCGCATCGTCTCGTTCAGATGATTGACGTGTATGAACTCCGTGAACGACTTGCCGAGCATGTCCTCCTCCGCATATCCGGTAATGACGCGAGAAGCCGGGTTCGTGCGTACGAACGCGCCCGTCCGATCCAACAGCGTGATCGCCACGGGAATCGAATCGAACAGCGACGTGAATACTTCGTCCTTCTGCGCCAGCTTGCGTTCGATATGCGCTTCCTCGGCTTTCTCGCTTCGGTAACGCCAGAGGAGGCCGGCGCCTGCGGCCAGCATGCACGCCGCCGAGATCCAGGCGAAGGCGGAGTCGTCCGCGGATAGGCCGTCCACGGCAAACCAGACGACGAAGACGACGGCCTGCGTCGCGATCGCCGCGACGGCGAGCGAATTCGGTTGGATAATGGGGGGTTTACGCATCGTTGAAATCCTTTCGCGCGGGCAGACGCCGCGGGCTGAGCGAACGATAAAGCGGTATTCTGTTTACTTGAGTCATCGACGGTCCGAATGCCTCTCCCCGAATCCGGCTACGAAAGAAGTCATCCTTACGTCCGCGACGCCAAGGCGGCGCTTCCCAGCAGCGCCCAGCCGGTTAGGAACGCCAAGCCGCCGAGCGGCGTAATCGCGCCGAGCCACGAGATTTCGGTAATGCTCAACACATACAAGCTGCCGGAAAATAAAATCGTCCCCAGGACGAACGCCCATCCCGCCCGCGACAGCCGCCGGGGATTCCCGAGTCTGTCGCCCAACAGCCCGACGATCAGCATGCCCACCGCATGCAGCATATGGTACTGGACCCCCGTATCGTAGATAGCCGCATAATGCTCGGAGAGCTGCAGCCCGTGCGCGCCGAACGCGCCGATCGCCACGCTCAGGAACGCGCTGGCCGCTCCCGCCGCAATCCATACTCGTGTGATCAAAAAAATCTCCCTTTCTATCTAGGCGTCTCGTTGGTTAAAATGATAATGCATCGGATGAAAAAAGGGAACTTCTTTTCAACCGCTCGAGCTCTATGAAAACGAAAGGAGGTTTCCGCAATGGAACGCAAACATTCGAAAATCGGGATCGCCTCGTTCATCCTCGCCGTCGTCTCCGTCGTCGGCATGATCGGCTCGGCGATCGGCGCGAGCGTCGCCGCAGCGGGCTTCGCCAACGATCCGGCGCTTCTGTCCGGCGTCGCGCCCGACGAGCTGCCACCCGGCATGGGCGGACTGCTTGCGATGATCGGGCTTATGTTCTTATTTATTCTGACGGCGCTCGTCGGCGCGGTGCTCGGCCTCGTCGGCCTGTTTCAGAAGGATCGGGCCAAGCTGTTCTCGATTTTGGGACTTGTCTTCAATGGTCTGGTCGTCCTGTTCGTCATGGTCATCCTAGTCATCGGCATGTTGGCCGCCCCGGCGCTGCCGGGCACGTTCGGATAAGACGCAAGCGAACGGAAGGGCTGTTCCGCCGCGGTCGATCCGCTTCGAAACAGCCCTTCCTAATTCATAGCTGCGCCTCCACCGCCTGCACGACCCGCTCCGCCTGGAACGGCTTCACGAGAAAATCCGACGCGCCCGCCTGCATGGCCTCCAGGATGAGCGATCGCTGGCTTACGGCGCTGCACAGGATCACCTTCGCTTTCGGATCGTGGGCTCTAATGCGCTGCAGTCCCCCGACGCCGTACCTCTCTCGCATCGTAATATCCATCGTAACGACGTCGGGCTTCAGACGCACGAACTGCATCACGGCGTCCTCCCCGTTGACCGCTTCCCCGACGACCTCGTGGCCTCGCGCCTCCAAGGCGGTGCGGATCAACGTCCGCATGAACGCCGCGTCGTCTACGACCAATATTTTCGCCAATCCTTCCACTCCTTCTTCATCGCTCGCTTCCTGTTACGAACATTGTAACCCCGGCTTGTCTCGCGACGAATAGGAGGGACTTCTCATTTCCTGCGAATGGGAATTCCTATCTTTCCGTTGACGGTGCGATCCGCGCGATATCTTGCTCCGCCATAGCTACAGCCGCTCGACCAATTCGACGAGCTCCATCGGCTCCCGAATCGTATAACGCGGAATGTCCAGCTCGTCGGCCGGCTCCTTCGCATAACGAGGGGACCAATTCAGATGCACGCTGATCATGCCGACGCCGTTCGCGCCGCGAACGTCCCGCTTCAAGTTGTTGCCCACCATGACGATGCGCCCGAAATCCTGCGGCCCGAGCTCCATGGCGCCCGCCGCCGCCAGAAACATGCGCGGGTGCGGCTTCAGCGACTTGACGCATTCGGAATAAATCATCGCTTCGAAGCAGTCGTATAGGCCGTGCTGCGTCATCATGTTTTTGAACGATTGGGCGAGACCGTCGGCCACCATCGCAAGGCGGTACCCGCGTTCGTGCAGCGTCCGAACCATCCTCGCCGCGCCGGGGATCAGCTCCGCCCGAACGACGACGTCGTGCGCGTCGCGGACCTCCGTGGCTTCATCGATCAACGTATCTCCGCAATCCAAGAAGATGACCGGCTTCCGATGCGGCTCGCGTTCATTCATACCAAGCTCCCTTCCGACGGCTGCGCGCTCCCGGTCAACGCTTGCCGCATGCGGCAAATCTCGACGCCTGCGAGCATGACGATGCCGATGCCGTGATTGTCGTTCGTCACCGTGCGCAGCTCTTCCTTGTAATACTCCGCCGCGAACGAATAGCGGGAGCCGCTGCACACGCCGTAGACGTTGCCGTGGCGGTCGATCGCCTCGTTCGCGAGTCCTCTCCAGCCGCGGAGCGCCGCTTCCGCGTACCTCTCCGGGCGGTCCAGCCAGCCGTAAGCGACGCCGCGGGCGAACGCGTAGACGAACATGGCCGTACAGGACGATTCCGCATACGACGCAGGGTCGTTCAGCACTTGATGCCAGCGGCCGTCCTCGCCCTGCAGCGCCAAGTATCCGTCGCACAGCTCGTTGAAGAACTGCAGCAGCGCCGGTCGATCGGGGTCTGCCGATGGCAGCGCCTCGAGGAGCTCCGACAACGAGAAGACGACCCAACCGTTCCCCCGCCCCCACGGTACGCCGGTCGCAGCGCCGTATTTGAAGTCGTATACGTGCGACATGACGTGCAGTTCGGGCATAAACAAGTACCTCTTGTACAGGAGGAACTGCCGCGCGGCGTCCCGCAGGAAATCCGCATCGCCGTACCGCAGCGCGTACCGCCGCATGAACGGGGCGCTCATGTACAGATCGTCCGCCCACATCGACGTTTCGGCGTATTCTCCGGCGCAAATGCGATAGAACGCACCGTCCTCCCTGCGCTCGAGTCGGTCCCGGATGAACGCCGCGATTCGATCCGCCACCCGATCGAAGCCTTCGTCCTCCCGCTCGGAAGCGGCCTCCAGCATCGCCGAGCCGAAGGAGCCGCAGTTATCCAGCATCTTCAGCAGAACGAGCTGCTGATTCACCGACGGGAAGCCGTATCGCTCGCGATCCCATGCCGAATACTCGTAGAAATCCGTGCAAGCCTTAATATGCGAGAGCGCATATTCGATCAGATCCTGCCGCCCGAGCAGCCGACCCGCCCGCAGCAAGCCGTACATCGTCACGCCGAGCGGGTAATCCCAGCGGGCGAAATTCGTCGTGCCGCTCGTCGTCCACTTGTTGCTCAGATACGCGTTCTCGTAATACGGCCGAATCCACGTCTCCGGCCGGTCGAGCCGCCAATAAAGCGTCTCGCCGTCGCCCGACGCGAACACCGTATGCAGCCGCTGCAGCGCCGCAGGCTCGAAGTCGGTCTCCGCCGCGAACGGACCCAAGTAAAACCACCGGTCCGCAGCGCCATGCACCGAAGCCGGCGCCTCCCAAGCGCAAACCTCGCGGTCGCCGGCCGCGGACGCCTCGCACGTCCAGCTCCAAGCGTCCGCGCCGCTCGCGGCCTCGACCAGCACATCGTGCGAGCCCGGTCGGAGCGAGACGATCGCCGCGAACGCGCCGGCTCCGGACGCTTCCGCGACCCGGCGGCCGTCGACCCAGAGGGCGAACGGTCCGGCCGACCGTCCTCGGAAGTCGACCTCCGCCTCGCGTCCCGCCCGCACCTGCAGCCGAGACCAAGCGTATGCTTTCTTGCCAGGCGCGACGCCGAACAGCCGCTCGAACGGCGACGCCGGGGCGTCGGCCGGCCATGCGGCCTTCGGAAACCACTCCACCCCCGCAGCCTGCTCGGAGCCGAACCAATCCGGCTCTCCGTCCGGGAACCGGTCGGTGCCTACCGGGGCCGAGAACACCCAGCCCGCTTCGCCGCCGCGCTCCGCGAACGGCGTCTGCACGTGCAGAATGCGCACCTTCGCTTCCTCGGCCCCGAGGCCGCAGCCGAACCCGGCCGCCGTCTTCCGCGCCTTCACGAACAAGGTGTTCCACCCGGCCGCGAAGACGACGGGCACGGGGAAGGCGTAGTCCCGCTTCACCTCGTCCACCGCGTTCGACCGGTACAGCCGCGCCCCGTTCAGGTACAGCTCGGTCGGCCCGTAACACGAGAGCCTAAGATCCAGACTCCGCTCCGAGTCGCTCCAGACGAGGCACGCCGCGTAAGCTAAGCTGCCTATCGCCGCATCGGGAAACCGGGCGGCGAAATTCAAGTCGTACAGGCCGTCCTCGGTCTGCAATACGCCGCCGCGATGGAACGCGCGGAGCTGGAACGGGATCGCCGGATTGTTGCCGACGTAATGCTCGGCGACGACCCGGACGATCTCCTCGTCCCGGTCTCGCAGCCAGTAGCCGATGCTTTGCGGTCGCTGTATATACGTTGTCATCCAGCTTCTCCTCCTCCTCGCAACGCTTCCCGGATGTCGCCCAAGCGGGCGGCGATGCGCGCCGGCACCTCGCGGCGCAGCTCCTCCCATGACGCGAACAGCTCCTCCGAAAGCTCGTACGGCGCGAACCGCCATGCCGGAGCGAACCGATGCCGCTGCAGATACTCCCGCACGTCGCGGTCGATATCCGGGGAAGTGTCGTACGCCCCTTGGAACGCCGCAGTCGCGAGCAAGCCGTCCTTCCCTGCGTCCTCTCCGCAGGAGCGCGACGCGTCCGGCAGCAGCTTGAACGCGTCGACGAGCGGGGAGAACGCATGCTTGCCCGGCTGTGAATACAACCGCACGCGTTGCCCGTCCAGATTCGAACGATCCTCGAGCAGCCCCTTCAGCGCCTTGCCGTGGAAGCTCGCCTCGCAGTCGAGCACGGCCCCGTCCTTGCCGACCCATACCCAGACATGCTCGAGCTCATAGAGATGCGTAATATCGTAGTCCCAGTAGATCGCATATTCGACGATCGCGTCGAGGCGCTCGTCGTCGAACGCGAAGCGACGCCGGAACGACGGAGACGCGCCGGCCGCGCGGAACGCCGTGACGCCGACGCGAACCGGGTAGAACGGCTCGTTCTCGTCGAACATCAGCGTCGGCGCGTACCGAAGGGCTAGCTGCAAATCCCCGTCAGGAAGCATTCGTCGTCCGCCCCTCCGCCGTCAAACCGAAGGCGCCGGCTGCGCCGTATTCTCCCAAGCCCGAACCCGCGCCCGCACCGGTTCCGCCTGCCGCGGCGCCCTCTTCCTTCGCTCCGACCCGGAACGGCCGAATGCGGATCTCATGCGCGAACGGCGTCAGCAGATTGATCAGCACGACATGCGGACCCCGGGGCAGCTTCATGTCGCGCACGAGCCCCAGCCGATGGTCGCCGCGCCCGCCCTCGAGCTCGAAGCCGTATTCGCCCGCCGTACAGCGCAGCCGTCCCGCCGTCCAGCGCAGCGCCCCTTCCTCCGTCTGCTCCAAAGCCCTTTCGACGCCTTCGACCGTCATGCCCGCGTCGAACGCGAGCGACGCCTGCATCAACACGTCCTCCGGCGCGTGGCTGCGCAGGCGAACGACCCACGTCTCGCCGTCCCGCTCGACGTCGACCTCGACCCGATGCCGCTGCACATGCGTCGTCTCGCGCACATGATGCGGCAGCAAATACCAAGGGCTGCACGCCCAACCGGCCGATTCGGGCAGCGCCTCCGCGGGCACCGGTCCGTAATAGCCCTTCTCCATCGTCGCCTCCATCCGGCAGCCCGCCGCCGTCTGCGACAGCCGCTGCAGCTCGACCGCGCCCGGCGCGAACATCGTATGCAGCCCGACGCCGAGCAGCCGCGCGTCCCCATGCCGCAGCGAGAAGATCGTCCCGGACCGCGTCATCATCGTCGCGCTCGCGGCGCCGTCGCGGCAGCGCAGCAGCTGCGCCCCGAACGAGCGATGCATACCGCTGTGATGAATGATGCCGTGATGGCCGGCCTGCGACATTCGCGCGAGATTGTCTTCGATCGGATAATTCGCGTTCAGCAGCTTCCAGAATCGATCCGGGATCGGCGCGCGCGGCAGCGCATCGACGGAAGGACAAGGCATCGCATGCCAGCCGAGCAAGACGTGGTTGTTCGCGGCGCCCATCGACGCGGTGCAGGATGCCGCCAGCTCGTACATCGCCGCGAACAGCGGATCGCGATCGCGCTCGGCCATGACGCGGTAACACATCAAGTAGGGAGCCAGCGTATGTCGAGTTCCCAGATCTTGACGGCCCGAATATTCCGTCACGACATCGCCGTCCGGGTGAACCAGATACGCCATCATGCGCAGGTTTTTCCGAACCGGCTCCAGCAGCTCGGGCTTTCCCAGTCCGTCGGCCGCCTGGATTAGCATCATATTGCTGACCGCGTTGTAAATTCCGTTGCTCCGCTCCGTCCATTCGCCGTCGTCGGTCGCATCCATCCCCTCCGCCAGCCACGCTTCCGCCCGCCGAACGAGCGCCTCCCCGCCGAAGATGCCGTACAGCCCGCTCAGCGCGGCGACGACGACCCAGCGGTGGTTCGGGGTGTGCACGCCTCCCGTCGTCATCGCCGGAATCGTGCGCTCGAGAAACCGCCGCACCTTCGCCGCCACCGGCTCCATCGGCGCCCAGCCGCAAGCCGCAAGCACCTTATCCAGCTGGCAAAACCCCGCCGCGACGAAGCCCGTATCCGGCGGCGAATGGAAGTTCGTCCCCCCGAGCGAAATCGTGCCGTCTTCATGCTGTCGCCGCAGCATAAAGTCCGCCGCTCGATCCAGCGCAGCCAACGCCACTCCGCTCCGGAAATGCTTCGACTCCGGCGACGCCAGCGCCGCCGCCAGCCCCGCCATCGCTCCGGCGGTGCCCACATGGCTCGCCGTCGGCACGCCGATCTCCGGCTGCAATATCCCTCCGTCGTTCCGTCCTCCGGCGATCTGCAGCTCCAAGATCCGGTCCGTCTGCGCGTCGTTCACCGCGACGAGCTTCTCGTAGACGTTCCTCATGCTACCCCTCTTTCTCCGCGTCGTGGCGGTCCAGCTTCGGTTTCTCCACGGAATGCATGTGCCGTCGGTATTCGCTGGGCGTCATGCCGACGCTCTTCTTGAACGTCCGGCCGAACGAGAGCGGGATATCGTATCCGATCAGCGACGAGATGTCGTTGATCGATTGATCCGTGCTCTCGAGCAGCCGCTTGGCCCGTTCCATGCGGAGCGTCAGCAGGTAGTCCGCGAAGTTGACGCCGGTATGCTCCTTGAACAGTTGGCTTGCGTATTTGCTATTGATGTTGAACTTATCGCTCAGATGCGTTAAGGATAGATCCGAATTCCAGTAATTGGCGTCGACGTATTCCCGAATGAGATGGATCGTCTGCACGTTGCTCTTCGCCTTCGCCAGCTCGGAGAGGCTTTGGTGCGCCTGCTGACACAGGTCGACGGCCGCGGCGGCGATCTCGTCGAACGACTCCCGCTCCGTCGCGCGGTGCCATTCCGGCAGCAACGCGTTCTCCCAGAACGTCGACAGCTCGCGGGGCAGCTCCTCCATCGCCTGGTTCATCCCGCTCTTGAAATACTCGAACAGATGCAAAATTTCATCGTTGGAGAAGTCGCCTTCCCGCACGTCGTCGAACAACCGCTCGACCGTCTCGCTCCACCCCGGCTTCGCCAGACGGAAGTCCTGTACGATCCGGTTCATCTCCCGGTAATAGCCGTGCGTCCTCGGCCCCCGCTGCTGCGGCGCGTCCCGGTAATACAGCACTCGATCGTACCCGAGCGACAGCTTGAATTGCAGCGCCGTCGTCGCGTGCCGATGCGACGTCCGCAGCGCCTCCCAGTGGTTCGCCGGCGTGCCGACGCCGATCGTCGCCGTGAAGCCGAGATGCTCGCCGACCCACGCTCGGAACGACTCCAGCGTCGCCGCGAGCGGCGGGCGCGTCTCGGCGGGCGCCGAGAGATGCACGACGGTCATCCGGTTTTTCCGGTTCCACTCGGCCCAGATCTTGCCGCCGCTCGTCGCGGCGAATTCCTGCAGCACGTTGGCGACCGCGAATTTGATGAGGTTCTGATCCGATCGCGTGGCGTACTTCCGCTCGAACGCCGCGTAGTGGTCGATCTCGATAACGAACGCGATCCCGTCCCCGAACGTCGGCGGCAGGTCCAGTCCGATCAGCGTCCGATTCCACTCCGACGCCGGGAGCGGCTCGTCGGATTCCATCAGCGCCGCGAACGCCTGCTTCCGCCGGTGATGCTGCGTCTCCTGCACCTGCGCCTCGTAGAGCGCGTTCTCGTCGATGAGCCGGTCGAGGGGCGGGGGTATTATTTGGAAAAAGGAGGTTGGACCACCCAAGACCCCCCCCCCCCCCCGGCCCCCACCCCCACCCCAAATAAGCACGACGA
>JAPSKX010000005.1:19300-62118 GCA_031181325.1 Paenibacillus sp.
CCTCGTAGAGCGCGTTCTCGTCGATGAGCCGGTCGATCGCCTTCTGAATGAAGGCGAATTCGTCGTTCGCTCCTCCCTTGCCCGCCGCAGCGCGCGGACCCGAACGCGCTTGAATGAGCTGCACGAGCTGTTCGATCGGACGGTAATTCCGCTTCGTAATGAACACCGTGTATGCGAGGCTGAACGCAATCGTCGCGACGCCGAGCACGATCCAGATGCGCGAGATGAGCTGCATCCAGCTGAACCCGATGCCGGTCTGCAACCCGCTGACGAACTCCCACTCGACCGCGCTCGAACGAAGCCGATTCATGACGACGCTTTCTTCGATATCCTCGCGGCCGGAGGAGTAGACGAGGGCTCCGGAGCCGTCCAATATGTGAAGGTACGACACGTTCGGGTCGATCATATCCGTGATTTGGGCCGTCAAGGCGTCGACGGATACGTTGACGACGACGAGCCCCTCGCCGCCCATCGGCAGCTGCGCCTTCTGGCTGATCGAGATAACGCGATGGCCGGGGTGTTCGTCGGCGCCGTTCGAGTTGTCGTCATACATTCTTACGTTCGACCACGTCCGGTCGGCGAACGCCCGCTCGGTCAGTTCATGGAACAAGAACACCCGGTCTCCGAACGTCTGAGCCGACTCGAACCGACTTTCCGCCAGAATCATATCGTCCCGCAGGCGATACAAGTAGATTGACTGAATCGCCGGATCGTCGAGAATCATCTGGCGAATGCGCTTGAGCGCCTCGTAGTTCAGCATCCTCACGTCGCTCTTCTCGCTGCCGTCGTACCGGAAAAACTCGTCCAGGCTGTCCCCGAGGCGCAGCTCCTCGATGACGCGCCGTTCGATCCGCTTCAGATGCTGCTCGACCGTATGGATGACGCTTTCCGTCGAATACCGATTCGTACGCTCCGCTTCTTTCAGCGACACTTCGTTGATGACGAAGATCGCGAGGAACACGATGACGGCGATCGTCACATACAGCGTCGGGAGATAGGAAAGCACTGTCTTCTTGAACCATGTCCTCTTCATACGGAGCGTCCTCCCATTTATCGCTTGCTCCCTAACCCTTGATCGAACCGAGCGTCAGACCGCTGACGAAGTACCGCTGCAACCACGGATATACGAGCAGGATGGGCACGGTCGCGAACATAATGCTCGCCGCCTTCAGGCTCTCCGGAATGGTCTTGCTCATCGCGGCGCCTTCGGCCGCCGTCACTTCGTTAATCAAATTGTTCATTACCATCTGGTACAACTTCAGTTGCAACGGATATAAATCTTGGTTGCTGATATAGAAGAGAGCATCCCGGAAGCCGTTCCACCGCCCCACCGCATAAAACAAAGACAGCGTCGCGAGCACGGGAAGAGACAGCGGGAGCACGATGCGGAACAGCTTGCCGAAGTGCGTGCAGCCGTCAATCTCCGACGCTTCGTGCAGGCTCTCCGGAATCGACGACCGGATGAAGGTGATCATGATAATCATGAAGAACGGACTGATCAGTCCGGGCAAAATAAGCACGTTCATCTTGTCGAGCAGGCCCAGCGATTTCATCAGCAAATAATCGGGAATGAGTCCGCCGCCGAAGAACATCGTGAACACAATAAAGAACATAACGACATTGCGGCCCTTCAGCTTGAGGTTCGACAGCGGGAACGCGGCGAGCGTCGTCATGATCATCGCGAATAGCGTAAAGCTCACGGTCAACAGCACCGTGAACCCGAGCGAACGCATCATCCCCTTGTCGTTAAATACGCTTGCGTAAGCTTCTGTCGTAACATCCACCGGGAACAACGTGACCCGGCCCGCCGTGATCGCGCCGCCCGAGCTGAACGAGACGGATGCGATATGCAGGAACGGCGCCAGGCAGACGAGCACGCAGCAAGCGATGAATACGACGTTAACGACGTCGAACAGCGTCGTCTTTGGATTTCTATCCATGGCGTGCGCCCCCTCACATAATGCCTTCGTCGGTCGTTTTCTTCGAGATGTAGTTCGCCGTCAGGATGAATACCAGTCCTACGACCGCCTGGAACAGGCCGACCGCGGTCGCGACGGAAAACTGCCCGCTCTGCAGTCCCACGCGGTAAATGAACGTGCTGAGCACGTCCGAGACTTCCCGCACCATGACGTTCCCGATAATGTACGGGCGATCGAAACCGATATCGACCATGTCGCCAAGCTTCAGAATCATAAGCACGATGATCGTCGATCGAATGCCCGGGATCGTGATATGCCAGATGCGCCGAAGCCGACTGGCTCCGTCGACGTCCGCCGCATCGTACAATTCCTTGTTAATGCCCGTCATGGCCGCGAGGTAGATGATGCTTCCCCAGCCGACCCCTTGCCAGACGCCGACGCTTGTATATGTCACAAGCCAATACCCGCTATCTGCGAGGAACGGAATCGGGCCGATCCCGATGTTCGCGAGCAACACATTGATGATGCCGTAATTCGTGGCGAACACTTGATACATCATACCGCCGATGATGACCCAAGATATGAAGTGAGGCAAATACAGCAGCGTCTGGGAGACGCGTTGGAACGCGGCGACGCGCAGTTCGTTCAGGCATACGGCCAATAGAATCGGCGCCGGAAATCCGAAGACGAAGTCCAAACCGTTCAACAGGAAGGTGTTCCGTAAAGCCGTATAGAAGCTCTGCATGCCGAAGATGTCGCGGAAGATTTCAAGCCCCACCCACTCGCTCGCCGCAACGCCCTTAAACATGTTGTATTCCTTGAACGCAATGGTAACGCCGTATAACGGCATATATTTGAAAATAAAGAAGTAGGCAACGACAGGCAGCAACATGAGATACAACTGCCAGTACCGCAGCAGGTAACGAATCGCGGGCATGGCTCCCGTCTCCCTCCTTATAGCTGAAGGAATAGGGGGAACGAATCCCCCCCTGTCTCCCCCGCTCTCTTTCTTATTTCATAGCTTCGTAGGCCGCCGCTCGCTCTGCGAACACCTCGTTGCCGGCCGTTACCATAAAGTCCTTCAGCGACGCTTCGTATACCGCGTCGAACTGATCCGGCTTCGCCATCATCGACTTCACCAGGAGCTCCTCGTATTTCTCCAGCATGACCACCGAATGCTTCGCTTCCGAATCCAGCGGCTTATCGAACTTGATCGGCTGCTGTACGGCATCTTTTTGGGCCATCTTGCGGTTTTCGATGGCCATGGCTCGATGCGGCTCGTCGATCACTAGACCGAAATACTGGAGGTTCTTCTCCGGCGAGCCGAAGTCGATGCCGTTCGTGATAATCAACATGTCGCCCGTATTGAACAACAGATTCTTGTCCTCATCGCTGCCGTTCCGTACCGGAAAGCCGTCTACGACGTCGTGATGTACGCCTTCTTCGCCGAACGCCATGTACTGAATCACTTCGTCCTGCGCCATCCAGTTCAAATACTTGACGACTTCCACGGCGCGTTCGCTGAACGTCGGCACCGCGATGAACATGCCGCTCGGTGTATACGAAGGCTGACGGTTCTTGCCTTCGAAATCCGTCCAAGGCAAGAGCGGCGTGACTTCCGCGCCCGGAACGTTCCTCTTGAGTTGGTTTACATGCGATTCGTCGCCGCCATAGAAATACTGCGTGACGTCATGCATCTGTAGACCGGTATACCCGTTGACGAAGTTCTCGTCTCTTTTCTTCTTGTCTTTATCCAGCGCGAAGTCCGGGTCGATCAGGCCTTCGTTGTAGAGCTTGTTCAGAAACTGTAAGGCGTCCTTGTGGCCGTCCATCAAAATCGGATATTCCCGCGAGCCGATCGTTACCGAACGGAGGTAGCGCGCTTCATCGGATTGTTCTTTAATGAACGACCAGATCACAGGCTCGTAGGAGTCCGGCGTGAGCGAGAAGGACAACGGGATCGTCCGAGTGCCGCCGAGATTCAGTTCTTTGAACTTCTTGAGCGTGTTGTACGTCTCCTCCGTCGTCTTCGGCACCGGCAGTCCGGCTGCGTCAAGCCAGTCCTGACGAATGATGCTCGAGTACTTCTCCAAGCTCACGCGACGGGCAACGACGGCGTACTGCGTCCCGTCGAACACACCGTATTCCAATGCATCCCCAAGGTAGGACTTCAAGTTCGGGCCATGTTCTTCAAGAACCGGGCCCAAGTCCTGCAATCCGCCCTGCTTCGCCCAGTTGTAGACAGCTCCGGCATTATACGTGAAGATCAGGTCCGGGGCGGTGCCGGCGGCCATCAGTACGTTCAATTGATTGATCTCTTCGCTTCGCGGTACGGCTACGAATTCGACGTCGATGTTGTTCGGATCGCCGAAGTTCTTCTGCACGTATTCCGTCATACGGTTCTTCGTGACCGTGAGGCCTTCCGGCGCGTTGCCGCGGTCGAACACCTCGACGCGCAGCTTGACCCTCTCCTTCGGCGCCTCCGCCGCCGGCTGCTCCGTCGTCTTTCCGCCTTCGCTTGCGGCCGGTTGCTCTGTCTCTTGCGATGGACCGGCTTCTCCGCCCGCGCAGCCCGCTAAGACCGTCGCGAAAGCCATGCATGTTACCAACCACTTCGTCGCCTTTTTTTGAACCGCTTTCATAAATGCTGTTCCACCTCTCCATTTTCGATTGCGCCATGAATGTCTGAGGGATGAAGCGCTTACTTTCGGTCGCAATTGAATCATACGAATCCGCCGGGGACAGCGGCAACATACATGTTTACAGGCACCATGCAATGCTCGGAACATAGCGCGTCCTTCCTTGTATTATAAAGGCAAATTCGCGCCGCAGGGACAATCGCGGAAATTTGTATGCACCTTGAAATATGTGTGTTGAGCTTCGGAGGGATTCGCCTTATGTTCATGGCACAGGGAGACTCCGGAGGTCCTGTCCTGTACCTTGCATTCAATTCGCGATGAATGGAGGAATGAATCATAATGATCGAGAAAATGAAAGCGTTATCAGCCGTCCTTGCCTTGGCGCTGCTCGTTACGCTCGTGCCGAGCGCGTACGCCGCCGTCATCCCTCACACGCAAGTCGTAGGGTTTCAAGAAGTCACGCCTTCGACGACGGCGCAGCTCGCCGCCAAGAAGTTCCAACCGACGCTGAAGGTGACCACCGGCTGCGTCCCGTTCCCCGCCGTCGATGCGCAGGGCAACACGAGCGGAGGGCTGGCCACCTCCGGCGGCTCCAGCTCGGGCTGCAGCTCCAGCACGGGCCAAGTATACTCTCGCGCGGCTTGGTATAACGGCGCGTACGCCATTATGTACGCATGGTATTTTCCGAAGGATCAGCCTTCCGCGGGCCTCGGCCACAGACATGACTGGGAGGGGGCCGTCGTGTGGATCGACAACCCCGCCGCCGCGAACCCGCAGATCTTGTCCATCTCCTACTCGCAGCACGGCGACTGGTATAATGTCGCGCCGAGCGGCTCGAACGTGAACGGAACGCGCCCGAAGCTGGAATACAAGAGCCAGTGGCCGCTTAACCATGCCATGTACATCACCGGCACGGTCGGCGGCTCGCAGCCGCTTATCGACTGGAACGACATGACCGCCGCCGCTCGGAACGCGCTGAATACGACCGATTTCGGCTCCGCGAACGTGCCGTTCAAAGACGCGAACTTCGCCGGCAACCTGGCGGAAGCTTGGTATAACTGATGTTAAGAAGCGGCCTGCCGATTCGGCGGGCCGCTTCTTAAATCGGATCACAAATGCGATCCGCCGGTCGCGTCTATCATCTGTCCCGTTATCCAGCGAGCGTCTGGGGATGCCGCGAAGGCAACAATGTCCGCGACGTCCGAGGGCTCGCCGACGCGTCCGAGCGCAGACATCTCCACTGCGGATCTATGCCCGTCGGGCGTATGCAGCCACGCCGCGTTGACCTCCGTATCGATAATGCCGGGCATCACCGCATTCACGGTAATCCCGCGCGGTCCCAGAAGCTTGGCTAAGTGTAAAGTAAAGGTGTTGAGCGCGCCTTTGGTCAGGTTGTAGGCCATAATGTGCGGATATGCGATTCGGGTGACGCCGGAAGAGATATTGATGATTCGTCCGCCGTCCCTCAGTCGTTCAAGGGATTGTTGAACCAAGAAAAAAGGAGCCTTGACGTTAACCGAAATCAGCCGATCGAAATCGTCTTCCTTCGTTTCATCGAACGACGGAGATGTGCCGATCCCCGCATTATTAACCAGAATATCGAACCGATTGCTGCCGTGTCTTCGAATCAGCTCCTCGTCCAAAGCGCGAAGGAGCCGATGAACACCCTCGAGAGAGTCCAATTCGGACCCGACGGCGAAAGCTGCGCCGCCTTTCGCCTCGATCATGGAGACCGTCTCCGCCGCGGCCTCCCGCTTATTGCCGTAATGCACGGCGACGGTCGCGCCTTCGGCGGCCAGTCGTAGCGCGATCGCCCTGCCAATCCCTCTGCTTGCCCCTGTGACAACTGCGACTCGGCCTTCCAATCGTTCGGAATCCATCACTCATCCGCCCCTCGTTCCTTGATTGATGCCATAATAAACCCTCCCCTATCGGGGATAGTCAAGGGGCTGGAAAATTTATTTTCAGACTCGCTCCACGGGCAGGACAGCCTCCGCGATCCGCAACTGACCGTAGATATCCTTGTCCGACGTCAGATACATTTCCCGAAACGGTATATGGTAAAGCGCTCGATACCCATTGGAAGAGATCCATGCCTGTAGCTGATTTCGAGCCTCGCAAGCGTCGTTGTACGGATTACACTCATGGATATATGAAGCCGCTAAACTCAGGCCCGGCACATGCCGAAGTTTCACCCTGTCGCTTTCAACGATCGGTTTCGAGACAGGAACAGCGACTTCGATGTCGGAGGTCCCTTCGTCGCGCTCGTCCCGCTTATGCCAGATAACGATCGTTTCCCGGTCGGACTCTACCCCGTAGCTCTTTCCGCTTCTTCAGCAAGGTAGTCTCTGCTTCCGGCCATGAAATCCGTCCGTTCAGTAGAGGGCGCATTAACTCAAGCGTCAACCCCTGCTGCTTGAATCCCTCGATGCGGCGAATCGACAGCAACTGTTCCGCTGTATAATACCGATATCCCGATTCTTCGTGAACTCGAGCAGGCTTTAGCAAACCGATTTCGTCGTAGTGGCGCAGCGTCTTTACCGTTACGCCGCTCATTTTGGCGAAGACTCCTATTCTAAACACTTACGCTCCACCCCATTGCTTCTTCTTCGTCTCGATCCTCTCTCGATCCTCTCTCGCTCCTGCTCTTCTTATTACAGCATACAACCTGACGAGTCACAACGAGCGCCGCGTTAAGCTCATTCGGGAAGGCGCATAAGGCGCTCGGGCACAGTTTTTCGGCAAGAAAGAATCCGTTGGGGGCAACGCTCGATGCTCGCGGAGGAAGCCGCGGTCCGACTGGCCGCACCATTATTAAAACAAATACTTAATTAAGTGTTTACTTTATAAATGAAATGTTGTATTTTGTAAGAGCAAGCTCAACGCAAGCAATCGTTACATATCTGCATTCGAAAGGAGGTACGCAACGATATATGCCGGCGGATATTTTCTCGGCTTTAGCCGATCCCACCAGGAGGAAAATCGTCGAGATGTTGGCAGACAACGACGGGTACCCGGCATCGGACATCCACAATCGGTTCCAGTCCAGCCCTCAGGCGATCTCCCAACACCTAAAGATTCTTCGGGAAGCCAACTTGGTGCATGTGGAGAAGAAAGCGCAGCAGCGCATATATCGGATTAACACGGAAGCTATGTTGGAATTGGAAGAATGGGTCCATAACATGAGGCGGCGTTGGAGCAGCCGACTAGACGCGTTGGATGCCGTGCTGAAGGCCGAGAAGGAAAAGCAGACAGACACGCCAAAGGAATAGGAGAGTTGTTCGATGGAGACAAGTCCCGATAAGCAAGTTATCGTTATTACGCGCGAGTATGATTATCCGGTGGAACTCGTGTGGAAGGCATGGACGGATCCGACGTTGCTCATGCGATGGTGGGGGCCGACGCACTATACTTCGCCTCGATGCGAGGTCGATCTTCGCGAAGGCGGGAAATACGTGTTCGGCATGCGCGCTCCGGCTTCGAACGGGGGCGCAGAATCGTACTCGGCCGGCGTGTATACGAAGATCGTGCCGATGGAGCGGCTTGAGTTCACGTCTTTCTTGTCCGACCGAGACGGGAACCCCATCGCCCCGGCACAAGCGGGCGTCCCATCCGACTTTCCGAACAATATAGATTTCGTCGTCGAATTCGTCGGCAAGGACGGACGAACCGAACTCAGGATTACGGAGTACGGATGGACGGCCGGAGAGATGATGAAATACGCCGTCATGGGCATGAACCAGTCGTTGGACAAGCTCGCCGTCAGTTTAATAGAAATGTGAATAAAAAAAACCTCCGGGTCCCCGCCGCAAGTCATTGGGAGATGCCGCGCGGCGAAAGTTCCATGAGGTTCGTTCTACAGTCCGACTATATCATATAAACGAGGGAATATACATGGGCAACCTCATTGCTTCGGTAAGCGTAACGTTAGATGGGATCTACACCGGGCCGCAAGGCGACGAGAACAATATGGTGAGTTGGGCAATGCCCGGCATCGTCGATTCCACCGCCGACAACCTGGCCATGTTCCAGAATGCAGACGCCATCCTGATGGGGCGGGCGAATTACGAAGGGCTTTCGACCTTCTGGCCATTCCAGGAGGGCGAGTTCGCCGACGCCATGAACAAGACTCCTAAATTTGTAGCCACGCGAAATCGCGAGCTTACAGAGGTACAGTGGGGCGGCTTCGGCGATACGATTTCGCTTCTCTCCGGCGATTTGAGCGAACGCGTAACCGCGCTTAAACAGGACATCGAAGGCAACATTATCGTTCCGGGGAGCGCCGGTCTTGTGCAAAGCTTATTGAATGCAGGGCTGGTTGACGAAATCAATATGATCGTCCACCCTGTCATCGCCGCAAGCGGGAAGAGGTACCTGGAATCCATTGCGGCAAGGAACGACCTGAAGCTGGTCGGTACGCAGCTTTACGAAACAAGCGGTTCCATGCGACTTCGTTACGAGCGGGCCGGATAAACCTGCTCTCAAGCGATCGTCAATGTTACGCTTCACTGAATAGAAGGCCTCCGCCCCTCGTTACGCCAGAGGGGGACGGAGGCTTATTCTTCGTGCGTACCCCATTCATTCCCCCCGTCCCTCCCGCATATAGTGGATACAAGACCCATTTCCGATACTCATCACCAGGGGGGTGCACCCTTTATGACGGAGCCGTTGTTTATCGTATCCCAGGAGGATTGGTCGCTGCATCGCAAAGGGTACGAGGACCAGTCCCGACACCAGCAGCGCGTGAAAGACGCGCTGAAGCGCAACCTGTCGGACATCGTCTCGGACGAGAGCATCGTCCTGTCGGACGGACGCAAGCAAGTCCGGGTGCCGATCAAGAGCCTCGACGAGTTTCGCTTCCGCTACAACTTCAGCAAGAGCAAGCACGTCGGCCAAGGCGACGGCGACAGCCAGGTCGGCGACGTGCTCGGCCGCGATCCGCAGCCCGCGCAGCAGCCGGGCAAGGGCGAAGGCGCCGGCGACAAGCCCGGCGAGGACGTGTTCGAGGCCGAGGTCGATATGGAGGAGCTCGAAAACGTCCTCTTCGAGGACTGGGAGCTCCCGGACCTGAAGCGGAAGGAAAAGCAGATCGTGCAGACGGAGCATATGCGGTTCACCGACGTGCGGAAGAAGGGCATGATGTCGAACATCGACCGCAAGCGCACGCTGCTCGAAAACCTACGGCGCAACGCGACGCGCGGCGTGCACGGCTTCGGCGGCATCTCGCCGGACGATCTCCGGTTCAAGACGTGGGAGACGATCCAGAAGCCCGAATCGAGCGCGCTCATCATCGCCATGATGGACACGAGCGGCTCGATGGGGTCGTTCGAGAAGTATTGCGCGCGGAGCTTCTTTTTCTGGATGACCAGGTTCCTCCGAAGGAAATACGAGCACGTGGAAATCGTGTTCATCGCGCATCACACCGAGGCGAGGGAAGTGACCGAGGAGGAGTTCTTCACGAAAGGCGAGAGCGGCGGCACGATCTGCTCCTCCGCGTATCAGAAGGCGATCGAGCTGATCGACGCGCGGTACCCGCCTTCGCAGTACAACATCTATCCGTTCCATTTCTCGGACGGCGATAACCTGACGAGCGACAACGAGCGCTGCGTCAAGCTCATTCGCGAGCTGCTCTCGCGCTGCAACCTGTTCGGCTACGGCGAGGTGAATCAATACAACCGAAGCAGTACGCTGATGTCCGCCTATCGCAACCTGGGCGAGCCCGGCTTCCTGTACAGCATCATTAAGGAAAAGGGCGAGGTGCATAAGGCACTCCGGCACTTTTTCGGCAAGAAAGAAACCGTTGGGGGGTAACGCTCGATGCTTGCGGAGGAACAAAAACAGCTGGAAGCCGCCATCGAAGAAATCACGGCCGTCGCGAAGGATTTCGGACTGGACTTCTACCCCATGCGCTACGAAATTTGCCCCGCCGACATCATCTATACGTTCGGGGCGTACGGCATGCCGACGCGGTTCAGCCATTGGAGCTTCGGGAAATCGTTCCATCGCATGAAGACGCACTACGATCTCGGCCTGTCGAAAATTTACGAGCTCGTCATCAACTCGAATCCGTGTTACGCGTTCCTGCTCGACGGCAACTCGCTCATCCAGAACAAGCTGATCGTCGCGCACGTGCTCGGGCACTGCGACTTCTTCAAGAACAACGTCCGCTTCTCCCGCACGAACCGCGACATGGTGGAGAGCATGGCGGCGACGGCGGAGCGCATCCGCGGCTACGAGATCGAATACGGCACGGAAGCGGTCGAGCGGTTCCTCGACGCGGTGCTCGGCATTCAGGAGCATATCGACCCGAGCCTGACGCGGCAGGCTCGTCCCGGCGAGCCGCGCAAGGGCGACGGGAAGCCGCAGGTCGACTCTCCCGATCCGTACGAGGACCTGTGGTCGCTCGACGAGGAGGCGCGCGCCGCCGCCCTGGCCGAAGCCGAGCCGGAGAAGTCCCGCTTCCCCGCCGAGCCCGAGAAGGATATTCTCTGGTTCATCGAGCAGTATGCTCGCGGCATGCCCGCATGGCAGCGCGACATCTTGACCGTCATGCGCGAGGAGATGCTGTACTTCTGGCCTCAGATCGAGACGAAGATCATGAACGAAGGCTGGGCGTCGTATTGGCATACTCGCATTCTGCGGGAGCTCGATCTGACGCCGGAGGAGACGATCGAATACTCGAAGCTGAACTCGTCCGTCGTCGTGCCGTCGCGGCATCAGCTGAACCCGTATTACTTGGGGTATAAGATTTTCGAGGATATCGAGAAGCGGTACGGCCGCGACTACATGTTCGAGGTGCGCGAGCTGAACTCCGATCAGTCGTTCCTTCGGAACTACCTGACGAAGGAATTGGTCGAGGACCTCGACCTGTACGTGTTCGAGAAGCGCGGGCAGGAGTGGCTCATTACGGATAAAAATTGGGAGCGCGTGCGCGACCAGCTCGTCGCCTCGCGCGTGAACGGCGGCTTCCCCGTCATCCGCGTGCACGACGGCGACTACATCCAGAACGGCGAGCTGTACCTGAAGCACGAGTACGACGGCATCGAGCTCGATGTCAAGTACATGGAGCGCACGCTGCCGTACGTGAATCAGCTGTGGGGCCGGACGGTGCACCTCGAGACGATCGTGGAGGATAAGAAAATCGTCTTCACCTACGACGGCAAGAAGCATCACCGACGGTTTATATAGCCTTGAGTAATAGGTGCCCTTCCGTTTCCCGATAGGAAGTCGGAAGGGCGATATTTTTTATGAGCGCACCCGGACTCTCTATATACTTCTTAATCGTATTCGATAAACGAATGCAAAGTTTGGTCCTTGAAACCGAAAGTATTATCGATGTAGGATATTCCCAGAAAGCTTAGTTTCTCCCGCCATTGCGACTCATCCGAACTTCCCTGGAACTCTTCATACCGATCGAAGAGGTAGGCTAAGTAAAGGAAATGGATCATCATTCTCCCATCCTTAAATAGGAGCCATTCTGTCGGCCATACGACTTGAATATCGCTAGATACGAATTGCGGATCTTGCGAAAATACAAGTTGCTCTTCGCCCCTCATAACGTAAGCTGTCTTCGTCTTGTGATCCCAAGAGATTTCCGCAACGTCTCCAAACACAGTTCTAATCGGTAAATAAACAGAATTATAATTTCTTTCAGGACTTGTACGTTGATTATTTCGAATCGTAAGGCCGATTTTAGGAGATTCCGAATTCACTTCGTAAAACTTTTTATTCACCCGTTCATCCAAAGAATCGATAGCAAATACAGGGCCCGCTACCATCAAACTCAAACAAAACAAACCAATCATTTTTCGGAGCATTAGCACAGCGCAACTCCCCTTGTTGTTCATTTATACCTAAGACGTAGCGGGAAGAAGAAAGTTGCTTTTATACCTGGGCATTCACCGTTTGCGTTTGACCCGAAATATCGACGGTCCGCGCCGGCGTTGCACACATGATGCATGCGCTCGAACAAAAAAGACCGTCCGGCGATATTGCATTCCGGACGGCCTTTCTTGCGAAGCGATTATCTCACAGTCTTCAACGCGCCGCTCCAAGCGAGCACTTGATCGAGCATGGCGTTCACATTGTTAAGATGCAGGTCCTGCGGCTTGAATACGGAGCCGTTCTCGAAGTCCGTAAATAACGACAACGTCGGGTGTGCGCGAACGTCCGCGATCATCAATTCTCCCATGATGCCGCGCAGATGCTCCGCCGCGCGAGCGCCGCCCGTCGAGCCGTAGCTTACGATGCCCGCCGCCTTGTTATTCCACGCTTCGCGCGCGAAATCCAACGCATTCTTCAGCGCGCCCGTGATACTGTGATTGTACTCTTGCACGATGAAGACGAAGCCGTCCAAGCTCGCGAGCTTTTGGTTCCACGCCGCGATTCCCGGCTCCGTGCCGTCCGTCGTGCCGAAGAACGGCAAGCGGAAGTCGGCGATATCTACGATTTCATAATTCGCGTCCCCGCGCCGGTCGGCGATTTCTTTCACCCATGCTCCCACCTGCGGGCTGACGCGTCCTTCGCGCGTGCTGCCCAAAATAATGCCGATATGTAATTTTTCCACCGTTTTTCCTCCTTGGTCGTACTGCCGAATAGAATTAATTAGTTACTTTATGTAACCTATTATATTTTTAAAACTAAATAACGTCAAGTCTGTAAAGCTATATTCGGTCCGTAACGGTTATGCAGAATAGAACGTTGTAGGCTTAGCTCTCGAACCATGATCCGTACCGATTCCGATTCGAATCACGATACAACGCATAAAGAGCCGCTTCCCTCATAAGGGAAAGCGGCTCTCTTTCTCGATTTCAGATGCTCCCGCCCTCGACGAGCTGCAGCGTGGTGACGCATGTGTCGTCGCCTTGGAACGTAGACAACGTCGACGTCGACGACTTGCCTTCGTGCGCGACGGTGATCGCGTACGTCTTGTCCCGCGGCAGCCACAGGTCGATGAAGCCGTTGGCGCCCGCGCGGACCGGACCGTCCAATACGACATCGCCCGATGCGTCTTCGATGATCGCGACGTCGAACGTCTCGCCCGCCATCTCCCCGCGGCAGCTAACCAGGTTATGCACCGCGCATGGATGCGTGTTCGTTACGAACGGCGCGACGGAGACGAAGAACTCGTCCTTCGGCAAGTCGTAGACGGTCTGTCCGCCGTTCTTCTCCGTTATGACGAGCTGCTCCGACGTGATGGACGCGGACTGCGCCTTCAAGGCTCCCGCGCTGTAGTCGGCCACGAGCCGCTTCACGTCCTGAGGCGCCGCCGTTCCCGCCCCGCGATCCGCATCGTTCGCGAGCGCGACATACGCGCCTATGATTGCAACGATCAAGCCGGCGAAAACGATATTCCTCTTCTTCATCGCATGGTCTCCTTCGTTCGTTTCGTCTGTTCCCTATAGCATAATACCAAATTCGGCTCTTGCGCGCAGTGACGTACACCAACGATGCAGCGCACATGTACCCCCCGGATGATATTTCCCCGTCGGCTCCGGTATATTTTACCGCGAAGGTCGAAAACTACCCTAGAAACATAAATTTAGGGGGACCCCGCTATGTATTTTTACAGGGAAGACTTAATCAACATGATCGTTCCCGATAAGCCGGACCCGGAAGCGGCGAAGGTCATTCAAGAGATTCTCGGCGGCCGCTTCGGCGAGATGCGCACGATGATGCAGTTTTTCTTCCAGAGCAACAACTTCCGCGGCGCCGCGACGCAATATCGCGACTTGATCCGCGGCGTATTCCTCGAGGAACTTAGCCACGTCGAGCTCGTACAGCATACGATCAATCAACTGCTGACCGGTACGGGGGAACAAATCCCGGGCAACGCCGGCGTCGACAAGGCTCCGCTCGACGACGCCGTCAAGACGGCGAATCCGCATCACTTCATCGTAGGCGCGCAAAGCTCCCTCCCGGTCGACGCCGCGGGTCTCCCTTGGCAAGGCACCTACGTTTACAACCACGGCAACTTGATTACGGATCTGCTCGACAACTTAGTGCTCGAATCCACGGGCGTGCTGCAGAAATCCCGCATCTACGAGATGAGCACGAACAAGACGTTCCGCGAGACGCTCGCGTTCCTGATCGTGCGCGACAACGCGCATCAGAACGCGTTCGCGAAGGCGCTCGAGACGCTCGGCGTCACCTGGGGCAAGCTGTTTCCCGTGCCGAACTACGACATCAATAAATATCCGGAGTGCCGCAAATACGTGGAGATGGGCTTTCATAACGCCCAATTCAACTTCCGGCTGGACGAGACGCGCATCGGGGAAATCTTCAGCGGCACGACGCCGAGCCGCAACGGCGGCGAGCTCTCCGTCGTGCCGCCGCCGCAGGGTTATCCGGTTCCGGTGCTGCCGGAGGCGCCGAACGAGCACAGTCCCGGCTTGTACGACTTGAACGCGTAGTCCATAGAAGAACTGCGCGCATGCCGCGGGTACGTGCGACGTACCGCGTGCCGCCGCGCTTCGAGAAGGGGTTGTTCCCGCAGTAGTCTACCTACTTGCGGCGACAGCCCCTTTTTTTGACGCCACGGGCGAAAATAGGGCTCGGGCACCCGTACAAATAATGGCATATGTACGACCTATTCCCTATATATTGATTAGCAACGTTAAGTTGCCAATATATGGAGGTGTAGTGGTGGGTTCCCTTGCAGCAAGAAGACGTCTCGCGGCAGCGCTGCTAGCGTCGTTCCTCGCACTGTTTCTCGGTTGGACGCTCCCTGCGTCCGCGTCGCGCGACGCGGCGGCCGATGCCTTGATCGTCGTGAACAAATCGACGAACGAGCTCGCGTATTTCAAGGACGGCGAGCTCGTCCGCGTCTTCCCCGTCGCAACGGGGAAGACCGAGGACCTGACGCCGGAGGGCACGTTCCCGATCGCCAATAAAATCAAGAATCGCCCGTATTACAAGGAGAAGATTCCGGGGGGCGATCCGGCCAACCCGCTCGGAAAGCGCTGGCTCGGTCTCCATGTCGGCGACACGGTCGGTACGACGTACGCGATCCACGGCAACAACAACGAGAAGTCGATCGGCAAGTACGTCAGCGCCGGCTGCATCCGGATGCATAACGAAGACATCGAGTGGCTGTACGACGAGCTCGAGGTCGGCACGAAGGTGGTGGTAACGTCGTCGAAGCTGACGTTCGAGGAACTGGCCGTCGAGCACCGTTACGAGGTATTGGCGCCGTTCAACGCCGCCATCGCCGTGAACGGCGCATCGTTCCCGCTGGAGAAGCCCCTGGTCTTATACCAAGGCGTGACGTACATTCCGTTGCGTCAAGGCTTCGAACTGCTCGGCGGCATCGTTCACTGGGACGCCGAGACCGGCCTCGTTACCTCGACCGTAGGCGAACGCGCGATCGTCCATCGACCGGGGACGGCGGAGGCGACGCTCGACGGAGAAGCCGCGGCGCTCGGCGCCCCCTCCCGCAATCGGGACGGCACCGTCATGATTCCGCTGCGCGCGATGGCGACCCTGACCGGCTGGACGGTGCATTGGGAGCCCGCCGATCGCACGATTTACATGGAACGCCCCCTCTAATCCGGAGGCCGTCCGCTTGACCTGCCGTCCGGCGAAACATATAAATTTGAATGTTCCGACTATTTTCCGAATCATAGGGAATACTCTTCTTGTACCAACAATTTCCACGGAGGCAGGTGAACCGATGGACGCCGACATGAGCGTGGTGGATGTGCTCGAGGAAATTCGCCGGCTGCGCAGATCCGGCAGCACGCTGAATAAGAAGAAGCTGAAGCAGAGTCATCCGCAGTTGCTGCGCAACGCGCTGTATTACTTCCCGAGCTGGGAGCATGCCGTCCAGAGTACAGAAGCCTGACGTCTATACCGCATCCAAGCGATGACACATCGATAAGCTTGAGGCAGGGAGTCGATTCCTTGCCTCTTTTTTTTCATTTTTCGAAAAAAATAAAAAGGACCGTTCCCCGCGGAACGGCCCCATTCCTGTTGCGCGCTCGTTTATAATACCTTGCCCAGAAACTCCTTCGTGCGCGGATGCTGCGGCGACGCGAACAGCTGCGCCGGCGACGCGTCCTCGAGGATCGCGCCGCCGTCCATGAACAGGACGCGGTCGCCTACCTCGCGGGCGAAGCCCATCTCGTGCGTCACGACGACCATCGTCATGCCCTCGCGCGCCAGCTCCTTCATAACGTCGAGCACCTCGCCGACCATCTCCGGATCGAGCGCCGACGTGGGCTCGTCGAACAGCATGACGGCCGGCTGCATGGCGAGCGCCCGCGCGATCGCGATGCGCTGCTTCTGACCGCCGGACAGCCGCGACGGATAGGCTTCCGCCTTCTCCTCCAAGCCGATCCGCGCGAGCAGCTTCCTGGCGATCGCGTTCGCTTCGGCATCCGGCATCCCCTTCAGCTTCTTCGGCGCGATCGTTATGTTGTCGATGACGCGCAGATGCGGGAACAGGTTGAACTGCTGGAACACCATGCCCATCCGCTCGCGCAGCTTGTTGATGTCCGTCTTCTTGCCCGTCAGCGCCATACCGTCGAAGACGATCTCGCCCGACGTCGGCGTCTCGAGCAGGTTGAGGCAGCGCAGGAACGTGCTCTTGCCCGAGCCGCTCGGACCGATGACGACGACGACCTCGCCCCTCTCGATTTCCGTGTCGATGCCTTTCAGCACCTGCGTTTTCCCGAAGCTCTTCGTCAGTCCCGTTACCTTAATCACTCGCGCGCATCCTCCTCTCGAGCAAACCGACCAGCTTCGACAGCGTAAACACGACGACGAAATAAAACACCATCACGATCAAGAACGGCTCCAGCCCCTTGAACGTAATGCTGCGAATAATGCCCGCCTTGTACATCAGCTCGCCGACGCCGATCGTCGACACGACGGCCGTCTCCTTCACGACCACGACGAACTCGTTGCCGAGCGCCGGGATAATGTTCTTGACCGCCTGCGGCAGGATGATGCTGCGCATCGCCATGCCGTGCGGCATGCCGAGCGACCGCGCGGCTTCCATCTGCCCCCGATCCACCGATTGAATGCCCGCCCGCATAATCTCGGCTACATAGGCGGACGAATTGATCGACAGCGCGATGACCCCGTAGAAAAATACGGACGGCAGCCCGAGCATATCGGGGATTTTCGGGAACAGCTGCGTGCCACCGAAATAAATGAGCGATACTTGCACGATCGACGGCGTCGACCGAAGGAAATCGATGTAAGCGGCGGCGATCCAGCGCAGCGGGCCGATGCGCGAGATGCGCAGCAGCGCCACGAGCACGCCCAGGAGGACGCCGAACACGATGCTTACGACGCCCAGCAGCACCGTAAATTTCAAGCCTTCGAAATAAAAACTATGATACTGCGCGAATATGTCGACGATCCATTCCCAGACGCCCTTCTTCTCCGCCATTGCCGGCACCCCTCCTCCTTACACGGAAAAGGGAGACAACGGGTCGTCCGCTGTCCCCCACCCTACTTGCTTATTCGGCCTTGTTTTCCATCGCGTTCGTCGCGTCCGTGACGAACTGGTCGATCTTGCCTTCGTCCGCGAGGCGCTTCAGCGTCGCGTTCACCGCTGCGACGAGCTCGGCGGAGCCCTTCGGCAGCGCGAGCGCGAAGCCTTCCTCGTCCTGCGCGAGCGCGATGTCGGAGAGGGTAAGCTCCGGATTCGCCGCGATGTACTCGTTGGCGACCGGCTCTTCGACGACGATCGCTTCGATGTTGCCCGATTTCAGGTCGAGCACGAGATCCGGCAGCTTCGCCAACGCGCGAAGCTCGGATTGCGGCAGCTGATCTTCGACGATGCCTTGTTGTACGGAACCGAGCTGCGCGCCGACCTTCTTGCCCGCGAGCGATTCGATCGACGTGTACGCCGCTTTGTCCTCGGCCCGGACGATCACCTTCTGTAGAGACGTGTAGTAAATATCCGAGAAATCGACCGACTTCGCGCGATCCTCGTCCGGCGTGACGGCGGACGCCACCATGTCGAGATTGCCCGACTGCAGCGCCGTGAGCAACCCGTCGAACGGCATATCGGTAATGGCGAGCTCGACTCCAAGGTCCGCCGCGATCGCCTTCGCGATCTCGATGTCGATGCCGACGATCGTATCTTTCCCGTCGACGATCTGATGGAACTCGAACGGCGGGTAGTCCGCGCTCGTGCCGAGTCGAAGCTGACCCGACGCCTTGATCGCTTCGAGCGCGTTCGCTTCCGCACCCTCCGCCGGCGTCTCGACCGGCGTCTCTTCCACGGCGCCGGCGCCTTGCGAGCCGTCGTTCGCCGCACTGCCTCCGCCGCAGGCGGTCGCGAATACGGCCAGCGTCAGCAGCATCGCTAATAGCAACCAAGATGTCTTTCTCGTTCTCTGTGTAAATTTCAAGTCAAGAACTCCCTCCCGAATCTCTCTCGCATAATTATGCAAATATGATACAAGATTATAAACCACTGTTCAGCAGCTTGCAATACCATCCTCATCGGTTACCATCCGTTTCCTTAAGGCATAGGCGCGCCCCTTATACAATCCCCGTTCCTCCATCCATACATTTATGGTACATTGGAAGTATTATGTAACGGATACCGGCTGCGGCCGCGGTTGGGAGGCAGGATACGACGATGCGAAGAGACGTAATCACCGAGGCGGAGCTGCGCGCGTTGCTCGGCGATGCCGAGGCGGCGGAGACCGCTCGCACGGGAGCTCATTCTCCCGCATGGGACGGGGACGACCGCAAGCTGCTGCATGCGCTCGTGCGCAACCAGCTTCGCTTGCTCCATACGATCGAAGAGATGCAAGCGGAGCTGCGTCTGCTCAAGGCCGCGGCCGGCACGCCCGGCCGCGCGTCGAGAGAGAGCGCCGCCGGACTCGAGCCGCTGCCGCTGCCGTTCATGAAGCAGAGCGGCGGCGCGGCGGCGCATCCCGACGCGGCCGAAGACGAGGAGGAACGGAGCTCGGCGGAAGGCTCGCGGAAGGAGCGATATAAGCGGAAGTCGTTCTGGTAACGCAAAGAAGGCCATCCCTCGTTACGGATGGCCCGACATATGGCGGACGGACGGGTTATCGGTTCAACAAGCTGCCTACATAGCGCAGCAGCTCGTTCGCGCACGTCGGACAATACCCATGCTCGTCGATCAGGCGCTTGATGACCTCGTTCATCTTCTTCAGCTGCTGCTCGTCGGGCGTCTTGGTCGATGTGGTGATCTTGACGACATCTTTCAAGTCCGCGAACAGCTTCTTCTCGATCGCTTCCCGCAGCCGGTCGTGCGTGCCGTACTCGAACGTCTTGCCTTTGCGCGCGTAGGACGACATGCGGATGAGAATTTCTTCGCGGAACGCCTTCTTCGCGTTTTCCGAGATACCGATCTGCTCCTCGATCGACCGCATCAAGCGCTCGTCGGGATCCATCTCTTCGCCGGTGAGCGGGTCGCGGATTTTCGACCAATTGCAGTACGCCTCCACGTTGTCGAGATAATTCTCGAACAGCGTCTTCGCCGATTCCTCGAACGAGTAGACGAACGCCTTCTGCACTTCCTTCTTCGCGAGCGCATCGTACTCCTTGCGCGCCAGCGAGATGAAGTTCAGGTTCCGCTCCCGTTCCTCCTTCGTAATGGACGGATGCTGGTCCATGCCTTCCTTGATCGCCCGCAGCACGTCGAGCGCGTTGATGCACGTCATGTCGTGGCGAATGAGCGCGGACGAAATCCGGTTGATGACGTAGCGCGGGTCGACGCCGCTCATGCCTTCGTCCAGGAATTCGTTCTGCATCTCCTTCACGTCCGCCGCCTTGTACCCCTCGATCGATTCGCCGTCGTACATGCGCATCTTCTTGACGGGATCCATGCCTTGCTTCTTCGATTCCTTGAGCCTCGTCATGATCGAGAACATCGCCGCCGCCCGAAGCGCGTGTGGCGCGATATGTACATGGTTCATGTCGGAGCTGCCGATCAGCTTCGCGTAAATCTTTTCCTCGTCGGACACCCGCAGATTGTACGGAATCGGCATCACGATCATCCGGGACTGCAGCGCCTCGTTCTTCTTGTTCGCGATGAACGCCTTGTACTCCGTCTCGTTCGTGTGCGCGACGATCAGCTCGTCGGCGGAGATGAGCGCGAAGCGGCCGGCCTTGAAGTTGCCCTCCTGCGTCAGCGACAGCAAGTTCCACAGGAACTTCTCGTCGCATTTGAGCATCTCCTGGAACTCCATGAGGCCCCGGTTCGCCTTGTTCAGCTCGCCGTCGAACCGATACGCGCGCGGATCGGACTCCGAGCCGTACTCCGTAATCGTCGAGAAGTCGATGCTGCCGGTCAGGTCCGCGATATCCTGCGACTTCGGATCCGACGGGGAGAACGTGCCGATGCCGACCCGATTGTCCTCGGAGATGAGCACCCGCTCGACGCGCATCTCCTCGATCCGGCCGCCGTATTCCGTCTTCAGCCGCATCTGGCACGACGGGCACAGATTGCCTTCGATCTTCACCCCGAGCTCCTTCTCGATTTCCGGACGGAGCCCATGCGGGATCAGGTGCAGCGGTTCCTCGTGCATCGGGCACCCTTCGATCGCGTACACCGCGCCTTGGTCCGTCCGCGAAAACTGCTCCAGCCCTTTCTTGAGCAGCGTAACGATCGTCGACTTCCCGCCGGACACCGGTCCCATTAACAGCAGGATGCGCTTGCGCACGTCCAGCCGTCGGGCCGACGAGTGGAAGTATTCCTCGACCAGTTTTTCCAGCGCGCGTTCGAGACCGAAAATCTCTTTCTCGAAAAACATATATCGATTTTGGCCGTCTACGGTCTCCACGCCTGCGCTCTTAATCATCTCGTACACGCGGGAATGGGCGGTCATCGCAAGATGCGGCTTCTCGCGGACGAGGTTCAGGTATTCGGCGAACGTGCCGGACCACGCCAGCTGTTCCTCTTCACTTCGATACTGCGAAATACGCTTAAGTATGTTGTCCATAGAACTAACCTCCTTCTCGGACGCTGGAAGAGCTGCATTGCACCTGGTAGTGGAGGGACATTCACTTTGCCTTGGGATTGGTGCCGTAATTCAGTCTATGCGGGGGGCCCAGAAACCTTGACCTGAAAATTCGTACAAATTTCGAGGAATCCGAGGAAGTCGCGTGCTATAATACGGGGACCAAGAAAACCGGCATTGCCGGTGTTACGCCTACAAGGAATACGTACTGATCGTGAACAAGACGCGGAAGGAAGAAGACAGGCATGGGGAAAAGGACACCCGCAGACGCCGCCCCCGCCGCGGCGAAGTCCTCCGCCGCGAAGCCCGGCGGCGCGAAGCTCGCTGCCGCGGGACGGCTCGCCGAGGGGGGCGCCGGGTCGGCTTCGCGTGCGAAGGCGGCCGGCGGCAAACGCGGAAACGGAGGCGAAGCGGAGGCCGAGCGCGCCGTGCGCGCGAAGGCGGAGACCGAGCTGTACGCGCCGGTGAAGCGCTGGCTGGAGGCGCGAGGCTACGCCGTCCGAGGCGAAGTGCGCGGCTGCGACGTCGTCGCCGTGCGGGACGGGGAGCCGTGGCCGGTCGTCGTCGAGCTGAAGAAGCGCTTCAACCTGTCGCTGTTCCTCCAGGCGGTGGAACGGCGGGCGATGACTCCGTACGTATACGTCGCCGCCGAGCGGTCGGACCGGAAGAACGCCTTCGCGCTGTCCGAGCTGCGGCGGCTGTGCGGGCTGCTCGGCGTCGGGCTGCTGACGGTCAAGCTGTATAAGCGCAAACCCGCGCTCGTAGAGCTGCACTGCGAGCCGGCGGCTCCCGGCGAAGCGGGCGTCTTCGGCGCCGCGGGCGGTCCGCCGAAGACGCCGGGGCGCCGGACGGCGCGCGTGCTCGACGAGTTCCGCGAGCGGTCCGGCGACTACAACGCCGGCGGCGTCACCGGGCGGAAGCTCGTGACCGCCTATCGGGAGAAGGCGCTTCGCTGCGCGGAAGCGCTGCACACGCACGGACCGCTCGCCCCGCGGCAGGTGCGGGATCTGATCGCCAGCGACATGGCGCGGGCGATTCTGGCTCGGAACGTATACGGCTGGTTCCGGCGAGTATCGCGCGGCGTCTACGCGCTGACGCCAGCGGGGGAGCGGGCGCTCGGCGAATTCGCCGACGTCGTCGCCGCGACCACCGGCGCGGCGCGCGAATGATCGGCGCAGGTCGCCGCCCCGCCGCACTGTAGCCGCAGCGCTAACGCGCCGTGGCCCCCCGGGCCCTGCACTCCCTCCGCAGCCCCTTTACTAAGTGATTTCCTTTGGTCAGACTGGGCAGGGCCCCGTTTCGGGTCAGGGCGCCTCGCGCGCGACGCCTCGGTGACCCGAAACGGGTCTGACCGGGCGGCGCTCAGGCGAACAAATAAAAATCGTCGGAAGAGGCTTCCGACGATCGGACGTACCGCGCGATTCAGTTACTCGTACGGCCACGGACCGCGCGGCACGTTCGCCCGGTCGCCCGGGTCGCTCTCGTCGCCGGTTTCGAGATCCGTCAGCTTTCGCTTGTTCGTCTCGTTCAGCGCCATGGACCGGAGCGCCTCCTTGCCGGCCGTCTCCTTATTGACGGAGGCGACGTTGCCGACGCCCGGTCCGCGATCGTCGAGCGCGATCTCGGTGCCGCTCATTCGGTTCCGGACGTTCTCTTCATGGGTGATGTTCGCATCGTTCTTCATCTAAGCGCTCCATCCTCTCTGCTTGAGGTTCGGGATTCGTACCGGATTAGGGTTTGCCCGCGCCGACCAAGCTATTCGCCGTCGCCCCGGACTCCTTCTCCCGCGCGAGCAGCCATTTATGCATCCAGATCGCCGATTGCAGCCCCTCGCCCATCGCGATGACGAGCTGCTCGGAATGTACGCCGACGTCGCCGGCCGCCCAGACGCCGGGCACGCTCGTCATCTTCGTCCGCGGGTCCGTCGCGATATGCTTCGTCTCCATCCGCTCGACGTGCAGCTGCTTCGCGAGGTCGGTCCGCACCTCGTTGCCGCCGAAGGCGACGAACGCCCGGTCCCCGGCGATCGTCTCGCCGGTAGCGAGCGCGACCCCGCGGAATCGGCCCGCAACCGCTTCGCCCTCCGTCAAGATGCGCTCGATCGCGGCATCGACCGTCCGAATGCCCGCCGCCCGAAGCTTCTCGGCCAAAGCGGCATCTACCGGTTTCCGTTCATGGTTCACGTAGACGAGATCGTTGCAGAAGTACGTCAACGCCAGCGCCATCGAAGCCCCCGCATCCCCGGAACCCATCACGAGCGTCCGCTTCCCCCGGGTTTCGTACCCGTCGCAGTCGGGACAAATGAATACCGTCAATCCCAAACAAAGCCGAAGCCCCGGCAAGTCCGGCATCCGGTCCATGACCCCCGTCGCGAACAGCACCGTCTTTCCCTCGTACGTCGTCGGCAGGCTGTTCTCCGGCTCGCACGTAATCAAGAACCCCTTCTCGTACCGCTCCGTCGCCGTGGCGTTCCCTTCGACGAACTGCACGCCGTACCCCTGCGCTTGCCGTCGCCCGAGGGAACGGAGCGTCTCCCCGCTGACGCCCTCGGGGTACCCGAGCACGTTATGATAGTTCCGGCACAGCGTCGACCGCCCGTCCCCGCGGTCGATCACGAGCGTCTTCCGCCGATAGCGGCCGAGCTGAATGGACGCCTGCAGTCCCGCGATGCCGCCGCCCACAATGATACAATCGTACATAAGAAAAGAAGACCCCCTCCGCTCCTCGCGCTTTCGCTGCGAAGATACCGTCGCGCTCGGTCGTCGATGCAACCGCAGGCGCTTTGGTGTTAGGGTGTCCTCTTTACGACGAAACTACTTATATAAGCTTGATCCCGCTGAGCAAAATGAGCGTCGCCACGATCGCGCGAAGCGGCTTCGACGGCACCTTCGTGCTCAGCGCGCTGCCGAGCAGCACGCCGGGCACGGAGCCCAGCAGCAGGTTGAACGCGAGGCCGTAATCGACGTTGCCCATACCGGCGTGCAGCGCCCCCGCGACTGTGACGAGGAAGAAGGCGTGCACGATGTCCGTGCCGACGACCTCGGACGACTTCAGGCGGTACAAGTAGATGATCGCGATGGCGAACAGCGAGCCGGAGCCGACGGACGTCAGGCCGACGACGAAGCCGAGCACGAAGCCGATGGCGATCGTCAGCCACATCTTCTGCTCGATGGGCTTCGCCTGCCACTTGTTTTCCTTGTCCGTCTTCCAGCCGATCAAGCGCAGCAGAATCGCCGCCGCGACGACGACGAGCATAACGCCGAGCGCCGTGCGGATCACATGCTCTTGATTGTCGAACCATTGATCGAAGATCTTCAGCAGCCCGACGGCGATGACCGCGCCCGGAACGCTCCCGCCCGCGAGGTACCCGACCAGCTTCCATTGCACCGTATGCTGCCGCCAGTGCTGAATGCCGCCGAATAATTTCGTGATGGAGTTGTAAAATAAGTCCGTGCCGACCGCGACCGTCGCCGGGAAGCCGAACCAGATCAGAACGGGCGTCAACAACGCCGCGCCGCCGACTCCGGTCAATCCGACCAGAAACCCGACGCAGAGTCCGATAATGGCAGTCGTAAGTTCCATAGCTCCTCCACCCGCTTCTCTCTTAATCCCTAGTATATTAATAGGAATTATAAGATTAATAAGCTCGTCTTGTAAAGCGAAAAGTTTTCACACAACGGTCGTTTCCTTTTTCCGTGCGTTGGCGTTATAATGAAGGACATATAGAAACGTTAAAGGAGGTCCGAGCCGTGTCTTTTTCCATGGTTTTCTGGATCGTTATGCTCGTGCTGACCTTGTTCTTGGTCACGATCTTCACTTCGTCGTACAACGACGACAAGACGAAGGGATTGTAAGCACCCGGAAGGCCGCCCCGCTCCCCGCGGAGGCGGTCTTCTTCTGTATTCCGGCGGAATGCCCGAAGATATTTTCGTACGAGGCCTGCCGCATGGCGCTGACGACGGAGGAAGTGCGGGTTTATCAAGAAAACGGAAATCAAGTCGATCGACAAGTCGAAGGGGTTGTATTTCGCAATGCTCCTTACACGACTCGCGCTTTATCCACGGAGCGGGAGGCGAATCCGAGCCCGATCGGCGCTGCGGGTATACGACGAGGTACTTCTCGACCGAAGCGCGGGTCATTCCGGAGAAACGCCCGGTCTTTATTTCGTGGCTGGCGCAGGGGAAGACATCGCGGGGAACAATCCGTTATGGACGTGTAATTCGGAGCATACATGCGGAAAATGGGGGCGCTGTCGTCCCTCCTTCCTTTCGACATACGCTGACCGTTCCGATCGCCGTCCATTGGCATGAGTTCTACGAGCTGGAGCTGCTGTTGATCGTGCTCGCGTCGACGACGCTTCCGGTCACGGAGAATTGCTGCGCGTCCGGCGTCAACACCGTCTCCCATTTTTCGAAAAGGGCGTTCAAATCCCGCTTCGGCCTCACCCCGCGGGATAACGACGCCAGTCGGTCAGTCGTCCTTAAGCTTCGGCATCCGCGCCGCCAGCTCGCCGATCTTAAGGCTCGCGCACGGCGCATTCGGCGAATGCATCGGCTCCGATCCTTGATACAGCTCGACGAGCTCGTAGCGATCGCCTTCGACGAGCAAATATTGTTCCAGGCTGACGCTAGCGGGGTCGACGATCCAATATTCGGGAATGCCGTACTTCGCGTACGATCGCAGCTTGTCCCGCTTGTCCCGGCGCAGCGTCGACGGCGACAGGATTTCGACGACGACGTCCGGAAGGCCGACGATGCCGCGCTTCGCGACGACGTCTTGGAACCTCTCCTTACGAATAAGTACGACATCCGGCTGCCGGACTTCGGTTTTCGACAAGATCAGATCGATCGGGGCGTACATGATGACGAATCGTTCCCCGCAGGTATCGTACAACTCCCTTTGCAGCTCGAAGCTGATGAGTTGGTGATCGGACATCGTTCCCGGGCTCATCATCTCCAATCGCCCGTCGACGAGCTCGTATCGATTGCCGTCGTCGAACGCCGCATAATCGTCGTACGTTAACCCGCCCTCGCGCAGCATGTCCTCTTGCCGCTTCCTCTTCGGTTTCTCTGTCATGAATACCCCCTCCTCCCTTGGCTTCATACGCGAAACACCCCGCAAGATGCGGACGACGAACGTCCGATCTCGCGAGGTGCTTCCTCGACTGTCTATGCCCTCATTATGTCGAATGCCTTCGCCTGCCGTCAATCCTTAGGAGACACCGTTCCCGGCGAGTATCCGCCGCTCCCCCCGCGTCTCGCCGCATCACGCCTTCGCCTCGAGCGCCTCCCGCTCCCGCTTCGTCAGCGACTTCGCGACGAGGGCGTACGAATGGTCGATCATCCACCGTACGTCCTTCTCCGGCACGGTCCCGTCGAGCGCGACCGTATTCCAATGCGTCTTGTTCAGATGATACCCCGGCTTCACCGCCTCGAATTCTTGCCGCAGCATCGTCGCGGTATCGGGGTCGCACTTGAGCGACAGGTGCACGGGGCTCCCGCCGGCGACAATGGCGAACATCTTCGAACCGACCTTCATGACGGCGGGCTCCGGACCGAACGGGCGATCCTCCCAAGCGCCTCGCTTCTCCAGGCACCACTTCGTCACGGTTTCCAGATCCATCGGGCTCGTCCTCTCGAAAATATATTTTTGGCATCATGTTCGACGCGACACTCTTTTCTACCATTCTAGACGGCTTCCCCCGGTTTCCGCAATCCCGACCTTTCCTCCGCTTTGAAACATACCCATGGGCGACCGCCCGGATCCGCGCGCCCGGCGCCTTCTCGTACGAGCGCCGGCATAGGCGGCGTCAGGAACCGCGGCTCCCTTGTATTAATAGAAATATAGTAAAACGTTGCCAACGGGAGAGGGTACGAATGGAACTGAGCGATTGTATTAAGAACGCATTCGAACGCATCGAGGAATGGACGCCGGAACGGGTCGGGGATGCGCTGGGCGGCATCCCCGAGCTGCGTACGCTCGTGCGCCCGCACGTGACGGAACCGGACGGTCATGCGTACGGCCGGAACGTCGTATACGCCGACGAACGGATGGAGGCGATCGTCATTCACTTGCCGGCGGGCGCGGCGACGGCCGTGCACGATCACGGCGCGTCGATCGGCTGCGCCGTCGTCGTCGAAGGCGGGATGGCGAACGAGATGTACCGGCTCGAGACGGACGGCAAGGTTCGCCTTGATGCAGCGAGCGATGTCGCCGCAGGCGAGCGGATGCTTTCGCCCGCAGGCGTCATCCACCGCATGCGCAACGACGGCGCCGGGCGCATGGTATCGCTGCACGTCTACGCGCCGCCGCTGCGAGGCATGACCCGCTACGAGCTTGAATAAGACAGGGGGCTTCCGATGCGAACCATCTCGGAAGCCCCTCTTCTCGTTTTAAATATGCACCGGCATCGGGTCGACCTTCATGCCGTTCTCCACGACCACGCAACGGTCGCCGTCGAACGCGTAGATGCGATGAATGAGCGTCCACACCTCGTCGCCGGGCTTCAGCGCTTCTCGCTCGAGCGACCGGTACGCGGTCACGATGCCCGCGTCCAGCTGCACGTCGACCTGCCAATGTCTGCCTCGGAAGCAGACTTCCTTCACGACGCCCCGCTCGGAAGCGTTCGGGAACGATACTTCCTTCGCGGTGCCGACCTCGACGAATTCGGGCCGGACAACGGCGCGGCCGACCCGGCCGGCTTCCTCGAACCCCTTGAGCTGCTCGGGGCGTTCCAGCACGTTCGTCTCGCCGACGAAGCCCGCGACGAACGGCGTCGCCGGACGCTGGTAGATGTCGAGCGGCGAGCCCTGCTGCTCGAGCCGGCCCCCGTGGATGATCATGATTTCGTCCGCCACCTCGACCGCTTCCTCCTGATCGTGCGTGACGAAGATCGTCGTAATGCCGAGATTGCGGATCATCCCCTTCAGCCACGTCCGCAGCTCCTTGCGCACTTTCGCGTCGATCGCGGCGAACGGCTCGTCGAGCAGCAGCAGCTTCGGCTCCGGCGCGAGCGCGCGGGCGAAGGCGACGCGCTGGCGCTGGCCGCCCGACAGCTGATGCGGCAGCCGTCTCTCGAGCCCGCGCAGCCCGGTCAGCTCGATGAGCTCCGACACGCGTTTCGCGATGTCGTCTTTTTTCCTCTTCTGCACGGTCAGTCCGAACGCGATGTTGTCTTCGACGGTCATGTGGCGGAACAGCGCGTAGTTCTGGAACACGAACCCGATGCCGCGCGCCTGCGGCGGCCGATCGTTCACGCGGCGGTCGTCGAAGAAGATGTCGCCCGAATCCGGCTCCTCGAGCCCGGCCAGCATTCGGAGAATCGTCGTCTTGCCGCCGCCGCTCGGGCCCAGGAAGCCGATCAGCTTGCCGTCCTCGACGTCGAACGATACCCCCTTCGACGCCTCGAAGTCGCCGAACCGCTTCGTCAGCCCTTGCACCTTAATTCGCATGCGCGTCCTCTCCTTTCTGTCCGCCGGACAAGAGCGCCCGGTGTTTCCATTCCATCAAGCTCTTCACGATAAGCGTCGCCAGCGCCAGCAGCACGAGCAGCGAGGCGACCGCGAACGACGCGGTAAATTGATATTCGTTGTACAAGATTTCGATATGCAGCGGCACCGTGTTCGTCATGCCCCGGATGTGGCCCGAGACGACCGATACCGCGCCGAACTCGCCCATCGCGCGGGCGTTGCACAGAATGACGCCGTATAATAATCCCCATTTGATGTTCGGGAGCGTAATTTTCCAGAAAATGCGCCATCCGCCGGCTCCCATGCTGGCCGCCGCTTCCTCCTCGCCGCTGCCTTGCGCCTGCATGACGGGGAGCAGCTCCCTCGCCACGAACGGGAACGTGACGAAGACGGTCGCGAGCACGATGCCGGGAAGCGCGAAGATGATCTTGATATCGTGGCTCTGGAGCCACGGCCCGAGCAGCCCTTGCGCGCCGAACAATAGGACGAAGATGAGACCGGATATGACCGGCGACACCGCGAACGGCAGATCGATCAACGTGATGAGCAGGTTCTTTCCTTTGAACTGAAATTTCGCGATCGCCCAGGCGGCCGCCACGCCGAAGACGGTGTTGAGCGGCACCGCGATCGCCGCGGTGAGGAGCGTCAGCCTTATCGCCGCGAGAGCGTCCGGTTCGGTAATCGACTCGAGGTACACGTGAACGCCCTTCGAGAGCGCTTCGACGAGCACGGCCGCGAGCGGCAGCACGAGTACGAAGCCTAGGTATAACAAGGCTATGCCGAGCAGAGACAATCGCACGACGGGAGGCTCGGTCAGATGCTTCGGCCGCGCGCCGGCACCGGCGCCTGCCCCGTGATTCGTTACGTATCCGGCCATCTTGGACCCCTCCTATTTCGTCGTAAACCGGCGGTGGCTGAACCACTGCAGGTAGTTGATCAGAAGCAGCAAGAAGAACGAGATGACGAGCATGAGCAGCGCGATCGCCGTCGCGCCGGTGTAATCGTATTGCTCGAGCTTCGTCATGATGAGCAGCGGCACGATCTCGGTTCGCATCGGCATGTTGCCCGAGATGAAGACGACGGAGCCGTATTCCCCGATCGAGCGGGAGAACGCGAGCGCGAAGCCGGTCAAGAGCGGCGGCAGCAGCTCGGGGAACAGCACCTTGCGGAACGTGAGCCAGCGCTTCGCGCCGAGGGAGACGGCCGCTTCTTCGATCTCCTTCTCGAGCTCGCCGATGACCGGCTGCACCGTGCGCACGACGAACGGAAGCCCGATGAAGATGAGCGCCGCCGTGATGCCGATCGGCGTGAACGCGATCTTGATGCCAAGCGGCTCGAGAAACTGGCCGACCCAGCCGTTCTGCGAATAGATCGCCGTCAGCGAGATGCCGGCGACCGCGGTCGGCAGCGCGAACGGCAGGTCGATGAGGCCGTCGACGAATCGCTTCCCGGGGAACGAGTACCGCGTCAGCACCCACGCGACGAGGAAGCCGAAGACGACGTTGACGATCGCCGCGGCGAACGAAGCGAGCATCGTCACGCGGAACGAAGCCAGCACGCGTTGGCTCGTGATGGCCGCCCACAGCTCCGCCCAGCCGGCGCCCGTCGCTTTGAGCGCGACCGCCGACAGCGGAATCAAGACGATAATGCTCAAGTACAACAAGGTAAAGCCCATCGTCAGCCCGAAGCCGGGCAGTATGCTCTTCTGTACGAATCTAGTTTTCAAAGGCCTAGTTATCAAGGGTCCCTTCGCCTCCAGCTAGCCTAGCCGCGGACTCGAATCTTCGTTTCTCCGTACGTTCGATTTGCACGATTTTCCCGTCGTGGATGACGATCTGGACGCTGCCGTATTTGATGCCGGCGAGGCTCTCCGCGATGCGCTTCAGCCATGCCGGATCCCATTCGTTCGTTTTGTTCATCCTGCGTCCCTCCGTACAATCGTAATAATGGTTTATATCATCCAGCCGAACCATTCCGTCTTCCGCTTGTCGAGCTGCTGCAGCCATTCCAGCGTCGCGCGGATCGCTTCCGCCGCATGCCCTCGCGTGCTGAACGTATGATCGGCCTGCGTGATGATCTCTTTTTCGCATTGGCCTTCGTTCCGCGTGCGGAACACCTTCTGATACAAGAAGCTGTATTCGACGTTGATCTGCGCGTCCGCCGTGCCGTGCACGAGCAAGACGTCGCCCCCGAAGTCGCGCGCCGCCTGGAACGGATGATGCGGCGCGAGCGAGGCGAAGAACGCAGGCGCGATCGCGTAGCCGAGGACCTCCGTCGCGCCTTGCGTGACGGCCTCCTCGTAAGCCGCCTTCCCGACGATCGCGACGATGTCTTGGAACGGGTGGCCGGCCGGCGCCCAGAGCGCCAGCGTCTTCACCCGCTTGTCGCGCGCCGCCGTCAGCACCGCGACCGCGCCGCCGAGGCTGTGCCCGAGCAGCGTCACGCGCTGCGGGTCGACGAAGTCGAGGTCGAGCAAGTAGTCCAGCGCGTATCGCGTCTGGTCGATCCAATCGTCCATCGTCGACGCGCCGTAGTCGCCGTCGCTCTCGCCGCAGCCGGCGTAGTCGAACCGCAGCGTCGCGTATCCGGCGGCCGCGAACGCCCTGGCGGCTTTCACGAACAGCCGGTTCTCCCCGATGCGGTTCCCCGCGAAGCCGTGACAGATCGCCACGGCCGGGAAGCGGGCGGCGTCCCGCCCCCCTTCCAACGGCGGATAATGCAGCGTCGCGGCGAGCCGGCGGCCCTTCGCCGGGATATCGATCTGTCTCTCCACCTTAGATCACCTCGTATGGTTGATGGCAGGCCAGCGAGGGTGCAGTCGGACTCACCCCGACGATTTGCGCTCTGGCGCCCCCGCCTCGGGTTACGGCTGATAAATTTGGTCGAACACGCCGCCGTCCGCGAAAAACTTCTTCTGCGCTTCCTGCCAGCCGCCGAAGTGCTCGTCGACCGTCATGAGGTTCACCGCCGGGAATTGTTCTTTATATTTCTCCGCCACGGCCGCGAGGCGAGGGCGGTAGTAGTGTTTCGCCGCGAGTTCTTGCCCTTCCTCGCTGTACAGATACTCGAGGTACGCGGAAGCGACCTCCGCCGTGCCCCGCTTCTCGACGACCTTGTCGACGATCGTCACTGGCGGCTCCGCCAGAATGCTGAGCGACGGGACGACGATCTCGAATTTGTCGGGACCGAGCTCGTTGATGGAGAGGAATGCTTCGTTCTCCCATGCGAGCAGCACGTCGCCGATGCCGCGTTCGACGAACGTCGTCGTCGAGCCGCGGGCGCCGGAATCGAGCACCGGGACGTTCTTGAACAGCTTCGTCACGAACTCTTGCGCCTTCGCCTCGTCGTTGCCGTTCCGCTGCAGCGCGTAGCCCCATGCCGCGAGGAAGTTCCAACGCGCGCCGCCCGACGTCTTCGGATTCGGCGTGATGACTTCGACGTCGTCTCGGATCAGATCGTTCCAGTCCCGGATCCCCTTCGGGTTGCCCTTGCGCACGAGGAAGACGATCGTGGACGTATACGGCGAGCTGTTCTCCTCCAAGCGATCCTGCCAGCCTTCGGCGATCAGTCCCGCGGCTTGAATTTCGTCGATATCGTAGGCGAGAGCCAGCGTGACGACGTCGGCTTCGAGACCGTCGATCACCGAGCGTCCTTGCTTGCCGGAGCCGCCGTGCGACTGGTTGATCGTGACCTTCTGCCCCGTCTCCGCTTCCCAATGCTTCGCGAAGGCCGCGTTGAATTCTTCATATAACTCGCGCGTCGGATCGTAGGATACGTTGAGCAGCTCTACCGGCTCCTTCGGCGTCTCCGCCTTCGCCGGCCGCTCCGCCGGCTTCTCTGCGGGCGCCGCGGCTTCGCCGGCGCCTTGCGTCGACGCCGCCGGCGCTTCCGGCGTCGTTCCCGTGTTCGCCGTCCCGCCGCCGCACGCCGTCATGAGCGCTGCCAACCCGCTTACCATCATAAGGAGTACCGTCTTTTTCATCTGGAGTTCCCACCCTTTAAAAAGTATGAATTCTATAGCGTCGCCGGTGGTCCGGTAGACATTTCCGTAAATCCCGATCCGGTTAGTCGGGTTTATGGAATGAATCGTATCACCGGCCGATTTGTACTGTCAATACGGCGCAAACATGTTGTCAAGATGAGATTTAGTGGTCGGGAACGCACGTCCTTCTCCATATTGCCGCTCGAAATCCTGCGATCTTTCTGTCAAGAATACATAAAGACGCAATGACGCGGGACCGGGCGAACGACGAACAGCCGCCCGGCGGCGGAATGCCTCCGGGCGGCGCGATGCCTCCCTATATGTTCGAGCGGCGCCATTGCGACGGCGTGAACCCGGTGTATCGCTTGAACACCGTCGCGAAATGCTGGCTCGTCTTAAACCCCAATTCGAACGCGACCTCCGTAATCGCTGCGTCCGGGCGCAGCAATCGCCTGCATGCGCTCTCGACGCGCTGTCGCTCGATATAGGAAGCCGGCGATTGGCCTACGGCCTCGCGAAAGACGCGATACGCGTGGGATTCGCTCACGCCGAGCGCCGAGGCCAGCTCCGCGGTCGCCCAGCGCCGCTCGGGAGCGGCTTGAATCCTAAAGCAGAGCCGGGTCAACGCTTCGTTCAAATCGACGGGCAAGCGCTGCTTCCGAGGACGAAACACGCGCAGCAACACGTCTACGATCCCGGTTCGCAGCTCCAAGGCGCTGAGCGCCTCCCCCCGCTCCAACGCGCGTCTCATGCGGCGGAACGTATCGAGGATGCCCGCCTCCGTCGTCACGACGCGGTCCGCTTCCCTTAGCGCGGACGACAGCTCCAGGCGCTCCCGCTCCTCCAGCCGCAGCCACCCGTTCGTCTCCGCCGGGTCCAATACGATCATCCACCAAATCGAACACGGCTCGATATGATCCATCCGGGCCCGGTGAACCTCCCCGGGGCGCGTATGGAAGAGCTGTCCCGCATGGGAATCGAACGCCCGTCCGCCGACTTCCCAGGTCGCCTTGCCGCTCTCCATGTAGACGAACTCGTACGATCGCTCATGCCGGTGGTCCGACAAGGGCGACGCCTCGGTAAAACGATCGTACCCGAGCATAAGAAGCTCGGGCGGAGCCGACAAAGCCCCGTCGTCTTCGATCGTATAGGTCCATCGCGGCGCGATCCTCCGCCTCGACATGGTTCGACCTCCTTCGCATTCGTTCCCGATCATAGCAATGTTTCTGATCCTATCCGATACGTTCGGGGAAGTCAATGCCCCGCCGACGCATTTTGATGAAGATAACTTATTCCCGAGGTGATCGTTATGAACGTAATTCCGTATCGAGTGACCGAAGACGACAAGGCTCGTTTTCAGCAAGACGGGTATTGGATCAGTCCCAAGCTGCTGGACGACGACGCCATCGCACGCTTGAGTCGCGCGCACGATCGGATCTGGAGGCGCGACTTCGACGGGGACGGCTATTCCATGCATCCGGTTCCCAGTCCTTCGGACCCCTTAGCCATTAAGAAGCTGGATAACGGGTGGTGGATCAACGACGAGGTCCGCGCCGTCGTTACGGACCCCGAGCTCGGCCGCATGGCGGCGGAGCTGCTGAACGAGGACGAGATTCGCTTATGGCACGACCAAGTCATCTGCAAGCCCGGCGCCGGCGATGCGGAGACGAAGGCCGGCAACGTCGGCTGGCATCAGGATTACGGGTATTGGCGAGCCAGCAGCACGACGAACATGGTCACGGTGTGGATCGCCTTGCAGGACACCGACCTGACCAACGGAGCGATGATGACGATCCTCGGCTCGCACAAGTGGGGCGAAGTCGAAGGAAGCGACACGTTCTTCGATCAGGATATGGAGAAGCTGCGGGCGAAATTCGCCAAGCGCGATTGGACGGAGGAGCCTTGCATCTTGAAGGCGGGGCAAGCCAGCTTCCACCATGCGCTGACGTTCCACGGTTCCGGACCGAACCGGACGAACGAACCGCGCTTGTCGATCGTCGCGCATCTCATGCCCGGGCATACGTCGTTCCGCATGGGCCGGCAGCGGCACGACAACGTTCGCTTGCTCGGACCGCGGCCCTACGACGGACAGCGGTTCGACAACGAGTACTTCCCTCTGTTGTACAGCAAGCTTCGTTGAGAACGGCAAGAAGTCCGGGAGCTTCCTCCCGGACTTCTTGCTCGCGAACACGCTCGGCTTTCCATCCTTACGCGTCGCCACGGCAATAAACGCAGAAGCTCGATCATCTCCGCCCGCTCGCCGCCGTTCGTGCCCTCGACGACGGATAGCTGCCGTCGACGTTCATCTGCTTCGAGCGCTCGCCGTTGCATACATGCTCTGCGGCGGACGAAGATTGAACGACCAGCCTCCGAAGGTCTGCGATTCTCTTATTTCATTTGTCGCTCCAACATCCTTAGCAGCATGACAACGGCTTCCGCGCGCGTAGCCGTATCGTTCGGGGCTAAACGATTGCCGTCTACCCCTTTCACGATACCAAGCTCGCTTGCGGCCGCTGTCGCCGATTTCGCCCAATCCGGAATCTCAGCATCGTCCGCGAAGCCGGTCGAATCGGCGGCTTGGCCGCCGGAAAGCCCCAATGCTCTACTGATCATCGTCGCCATCTCCGCACGGGTCAGGCTATCGCCCGGCCGGAAGCTGCCGTCCTCATAGCCCGAAACGATGCCTGCCCGAACAGCCGCCGACACAGCGTCAACAGCCCAGCTGCCAATGGCATCGCGATCCGTAAATTCAAACTGGGCTTCGCCGCCCCCCAGTCCGAGCGCCTTCGTCAGCATCACCGCAAACTCCGCACGCGTGACTGAGGCATTCGGAAGGAAGGTCCCGTTCGAATAACCGTTTGCTATGCCCAATAGGCGGGCTTGTCGAATCGCTGCCTGCGCCCAATGTCCGGATATATCGCTTAACGAGGCAGTCGGCTCCTCCGGCATTCCCGGCTCCTCCGGTTGACCAGGCAGCTTCGCGGCCGTCCTGCGGATGACCACGGCATACGACGTAACCGATCCATCGGGCGCTCTTACCTCCAGTTCGAACGCGTTGTCTCCTTCGCGCAGCTGTACGCGCCCCTGCGCGTCGATCGCGATATTTCTCAATTTAACAGTAGCCCCGCTGTCGGCAGGACTTGCCTCGATCATCGCCCATTCGGCATTCGTCTCAGCCCAGTACACCCGTTTGCCGTTCTGATCGATGATCGCAAGCGGCAGCGAATCCCCGCCGATTCGCAGCTCTACCTGATTCAATCCGGCATTGCTTGACGGGTCCGGAATAACGACGCTCCCGCCGCCGCAGCTTCCGCATCCCCCAGACACCCGCAGCGTGTATACGGTTATCGCCATGCCCGAATTTTCATTGCCCTTTGTATCGAACGCCGTTACTTTAAAATCGTATTTCTTGTCCGGCGTAAGCCCCGTCACCGTATAAGACGCCGCTTCCTCTCCGACCGCGGCAAGCTCTGCGCCCCCTTCATAGATCCGATAACCGGCTACGCCGGCAGCATCCTCCGCATACGGCCAGCTTAGCTTAACGCTCCTAGGCGCGATTTCCGAGACGGTTACGGAGCTGCCGGCCGGCCACGCAGGCGGCAGCATGTCGAGACCTTCAAGAACGGTGACGGTACGGGTCGCCCGTTCGGCCGCGTTGCCTGCTCTGTCCGTCACGTCGTAATGAATGACGTATTTGCCCGGTGCGCTTGTATCGACGGCATCTCCGGAGACCGATACGTTCGCGGATAGATCCCCGTCGAACGCGTCCGTCGCGTCGGCACCCGCATCGTTGTACGCGCCGCCGTAGGCCAGATCAAGCGCAGCGTCTCCTCTCAGCGTAATGACCGGCTTGTCGCGGTCGATATTCGAAATTTCGATCTGTTTCGTCCGTTCGTTGCCTATACCGTCCTTCACATAAACGGTAAGCCAGCCATTGGCCGACACTACGATGGGTGCGGCGGGGTCAGCTTGCGCGATTCCTCCAGTCGTAAAATAGCTCGCATCAAACTGTCCCCAGTCGTATCTCATCTCCTGCAACCCGCTTGCGACGCTCACCGCGGCAAGAACGTTTACGATTCCATTCGTCGGGGAGGTCGGATTCGGCACCAACAGAATCGTCGGCACGTCTTTTGTAATGTTCCACACCTCGATCGTCTGTACCGTTTCATTGCCGGAAAAATCCTGGGCGTATACGGTATAGACACCATTAATCGCTGCGGCAAAATGATTGTCAAGGGGCATTCCGCCCTCGGCGAAATAACTTGCCGGATGGTTGCCGAAAGCCCATTTCTTCACCCCGATGCCGCGATCGTCGTAAACATCCGCCGTAACCGTTACGTCCTGATCCGTCGGATCGAGCCGATCGGCTGCAAGAACGATAACGGGAGGCGTCTTATCGGATGTGTCGCGACCGGCCCGGAAGCTGAACCAGTTCAGCGCCGCGACGCCTAGCGTATTCGTCTTCTTGACGTACAAGATATACAGATCGTGCATGCCGCTTGCTCCCGTGAGCGGCACTTCGACGTTTCTCCATGCCGACCAGCCCCCGGTGCTCGTCACGGGATGCGAGCCGATGAGCGGCCCCGTCGTGCTGTCCAGACGAAGCTCGATCGTACCGCCTGTATTCGCGGTAGCCATACGGAGCGTCACACTGTCCGTTCCGTCGCCAAAGTCCAACCCATGATAAGCCATCCACGTTCCGTCCGCGCCGGAAATATGATAGTTGCCGCTGATATCCGTCGTGACGGTTCTTGTAGGCTTGTTCGCGCTGACATAATTTTCCGCTTCGATAACCGTCTCGGACGAAGTCTCCAACTCGAAGCTCGCTTCGATCTTACGGCCCAGAGAGCCGCCTACGTCGACTGTCAGCTGAATGTATGGGCTGAGCCGGTTTACCGTAATGCGGGGATCCGCGACAATAACGCTTTTGGCGCTTTGGGCCAGCTTTAGGATTACGACGCCGGACGCCGGCTGATTCGGATCGGATACGGACAACGACAAGCTGTTCTCGCCGTTCTCCCGCACCATAACAGCCGCCTTGCCGGAGCTTGTAATCATATCAACCGATTGCTCCGAATTCGTCCAGAAATTAGCTCCAATCACGCCAAGCGTCTTCTCCTTCACCGCATGAACGCCCGAATTGTTCGCAAGCACGATAAAGTCGGGATTCCCCGCGTAGCTGTTCACCTCGGATGCCGTCTTGCCCGGAAGCAGCGCGTAAGCGTACGAGGCGTCTGTCGGTGCGGTGCCGTGATTGAAGTACAAATTCAGGAACCGGTTCGTGTGCGTGGGATTCCCCGGCTCGAGCACTCCCGTATATTTCGAGATGTCGAACCATTTGCCGCTTCGTTCCTCGCGCAAGCCCTGCAAGGTCGCCGCGCCGGGGAAATAATACCCGATATCCGAATCCGCAGCGCTGCCCGCAAGATGCGCCCATTTTACGCCCGCCATCGTTTCCGACCAACCGACGACGGAAGATGTAAGCATGCCGTTAACCGTCAGCGCGTTGTCGCCGGCGGCGTTCAGCCTTCGGTTCTCTACGATGGTTTCCACGTCGTTCGACGGGTATGTGGAGGTGATGCCGGATCCCAACGCCACAACCTCGTCGTCGAACAAGAACCAGGACTTCTTCGCGCTCATATCCGCCGTTATATCCGCGTCTACATGCTCAAGCGACATGCCGACGACGCTATAGTCGTCCCCGAGGCTCGTGCCGCCGACCCATGTTTGATTGTTCAGCGATTCGGCTTGCATGGTTTTGCCTGCGACGGCCGTCGTTCCCGGAAGGCGGTACGAATTGACGGTCGGCCAGAAGTTGCCGCCGAATTGTTCAGAATCCCCGTTATACAGATAGGTCATGCCGGCTCCCGTATACCAACCCTTCAGGTTTTGGCCGTTCGTCGTCTCGTAGTTGGCGATACGCTTGGAAAACATGCTGATGCCCACTCCGAAGCTTGGCCGCAGGTGAAGCGCCCGATCCATTGCCGGATACACTTTGGAGCCAACCGGTTCCGGCGCCGGCGTGATCGTAGAATCGTTCAACATTGCTTTAGCCTGCCGTATAAAGTCGAGGGACAGCCCTTCGTAGAAGCTATGGCCGGTATCGTTCAGCAGCCAATGTTTGATCACGCTTTTGTAACGAGCGGCATCCATCGGTGCGGCGGACTGCGCCATTCGAAGCAATGCCGCGGCCATCCGGTGGCCCGTCTCGTGATCCTCCCTGCTGAATACGGAGATATCCCTCCCCCGCACCATATCCATTAAGGCGCCCTTATACACGAACGGGATAAACGAGTCGTCCACCCATCGATAAGCGTTGGCGGCATCCGGATCGGTAACGTCCCAGCTGGAGCCAGTTACGAAATAAAGTACCGTGCTCAAGTTTTCGATCAAGCTTAAGCCATACGATCCGTTATATGCGAATTTCGCATGCTGGATGAAGGAACCGTCCTCGTAAAACCCGTCGCCCGACGTCACGTAGTCGAATACCGGACTCAGACCGTCGACGCCCCGCCGAATCGTTGCACCGTCCTTGGTCAGGATTCCCCTGCCCACCGCCACCGCACACGACCATACCCGGTTCGCTCCGGTATCTCTCGGACCGGCGACAAAATGCTCGATTGCGCCCATGTACGATGCGATTGCCGGAGCCGGCAGCTCGTCGTACAGCAGCACGACGGTATCGTTCAGCGCCAGCGGCGCTCCGATCTGCCACTCCCACCAGTTGCCGTACGGCGTAACGGCATCGTTGTAATACGTCTCGTACAGGAATCGAAGTCCGTCCAGCACACTGTCCCTGACCGCGCCGTCGCCTTCCAAGGAAGAGCCGGTCGTCCGGTAAGCAAGCCCCATCTCGTACAGCCTTTGATAAGACAGACGAATATGCGTCGGGTTTGTCGCCCCGTTCCCGAGATCGCTCCACAGATACGTTCTGGTGCCCGGTCCGGCGTTCATCGTTTCCCAGTTCGACTGAGCTTTATCCGTAATCGCTTGTATCGCGCCAGCGATGTCCGGATCGGCAGGGTCGTAATTCCCCCCTGTCAGCATCTCATACCATCGCTGCCTCAGCCCGTCATATTCGTCGCCAAGGTCCGCCGCATGAACCTTCCCTATGACCGGGAATCCCGCCCAGACGACCGCCAGACATAAAAATAAGATGACATACCTGCGCATTCCCGTTGATCGTACCAATCCCATTCCCCTCCATCTCAATTTTCCACGCAAGCAAAAGAGCGCTTACATTTCTCCGTGCCAGGCAAGCTTAGTACCACCGCAGCCAAAGAGCTGCCGCGCGGCAGCTCTTTCTCAAAAGGAATCTTCCTTTCCCCGCTCTGTCACGCATACACTCGCACTTCCACCAGCTCCGCGTGCGGAGCGCCATTCGTTTCGAGAATGACGATGCGAAGAGCGTCCGCGGCAAGTGGCTGGTCGAACTGAAACCGGTTCGTACGGCGGCGGTTGTCGCGCACTTCGGACATGACCGTCCAAGCACCGCCTATCCGTGCCTCCAGACGGTAATGCTTTACGAGCTCGGGGATCACGGCGAACGGCGTGCGGTGATGATGAAGATTGATAAGATCTTCGTTCACGTCGTCGTTCCATGTCACGATGATCTCGCGGGCCGCGACGGGGCCGTCCCAGCCGAGCTCAAGCCATTGATCCGCGCCTGCAACCGACCGTTCGGACGCCCACAGGTTCGGGCCGCCATACGGGCGCTTGTAGCCGCTAACCGCCTTCTGCGGCGAGTACGCCTCGGTCGTCGATAATACACGGAAGCAAAACGGACGGCGCACGAGCTTCTTCATGCTCCAGTCGACGATCGGCTGCGATGCGTCGTGATCCTCCAGCTCCGCAACGGCGTGCGGTGCCGCTCCCCTCTCGAAAGACAACACGCCCGTCAGCGGTTCGTCCGACAGATGCAGAACGACCCTCTCATTCGCGCGAAGGATGACGAACGCATTGCAGGCGCGGCCCGGCTCCCAATCCAGACCGCTTACGGGGACCCACAAGCCTGCGCCAGCCGGCACTTCAACCTTCGCGCTCGCAACGGGCGAGCGCGGCACATAATTTTCCGCGAGACCCGTGTCCCATAGCTCCACCGTCAGCGTCGTGTCCTCCAAAGCGTCGACGAGCAGCTCAAATCCATGCAGGGATGGTTCGACCGGAAACAATATACCCGCGTCATGCGTGAGGGGATACTGCCCGCGGCTCTCCTCTACTGCGATTCTTGTGCGCGCAGACGACGCCGACACCTTCGCCTGGCGCGCCAAATCCTTCGCATCCTCGTTCGCGATCCCGATGATCGAAGCATCCTGCCGCAGCAGCGTCTGCTGAAGCGCGGCCAGCTCGTGCTCGTACAGACCGCGCGGCGTCACGCCCTTCTCCACGCATAGCGCCGCAGCCGTTCCCGCCGCTTCGCCCATCACCGCACAGGTCGCCATCACGCGCGTCGTTCCGAAGGCGACATGCGTCGCGCTTACGTTCCGTCCGGCGAACAACAGGTTCGTCACGTTCGCCGAGTAGAGCGAGCGATAGGGAATATGGTAGATGCCGTCCGCATGCATATGTTTCGAGCCGCTCTCCGTCGCGTACATGCCTTGCGGCGGATGCAGATCGATCGACCAGCCGCCGAAGGCGATCCGATCCTCGAACTGCCGCTGCTCGATAACATCGTTCTGGTTCAACACATAGTCTCCGACAAACCGACGGTACTCGCGCTTGCCGGGAATCGAACCGACCCACTCCAGCGTCATATGATCAGCGTCGAATTGCCCTGAGTTTTTGATATAATCCCATATCCCGTAAATGACCGACCACAGCTCGTCGCGGATTCGCTCGTTGTCGTGCACGGTATCGAGCTCGCCGCCCCATTCGATCCACCAATAATGACAGCCCGAGTCTCCGCTGCGGATGACCCGCTTTATCGGAATCGGCGTCTGCGTAATATCCTTGGCGAAACTTGGCGGCACGAACGTAACCGGACGTCCCGCGTCTTTCGTATAAAAGAGCAGCGTGCTCCCAAGCGTAATGTCGTCCGCGACCTCGGGCGCCCATGCTTCGCCGTATTCGTGCGCCGCCTCGCGACCGATCCGATAGCGCGCACCCGCAAGGAATCCGATCAATCCGTCGCCGGTGCAATCGAGGAAATACGGGCTTTCGTACCGGATTCGGCGCTCGGAACCCATCATCCAACCTGTCGCCGAGCGGATCGTCCGGTTGTCCTCGCCCCCGACCGCCTCCACCTCATGAACGTCGGTATTCAGGAACAAGCGAATATTCGTCTCCGCCTTCACCGTCTCCATCACGACCAAATCCCATAGATACGGATTGCCCTCCGGATTGCGGAATTGGTTCTCCACGAACATTTCGCCCATGATGCCCGTCTCTCGAGCATATCGGTTCGTGCCATGCGCGGTCGCCCCGCACACCCAGACGCGGACCTCGCTGCTGGAATTGCCGCCGAGGACGGGGCGATTCGTAACGAGCGCGACCTTCCGGCCGAGCCTTGCCGCCGCCACCGCCGCGCATACGCCCGCCAAACCTCCGCCGACGACCGTTAGATCCGACAACACGATTTCGCTGCGCATCCTTCTCCACCTACCCTTTCACCGCTGAATTGGTTAAGCCTTGAATAATGTACCGCTGCCCGATCGCGAATACCGCAATCATCGGCAGAATGCCCGCCGACGCAGCGGCCATCATCCCGTTGTAATCAACCGTGTTCTCCAGAATAAAATTTTGCAGACCGAGCGGAACGGTGTACAGCTCTTCGTCGATCAGGAAGACGAGGGCGTTCTCGTAATCATTCCACTGCCACGAGAAATCGATGATCGCAAGCGTCGCGAGCGCCGGCT